>NZ_JTHE03000029.1 GCF_000817775.3 Lyngbya confervoides BDU141951
CGTCTCTTTTTGAGGTCTCCCTCTCTTGAGCGCTTTACTAACCTAACAACTACAGCCACTCTTGTCAACTACTTCTTCGGAGAATTTTGAAGAAGATGCTGAAGCCCCCTATTTAGGCAGTTTTGACAGGAGCCTGAACCCAAGTGTGATCCTGGATGGAGGTGTGGGTCGCCCAGTTTGACTGGGAATCAGGAAAGTCAGATCGGTAATGTCCTCCACGGCTTTCCGTGCGAAAAAGAGCACTTTTGAGGATTAGG
The DNA here is from genome assembly GCF_000817775.3 of Lyngbya confervoides BDU141951. Lineage (GTDB taxonomy): Bacteria > Cyanobacteriota > Cyanobacteriia > Thermosynechococcales > Thermosynechococcaceae > Lyngbya > Lyngbya confervoides. The sequence continues at coordinate 258 of NZ_JTHE03000029.1, forward strand.
TAGGCGATATCTGCCAGGTTCCGAGTCTCTCCCCAGACCCGTAGCTGATCCAGCGGAAGCTGCAATCGCTGTTTTTGATCGAGCAGCTGTTGATAATTGGGGGCTACGGACTCAATGGCCTGACGCCATTGGGAGACTTGCTCGATCGCCTGGCCCAAGGTCTGAGCATCGCGGTTAATCCCTGCGCTTCGCCACATGAGATCCGGTAAATTCTGGCGAATTTGAGTGATTAAGTTCCAGGCATCTGTCTGCAAACTTTGCGATCGCAGAGAAAATTGAGCAGGTTTGATTGTCGAGAGGCAGTGAGAGAAACTCTGGCTTTCCTCGGTGATGGCCTCAGCCAGGGTTGCCCCAAAAACCAGGCACTCTAGGAGGGAATTACTGGCCAGCCGATTTGCCCCGTGAACACCGGTACTGGCTACTTCCCCCACTGCATATAGTCCTGGAATAGAGGTGCGCGCCTGCAGGTTAGCTTGAACGCCCCCCATCCAATAGTGCGCAGCAGGAGAGACAGGAATAGGATCTTGAAAGACGTCTATCCCCCAGGTTCGACAGAAGCGAATGATCTTTGGAAATCGACGCTGAATGCGCTCTGCCTCAATCACTCGCAGATCCAACCAAACATGGGATTGATGGGTTTGCTCAAGGCGATGGAAGATGCCGCGGCTGACCACATCGCGGGGCGCGAGTTCTCCTAAAGGATGATAGTCAAACATGAAGCGATACCCCTGGTGATCCATCAGCTGCGCCCCCTCCCCTCGAACCGCTTCGCTGATGAGAAACCGGGGGGCATTCGGAACCTTAAGCGCCGTGGGATGAAACTGAAAAAATTCTAGATCTCGTAGCTTGGCCCCTGCTCGCCAGGCCATAGCTACCCCGTCTCCAGTACTGAGGGCCGGATTAGTGGTCTGGGAAAAAACCTGTCCACCTCCGCCCGTGGCTAGCACGACAGCATGGGCGAAGATCGGCGTTAGCTTTCCCTCCGAAAACCCCCATACCCCCTGACAGATCTGACTGACCGGGTGAAGCATCAAGTCTAAGGTAAAAAAGTTGGACAAAACCTGAATATTGGACTGAATTAAAACTTGTTGCGTTAGCGTCTTGATCAGAGCCTTGCCCGTGGCATCGGCAGCATGGAGAACGCGCGGGCGAGAATGTGCAGCCTCTAAGGTGAGGGCAAGCGTTTGCTGTTGACGATCAAAGGCCACCCCCATGTCGAGCAAGCGACGGATTTGGCGATCGGCATTCCTGACCAGCAAATCAACCGCCTCTCGGTCACACAGTCCCGCCCCTGCTGCCAAGGTGTCGCTCGCATGGAGAGTCGGGGAATCATCAGCCCGAACAGCTGCAGCAATTCCTCCCTGTGCCCAGTCGCTCGCAGACTGTTTGAGCGTATCCTTCGTCATCAGAGCAATCCGTAGCGCTTTCGGCAAGGAAAGGGCAGTGTAAAGTCCAGCGGCTCCAGCGCCAATGACCACGACGTCATAGCAAGGAAAGCTCTCAGCTTCGGGCATAGCCTGTATTTCGTATGGATGCCCTTAGCATACAGAACGGCGATCCTCACCGGACAGATTTTTGCTACAAAAAAGGGACAATCACCATTGTGCTGTCCCTGAGGTAAGAATCACCTTAGAAAATTAAACAGATACTCAACGGATGCTACTTATATGCACCGTTGTTATAGCGGTCTGCTCCGCTGACCAATGCATCAGCCGGATCAGTCACGGTGAAGTTTTCCAGGTTTGCTTCCAGCAGTTGCTTTTGATTCTCAGAGAGTCCAGCGATACTCAAAACATCCTCAACCGACTCGTAGGGAGCATTTGCCACGACTTTGCTGGCAATCGTAGGATATAGACCCCGATACTTTGTAAAGGCAAAAATATTGGTGTTATTTAGATCAATTTTTTGGCCAATCTCTGCCAACTTCGCATCCGCTTCATTCCGGTAGGATGCTTCTGCAAATAGGATTGGAGCAGATGATCTGAGGGCTTGCGCCTGGACAGGCTGCATCCAGCTAAACAATGACAGAAAAACAGTCAATCCGACCGCCAACAAACTAAAACGACGAATTAAAGGTCGCATATTTTTAAGAACCTCCTCGATTCAGAGATTAGGACACAGCAGTTCTTGATTTATGGCTTCTTGCCAGGGAACAGAGCACCCCCGCACAGTCACGCCGCACTTGCTACAAGGTTGAGATCATTGTGACATCCTGCGGCACAATTTTATCAGTGGTTCACCGGGAACTGTGATCGAGATCTGCGTCATGGATCGAGAAAGCCAGCCAAGTCTGAAAAATGGAGTGTGTAAACCACAGTGGGCCGGTCATACCCTTTGAGGGATAACGCCTGTTGTTGAAAGGGCAGCGAGCTACGACAATGGCGCTGCAGGTATTCATAGGTTTTAGCCCCCAGAGCAATATCAACCTGAAGCTGCTTGGTACTGGTTTCAAGGCGAAATGCTGCGTTCACCGTATCTCCTAGGGCGGTGTAATCAGGGCGATCACCGCTGCCTGTATTCCCCACCATGGCCAGCCCCGTATTCAACCCGGCGCCAATCTGAAGCGGAAAGGGCAAGGGGTAGTGACAATGCATTTGACGGGTCATCTCGTAGAGGGCCTTAAGCGCTTGGAACGGCCGCAATATTTCTTCCTGACTCACATCATGACTACCGTGAATCCAGACGGCCATTACAGCATCACCAATGTACTTATCCACCCAGCTGCCATAGTGACGAATAATTTTTCCGACAGCGTTAAACCAGGCTCCCACAACTTCCGATAGCACATGTTCATCGAGTTGGCGCGTAAGTCGCGTAAAGCTGCGGATGTCCACGACTAACACCGAAATCAACCGTCGTACATGCAGAACATTGGTGGCCATGGCCACTGGATCCTGGACAAGTTCTGACGGAATGGTCATTTTGCTTGCCACCACCTGCTGGGGACAGGAAAAGAGAAAATTGGTTTGTCCAAGGGTGATTTGATCCCCATGCTTCAAGGCGGTGGGAACGCTGACACGGCGATGGTTCACAAAGGATCCATTCCGACTGCCGAGGTCAATGAGATAATACTCCCGCCGATCAATTTCTTGGATCATGGCGTGATTACGGGACATACAGTGGTCATCCAGCGTAATGGTATTTTCGTCCCCTCGCCCCAAGGTCCAGGATGGTCCTCCATTTAGCACAATAGGCCGCGACGTCGAATCGGTCTGAAGAAACAGTCGGGGAGCCGTTTTGTCCTGATCCCGTGGATAGGCCACCGAAGCTTCACTGCCACCTTGACCCTGTATTTGCTTCATCAGCTCTTGGTTCTTACGGCTCAGATGACCAATCACTCTTTCTTGGTGAAGCACCAGCTCAATGAGCTGAGCCGTACTGAGATCTTGCAGCGTGCGCATGCTCAATAAATCGGCAATCCCCGAACCTCCGAACTCATAATCGGATTGCGGCACACTCTTCACACCCAGACATCATGAACAACCTGAACTCTAGGATGCCCGTCAAGCTTCTGATTCGTAACGTAAACAGTGCCCGCGGGTTAAGCGATCCGTCTAAGGCCAGACCCCAAGTTCTATCGAAAGCATGAAATTTGGGCCTGGTGTCGAAACCATCGCGGATCGTCTCGGACAATACTGTTTCAGGGCCAAGATTTCCCTAAACTCTAAGGTGAAAATGCTACCTTAGGGTCAGGGGCAGTCTTGAATTTAGCTCTGCCCAAGCAATATAGCTGTTGACAGTTTTATCATGGATGCGTTTAGCCAAGCCGAAGACCCTCCTGGGCATAGTAGCCCAAGGCAACTCTTCATTCACCTGTGTGGGGGGTTCATTACGTTTGTGACTCTGTTCGTGCCCCTTTACGTTACGGTTGAATATTCCTCGTCAGCCTCGCTGCCGCCGGCTGTTCCTCAAACAGCTCAACGCATTAATCAGTAAGACGGATTTGAGCTCACCCAGGGGTCAATTTGCTGGGGACAGGGAAAAAAGGGCCTCATACAGGGGTAGAAGGATTAGGAGTCCTGACCCTCAGGCGTCACGGGGGGAGTCATGGCCGCAGGTGAAACTTGTTGAGCCTGGTCATCGAGTTCCACAACGTCTCCAGCATTGAGCTTCCGTCCCCGACGGGTTTCAACTTGGCCATTGACGCTGACCTCACCGTTTTGGATGAGGTGCTTTGCCTGTCCTCCCGTTGACACCCATCCTTGCAGCTTCAAAAATTGATCGAGTTTAATCATAGGATATCTGAACTTAAAGGGAATTGATTCGCCGCCCCGTTGACATCCCAATCCTCGAGTCAGACAGATGCGGGTTCCCTCAAATCAAGTTGAGGGATTGTATAGAAGGATTAATAGTAGCGCGTGAGTTGCATTCGATATCGATCCTTTTTTGTCAGAGTGACTTCGCCAATGGTTAGGCGTCCTTTACCCCGGATGGCTACCAGATCGCCAGGTTTGACCACATAGCTTGCCTGGGTAACGGTTTTCCAATTTACGCGCACATCCCCGGTGCCGATGAGCGCACCCATTTTACTGCGCGACATCCCAAATCCTGCTGAAGCCACTGCATCCAGGCGCATAGACGCTTCCACGGTGGTTATCTCCTTGGTGCGCGGCTCTCGAACCCTCAGTTCCGCCCAGGGTAAAATTTCGGTTTTCACAGGCACCGTTCGCACCTGGGTCAGGGATTGCTGCAAAAACTCCGCGATCGCCGGGATAACAATGGCCTGAGCGCCTCGTTCGCCCATCACCAAAATATCACCCACTTTTTCACGCACAATGCCAGTGCCTAAAATAGCGCCTAAGAAATCTCGATGGGTCGCCGGATCAAAGAGAAAATTCCCAGAGATCGCCAACAGGGTTAAATCCACTGGATCAGGGGCAAGGGGAAGCTCGGCACGGGCGAGGGCAAATCGCTGGCGCTCGGCCTGAGGATATCCGCCCCAGGCAACCCCCTGCAGCTCGGTGAGGCGAGCCAAACGCGCTTGCACCTCCACCACCTCAGGCGGCGACAGAAAATCGGTCTGCACCACTTCCCAGGTCTTTAAGGCCTGTTCTGCTTGGTCCAAAATGCGCGTCAGCATTTTTGGATGCTCGGTACCCTGGAGTAAATCGTTGCGGGGAAGCATAGGTTGAAGGAAGAATGTTGCGGAGTGATCCGAAAGCAAATCAGACCTGCTAAGCTTTGTTTGACAAGGATCGACCCGTTAATCGCATGGCTTTATCATTGCATTCCTCGGAAAATTCTGTCCAATGATGTTCCCTGGAGGAGTTCTGATCCCATGGGTTTCGAGAATGTGCTGATTCCCCCAAAACAGACAGCTTAGGAGTGAGTTAATGCGTCAGGTTAATTTCGTTTTAATTTTCGTCATTTGTTTGGCCCTAGTCCTGTTCGGGATTGAGAACACTGAAATTGTCAGCATCAAAATTATTGAGGGCTTGGAAATCAAGGCACCCCTTTCCATTGAACTGATTTTAGCTGCGGGGGTTGGCGCTGTTTTTGCTTGGGTTTTTAGCGTTTGGGTTCAGGTGCAGTCAACGCTGAGCACTCGGGAGGCCATTGAGGAGCAGGAAGAGCAAATTGAGGAATTGCAGGCGGATATTGAGCGGTACAAAGCAGAGCTGGAGGAACAGCAGCGTCTATTGCCCAGCGCCAGCAGCGGATCTTCAAATTAATTGATATAACTTGACTCAGGGTGATACATGCAGACTGTTAGCTATTTATTGCTATAGTGCTTGCCAAATGTAGTACTTGCCAAATAACAGATGTTCTGCGTTGAGACAACGTTTTTATAAGGGGGGATCTGCCTGAATCAATGAGCCGTTCGCTTGCCCATACTGCGATTGACGTGCTGACGGATCTGGCCCAGCGGGGCGAGGTTGATCCGTGGGACGTAGCGGTCATTGAGGTGGTGGATCAGGTGCTCAATGCCCTCACCTATGAAGATCCCCAGGAATTATCCACCTCAGGACAAACCTTTTTATATGCCTCCATGCTGGTGCTGCTCAAGGCTGAAACCTTGGCTGCCATGGAGCCAGATCCAGAGGAATTGACTCTAGAGGCTGAGGAATTTCTATTTTTAGACGATTCGGCCTTTGATCGCACCCAGCTACCCCTGAATTTGGAAAACCATCTGCATCGCCGGCCGGTTGCCCATCCTGTGCAGCGACGGCGGGTGACCTTAGAGGAGCTGATCGAGCAGCTAGAGCTGATGGCAGTCACCGTCGAACGTCAAAGCCTGCGACGACAGACGCATAAGGTGGTTCGTCCCAGCAAGCTACAGTCAGCGCGGGCGATCGCCAATTTGTCCCATGAGGAAAACCCCACCGAGGTGGCAGCAGAGGTAGAAAAGCTGCTGGAGCAGTATCTTTCGTCGGGATGGATGGATGTGGAGGATTTACTGCGCATCAAAAACGACCGCGTCGGGGTATTTTGGGCACTGCTGCTGCTCTGCGCCCAATCTAAGGTGGAGCTGTACCAAGAAGACTTTTACGGTCCCCTCAAGCTGCGTTCGATTTCCATTGAAGAGGCGGTGGGCGACTCTGCTTAGACTGAAATGGCCCGAGCGGAGGTCCAGTCTTAACGGGAGGCTCAAATTAATGGGAGGCCCAGATTGATCCGGTCCGGTTCCGCCGTAGCATCGATTTTAATGACGCCTCACGCGGTTCTAGCAAGATGCTGCGTGCAGGGCCGCCAGCAAGGCAAGAATTAAATTTAGGCGATCTAGAAGTGAGAGGATCGGCGGCCCTATGGATAGCAACTCTACGTTAAGGTCAGATGAAACGACACATCAGCTAAGATTTAGCTGATGTAGGCCTTAAGTTGTGCGATAGAGTGAATTGTCGGCTGTTCATTCGTTTTTTCTCCGATGAAATTCAAAACAGGATTGAATCCGCGCCACTTCCCCCATAGAACGGGGCTGGTGAGGGAATGCAGCGGGATGACAGCGGGGCTGCTGGTTCCGACCATGCTGGGGGATCAATCCTCCGCCATGGCCCTCTGCCCTGCGCCAAACTCTCTCCAGATCTGGGTCTACGCCTTTGCCATTGCTCTGGGCCTTTGGGGAATGAGTCTGCTGCTGCTCGAGGGGAGAAAAGGGTTTCCGCAATTGTTGGCCCTATTGCGGGGAGGAGGAGAGGCTAACCCATCTCCCTATCTACCGCCGTACGATGAGCCCTCCTACCAGCAGCTGGCGGAGGAAATGCCAGCCTTAATCTGTCGATTTTTGCCCGACAGTACCTTGACCTACGTCAACACGGCCTACTGTGATTACTTTCAAAAGTCTCCCCAGGAATTGCTGGGTCGGCAGTTTTTAGATTTGTTACCGGAGGATCCGCGCGAGCGCCAGGCAGCTCAAGCCCAATATCTATCGCTGACCCCTGAATGCCCCAGCGCCAACTATGAGCACCCTGTATCCCGTCCTGATGGGAGTCAAGGGTGGCATCAATGGATCGACCGTGCTTTCTTTGATGATCAGGGCCGCCCGGTGAGTTTTCAATCCATTGGCCTCGACATCACTCGACAGAAGGAGTCCGAAGCGGCACTGCGGGACCGACTGGCCTTTGAGCAGATCCTCAGCACCATTTCTCAACGGCTTGTGGAGCTATCGTTGGATGAGTTGAAGACGGTCATGTCTGACTCACTGGGTCAAATTACCCAGCATGCAGGGTTTGATCGGAGCTATCTGGTTCTGCTATCGGCGGATCAAAGCTTAGGAACCATGGCCTATCAGTGGAGCGCCCCCGGAATCGATCCCTTTCCACCGGAATGGCAGCAGATCCCAGCGGAACCTTTCGCCTGGTGGATGGGGCATCTTACCCGATTAGAAGCGATCCAGATTCCTGATGCTGGGCTGCTGCCAGCGGCGGCCGAAGCAGAACGTTTGGCCTTGGAATCCGTGGGCACGCGATCGCTGCTGGCTGTTCCCCTGGTCTGTGATCATCAGCTGATCGGCTATATTGGCTTTTCGACGGTTGGCCGCCCTCAATCCTGGACTGAGGATGTGGTGCAGCGATTAAAGTTTGCGGGAGAATTATTTGCCCAGGCCTTAGAACGTTGGAATGCAGAACAGGCACTCCGACAAAGCCAACAGCGGTTGCAGGCGTTGGCAGCCAATATCCCAGGCGTGATTTATCAGTATGTTCTGCGTCCCGATGGCACCGATGCCTTCACCTACATTAGTCCTCGGTGCCGCGAGCTGTTTGAACTAGATCCCGAGGCAATTCTTGCAGATGCAGCCCAGGCCTGGGCTGTGTTGCCCCCTGAGGATGAGATTTCCATGCGGCGATCCATAGCCCAAAGCGTTGAAACGATGGCCCCCTGGCATTGGGAGGGCCGGTTTATCACGGCCTCAGGTCAGGAAAAATGGGTGCAGGGAGACTCGTGCCCGAACCGACAGGCAGACGGGAGCGTTCTTTGGGATGGCCTGCTCGTGGACATCAGCGATCGCAGGCGGGCGGCAGAAATCGCCCAGGAGCAGCAAGCCCAGCTGGACTTAGTGGTGCAAGCGTCCCAGGTGGGCTTCTATGTGATGGATCTACGCACTCAAAGCTCCTTTGTTTCCCCTGCCTATAAGGAGCAGCTGGGCTATCTACCGGAGGATCCCCAAGCCTCCCCAGCAGATTGGAAAGATCGCCTGCATCCAGAGGACAAAGAAGACTCTATAGCAGCCTTTCGCGCCTTTTTACGCCAGGAGAAACCCTACAGCCTGGACTTTCGCCTTCGCCATCGAGACGGCAGTTATCGCTGGATTTATAGTAACGCCACCTTGATTTTTGACAGTACCGGCCAGCCGGTCAAGGTGGTGGGAACGCACCTTGATATCAGCGATCGCAAGGAAAGCGAGATTGAAATTCGCCAGCTTAACGGCGCCCTGGCAGAGCAAAACCAAAATTTAGAATTTCTGGTGGAACAACGCACTGCTGAGCTGATCACCTTCATCAATGCCTTACCTGACTATATCTACGTCATTGAAAACCCTGAGATGACCATTCGTTTCTGTAACGATCTCCTAGCCTCAACAAGTTTTTGGGAAACAAGAAGTCAGACGGAGGGGAAAACCATTTTTGAGAGTTTTCCAGCGGATAGATCGGCTTACTTTGCAACCCAGAATCGTCAGGTGTTCGAGTCTGGGGAAACGCTCCATATTCAAGAATCGTTCACGCTGCAGCAGCAAGAGCTGCATCTGGACACCTACAAAATCCCCTTAAAAAGCGCCAAGGGAGAGGTGTATGCACTGATTGGCTCGTCCCGAGACGTCACAGAACTGGTGGTGGCCCGGCGGACTCTATTGGAGCGCAGCCGGCAATTAGAGACCATCAATCAAGAATTAGAATCGTTTTCCTACTCGGTTTCCCATGACCTGCGCGCTCCCCTGCGTCATATTGGCGGATTTGTCCAGGCTTTACAGCTTCACCTGCAACATTACGAGGCCTTATCCGATCCGAAGGTCGCCCATTACCTGAAGGTAATCGAGAGCAGCAGTCATAAAATGTCTGCCTTAATTGATGGGCTGCTCACCCTGTCACGACTGGGGCGAAAAACCATGATTCTGACAGCGGTACCGCTGTGTTCACTAGTCAATGAGGCCATTCAACTCACCCAAACCCTTGCTGATTCCCAGACATCGGTTCATTTTGTGGTGGGAGAGTTGCCCACCGTGCAAGGAGATACCACTCTGCTGCAACAGGTTCTGGTGAATCTGATCAGCAACGCCGTTAAATTCAGTCAGCATCACCCAGCCCCCCAGGTGGAAATCAATAGTCTTCCCAACGGGACTGTTTTTGTCCGCGACAATGGGGTCGGATTCCAAATGGACTATGCAGACAAACTGTTTGGGGCATTCCAGCGTTTACACACTCAAACGCAATTTCCCGGAACTGGGATTGGCCTTGCCATCGTACAGCGGATTATTCATCGACACGGCGGCGAGATTTGGGCTGAAAGTCAACCCAACCAGGGAGCCACCTTCTACTTCAATTTGCCCCTTGTCCCGTCAGGTAGGATCCAAGCAGATTAGAGAGAAAAACAGCGGGGCGAGGCAATGTTCTGGGAGAGAGACCGTCTTGCCAACGCAGCGCGAAGATCCAGCTCATTGGACTGGCACAGAGGCATTCCGGATTGAGACTGAACGAACTATGATTATTTCTTGTACGAGTAAAATTTAGGGCAAATACATCGGGACCGGAGTATCGCAGCAAAACTACCCCAGGTGCGTGCCTGCACCCTGTGAACATCTATCTTCTCAAACCCATGAGCCATGCCTCACGATTATTGATTGTCGAAGACGATCCTAATGATTTGGAGCTAATCTGTTTAGCATTAGACGATTGTCCATTTTCGGGACACATTGATGTTGCCAATGACGGAGAGCAAGCGCTGCACTATTTATATGGCCCTCCAGAGGCGTCCATGGCCTCCCCGCTGCCCCGCCTGGTATTGCTGGATCTTAAACTTCCCAAAATTGATGGACGGCAGGTTCTAGAGCAGATCAGAGTCCGACCCCGGACCCGACATTTGCCCGTGGTCGTAATGACCTCCTCCGCAGAACCCAGAGATATTGAAGCCTGCTATGCTCTCGGTGCGAACAGCTATATTGTCAAGCCCCTGGAATTTCAGGAGTTTCAGGATGTCTCGCGGCAAGTGGGGGTCTACTGGATGCAGCTCAATCAACCTGTTTTGGTGTCCTAGGGTTGAGGTCGGCCGCAGGACTCTTCAGGCTTCAATCTGGAAGGAGGGAACCTGCCAGCCTAATTCGTAGGGTAAGCTAAGGGTAAATTGCCGTCAATTCATCCTCATGACTATTCTGCAACGGGAAAACGCTGCAATTCGGCCAGAGGTTTTGTCTACCTCGTTAAAATTACTCCTGATCGAGGATGCGCCCGAGGATATTGAGCTGATCGTCCTGACGCTAGAATCCGCTGGGTTTAATTTCACCTACGATACGGCTCTCTCTGCTGAGCAATGTCGAAATTTTCTGCAAACTCGGGAGTACGATATTGTGCTCTCAGATTACCGATTGCCCCTTTTCAACGGTCGCCAGGCGTTTGATCTGCTGCAAGCGTCGCCACAGGAGATACCGTTTATTTTGGTGACGGGGAGTCTTGGGGAAGAAGCTGCCGTGGAGTGCATCAAGGCCGGGATGACAGATTATGTTCTCAAGGAGCGTTTATTTCGGCTGCCGACCGTTCTAGACCGCGCTTTAAAGGAGTTTGACCTGCGCCAACAGCAAAAGGCGGCGATCGCCCAAATTCAGCAGCAAGCCTGGCGTGATTCCATCGTCAATCACATTATTCAGTCGGTGCGTAAAACGCTTGTTCTCGACGAAATCCTTCAGAAAACCGTTGATCAGCTCCATACCTCTCTGCAAGTCAGCCGCTGCTTAATTTTCAAACCTGCATCAACCGCAGAAAGAGCATCAGCCCCCTGCTACCTGAGCTCTGCAACGGTGAACCGCGAACAGCTCATCGGCCAGCCCTGCGCCCTGTACAGCTCCCATGAATCTTTGTTGATGCAGGATGAGACGGTAGTCATCCATAACCTGGCAGAGAACTATTCTGAAGCGCTGCAGGCGGAGGCTCAGTCCTTTGAGATCCAGTCGCTGGTGCTCGTACCGCTCATCTATCAACAAACCTACTGGGGAGGCATTTGTCTACAGCAATGCGATCGGCAACGGACCTGGACACCGGTGGAGGTGGAACTCCTGGAAGCGGTGGCCAATCAATGTGCGATTGCCATTCATCAAGCGCAGCTTTATGAACAGGCTCAACGGGAGCTAGCTCAGCGCAAGCGGATCGAGGCACAGCTCCGCCATGATGCTTTCCACGATACCTTGACGGGGTTGCCCAACCGAGCCTTGCTGCTGGAGCGATTGGAGCATGCCTTGCAGATGCAGCAGCGGCGATCCCGCCGCAGTGAAAACAAAGGCAGCGACAACAGCAGCCCATTGAAATTTGCCGTGCTGTTTCTGGATCTAGACCGCTTTAAGGTGATCAACGATAGCCTGGGACATAACGTCGGAGATGCCCTACTCAGGCAAGTTTCAACGATTTTAAAGTCTTGCCTGCGCATGGGCGACATGGTGGCTCGCCTGGGAGGAGACGAGTTTGTCCTACTGTTAGAAGAGATTAACGATGCCACCGATGCCATCGAAGTGGCCAAGCGCGTTCACCAGGCTTTTATCCCCTCAATTTCTCTAGAGGGACAGGAAGTTTTTGTCAGCACCAGTGTTGGGATTGCCATTAGCTCCCCGGCCTACAGAGATCCCACCCAGATGCTTAGAGATGCCGATCTTGCCATGTATCGGGCTAAACGTCAGGGGTGTGGCGGCTATGCCATCTTTGATGAGCCGATGCATCAGCAAGCCCTCCAACAGCTCCAGATTGAAACCGATCTACGCCATGCCCTAGAGCGCGGGGAACTTTGCGTTTACTTTCAGCCCATCGTTGCTCTGGATCATCAGGGGGTGCAGGGGTTTGAAGCCTTGGTCCGTTGGCAACATCCCACCTTGGGCTTGCTCTCGCCCGCCGTCTTTATTCCCCTAGCCGAAGATACAGGATTGATCCTGGAGATGGATTTTTGGGTCTTAGAAACAGCCTGCAAACAGCTACAGGCCTGGCAAGCAGCCTTTCCCCTAGGACAACCCCTCACCATGAATGTCAATCTATCGGGCCGACAGTTTACCCGACCCGACCTTCTCGATCGAGTTGATCAGGTGTTACAAAACACGGGCATCCCAGGATCCTGTGTAAAGTTGGAAATTACCGAAACCGTCTTAATTGAAAACCCGCAGGGGGTGGCTGTTCTCCTGAGTGAGCTACAGGAGCGCAATATCCAGGTGTGCTTGGACGATTTTGGCACAGGCTATTCCTCTCTCAGCTATTTAAATCGTTTTCCGGTGAACCAGCTTAAGATTGATCGCTCCTTTGTCGCCTTACTGGACACCCATTCCCGTGAATCCTGGGAAGGGCAAACGCGGCCCTCTGAACAAACTGAAATTGTGCGGGCGATCGCAAATCTGGCCGCTAATCTAGGCTTGCAGGTCGTTGCGGAGGGGGTAGAAAACCAGGAACAGCTTCAGTATCTGCAATCAATTCACTGTGACAGTGCCCAGGGATATTATTTTGCCCCGCCCCTGGACAGCGATGGGGCTACCGAGTGGTTACAGCAGTTTTTGCAGCAATCCGGGTAACTCCTGCGGCGTCAACATTGGTTTTTTGAAGCCCTACGCCAACGCGATCGCTCCTGTGCCGGATCAATCAGGTTAGCAATCTTGGTGGCCAGCTTTGGAATAGGTAGCATCTACCAACGTAGTCGGCAATCCGCGCACAATGCCATGAAGGGCCACTAGCAGGGAAAGTAGGACGTGGTCGAGGCTGTGTCAAAGGTGGACTGGGTGGAACTGGGTCCGAAGTTAATGCATAGGGAATTTTCTCTCAGGCGTGCTTAAACCGACAATCCAACGATAGTCAGCAATTTGTGCCAGTTCTGGCCAAGCCAGCCAGCTACTTCCACCATATGAGGCTGAAGTTTATCCATGGATTCAGCAAAACCTTCGGCCTTTTTAGCGTAGTCGAGGGCACGGCCCAGGGCCTGACCCACTTCGTCTTTGTCAGGTTGGGGCTTGTTAAGCTCGTCTTCAGCGTCTGAGAGCGCATTTTGGATTTTGCGCTGGTCTGCGGATACAAGCTGGGTCAGAATTTGCTGGAGCTCCAGCAGTTCTTGATGGATATCTACAGACTGGGGTTGCGGTAAGTTGGCACGCTGAATTTTGATGTCGGCTGTATTTTGGTCGCCAATGACACTGCCCACCATATCGCCCTGCACGCTGACATCGCGATCGCCCTGATTTACACCACTAACGTTGCCCTTTGCATTGATGAGATTTCCTTGACCTCCGGACATAAAATCTCCTTGCTTTTGCTCAATAGTTAAAAAATTCGGGCGAGTAATGGCTTGTTTTAGCATTTCTTCCAAGCTTCGAATCCGGCTGTCTTTTTCCGCGAGCAAGAGCTTGAACTGTTCATCCGCTGGCAGGTCACGCACTTGATCGTAGGTTTGGAAATATTGGTGGTGTAGCTCCGATTTATTGGCCTGTTCTTCAGTTTTAGCCCGCAGCATAAATTGATCGTCGCCACGAGATTCCATCGCTACAATTCTAAGTCCTGCATCTGGATTATCATCAGACAGGTGCTTAAAGGCGATCGCGATCGCCCTGGGGTCTATATTGCGGTTGTGGTAGAGATCCAGGGTATCGGTGAGAGGCTTGATAAAATCAGCAAAATCACCCTCTTCAAATTCTTGTTCCCAGTCATCAGGTTTCCTATGCGGGTTTTCGTAGGTTCGATCCTTTACCTGCCGCATAAACACAAAGCGACAGAACACTCCCTCTAAAAGCGTATGGGTTGTAATATTCCAATCTTCAATACAGGCAGCAGTCAAAGTAGCCCCAGTCAGATTTGCATTAGCCAGTTGTGCTTGCACTAGCTGTGCTCCCGTCAAATTCGCCTGTCTCAAGTCCGCGTCACTCAGATTTGCTTGGTAAAAAATCGTGTTTTTTAAATCAGAATTAACCAGATTAACTTTACTCAGATCAGAACCCTTGAAACTTGCACTGTCTAAGTTCGCACCCTCTAAGTAAGCACCTCCTAAATTTTTCTGGTCAAAGTTTTGATTATGACCATCACCTGAGACTACTAATCTACACAACTGCATATCATTCAAAAGCGGAGAATTCGACTTTGAGCATGAAAGATCTTTTGCCCCAAAAAAGCAAGTTTTGCTGATTTTCCCTCTTAAATCAGAGTGCTTCAGTTTTGCCCCAGTCAAATTTGCCTCAGACAGATCGGCATCCCCGAAGGTCGTTACAATTCCAGGATGCATCGAAAACAAAAATGATTTTTCTTTTAAAAAATCAACATAGTTTGCAAAATTCCCAATTCTTATTCCATTGATTAGAAATCCAAAGAACAAAGTCGGAAAAGTATAGGTCAACCAATTTTGAGCCCCCTGAGCTATCTCATAATAATGCACTAGAACTGCAGCAACAATCACAAGAGATATTGTAGAAAATGCAATCCCACGGTACATTTTTGTACTCAACTCTATGCGAAGAGGACAAAGCAAAGTCCCGACCAAGAATGAGCCCAAGAGTGGAACTATAAGTGTTCCCAAGCCTAAGAAGGCTAGAAAACCCAGCCAAAGCGCTAGTATTCCAGCCGAAAACAGAGGATTCACCCAATATCGGCGTTTTGAAAGCGGGAGTAGTAGTAGAAGCGTGATTGAAAAGATCAAAACGAAGCAGCTCCATAAATGGATTACCTCCTTTCGAAAACTGGATTCTCCTGTAACTACTGGAGTAAATGCATGAGCACTAAATCCAACAAAAGCCGATGACAACAGAGCGACTAGCCAAAAAATAACCAGCCAACGTTTTCGTATACCGCACTGAACGCGCGACAAATTTGCACCTCGCAAATTTGCATGGGTAAAATTAACACCTTTCAGATTTGCTCCAGAGAAGTCTGATTCTTTTAAAGTAGAATTAGAAAAATTCACACCACGAAGATCAGCATTAGTGAAATCAGCTCCACTCAAATCTTTGTCACAAAAGCTTTGACCGCAGAGGTTGGCACCCTGGAAATTGCGTTCACCTTCAGCGTAGCGATTAAGAACTTCAGCAGCACGCATAGCCAACCCTAGCCCACAGAAAACATGAATATAGGTACTTTAGCATCCATATTTTCACGTAACTCTCAAAATCAGGTCAAAAATGACTTTGAGCCCCGATCAGATTTGGAATCTCATAGTCTAAACATTGATGCCCCTCGGACTTCGAAGATAGCGAAAGGGAGGCAAAGAGCAAAGACCAGGAGAAAACGAATTAATCTGTAGCCCAAAAAAACAGGCAACCAAACCCCGGCAAAACATCCTCTCCATCCAGCTCCACTGGATAAGCCGCAACTTCAACCGACTGACCAAGCCGATAGACCTCGACCTGTTGATCTTGGGGATTAATCAACTAGCCCAGCCGCAAACCACTTGCCAAATATTCCTGCATTTTGTCTTGGAGGACCTTGCGCCGATCGCGTTTAGAGCGCAACTCAGTTACAAAATCTGGACAAATTGGTGGAAATTTTTCGTTCTTCCTCAGTCAAAACAATTCATAGAACGGCTTATGGATAAGCTGCATAATCAGAGATAAGTTTAAGGCGATCGCGGTCACGGATTCACATCACCAATGACTGCCTGATTTTTAGCCCACGGGCCTCAACCCTAACCTTGTCCTAACTTGGGCTCAGTGCCCTTAAGCAATCGCTGAATATTAGACGAATGCCGCAGCACCACATAAATACTGCCCGCGATGGCGAACACCAAATAGGGCAGCGGCTGATTGAATACCAGCATCCAGATTGGCAGGGCGATCGCTCCAGTGATAGAACTCAGCGACACAATTCTAGACAGCGCCAGCATCATCCCAAAGGAGGCAAAGGTCGCGATCGCCACAGGCCAATGTAAAACCAGCAAGATCCCCAGGCTGGTTGCCACAGATTTTCCACCCGTAAACCTCAAAAAAATAGACTTGCTGTGGCCCAGTAAAGCCGCAAACCCGGCTAGCATCCGCACCCAGTACAACCCGTCTTGATGAGCGCTAAACCAAGAGGGACAATCGAGCCAACAGAACGAGGTTGGAAGCACTGCGGCGATCCCCTGAAAGAACAGAGGAACCAAGGCAATGGCGATCGCCCCCTTGGCCACATCCGCAGCAAACACCACCAGTCCTGGCCCCTTGCCCAGAACACGCAACACATTGGTAGCTCCAGTTGACCCAGACCCATGTTCCCGGATATCAATCCCCTGCAAGCGCTTGGCCACCAGATAGCCCGTGGGGAAAGACCCCAGTAAATAGGCAGCCCCCAAAAATACTAAGGTCACCGCGCCCCAAATGAGTCCAGGCATCATCTCAACACCTTCTCTACTCAAACCAGTCAAAGCCACCGCGATCGCGCCGGGGCTGATTTTCTGGCGCAAACACGAGCCAAAACGGATATTGCAATAGCGCCAGGCTCACGCCGCCCTCCACATCATCCATCAAGATAAAGGGCAAGCAGTCCTCTGAGATCAGACGCTCCGCTTTTTGAGACAAGGAATCCGCTGACTCAAACAGCATGACACCCCGCTCGGGGCCAAAATCGCCACGTCCTACCCCCAGACAGTCTTGCAACCCCCGCCGCCAATCTCCCAACCGTTCCGGAGTGTTGGCTAAAATTAGGGTGCGGACGCGATGCCCATAAAGATTGCGCAAGATGGAGATAATCGCGGAGGCCACCAAAATATTTTGCAGGCGACTGGGCAGCGAGGGCAGCGCTCCTCTACCGCCAAACTTCAAAAACCACTGTTCGACGCGCTCCGCATGGATCGCCTCAAAGGTACGCCGTAGCTTCCAAGGAGGGCCGTAGTAGTCTGGCTCCTGCGTAAACTGGTTGATCAGCTTACGAATCTGGCGCGTTTCTGACTGGAAACTCTGCTGAGAAAACTGCGGCTCCGGTGCTGCCATAGGCTCTGCCGTCCGACTGCGCGGCGAGGGCTCCTGCGGATCTGCCCTGAAGCCTGGAGAACCGACACCGTCTGGTGAGGTCATGGGCAGATCAAGCTGTTCCGCCGTGGTGACCAGATCCTGAAGACTCGCGACCAGATAGTCTTTAAAACCCTGTACACGAATGGCAATATCCTGCGAAACACCAGCAAAGCTTCTTTTCATTTCAGCTTGAACCCGCTCTTGGCGACGCTCTAACTGTTCGACAGACATCTGGAGGGCTCGTTGTCGCTCCTCTAGATCTGTGATGTTGGCCTGGGCTAAGCGCTCACAGACCGTTTCTAGGGATCGCAACTGTTGGGCCAGTAGCTGGGACTTTTCGGCCTTCAGGCTTTCTATTTCTGTCCGTAAGGTTTCCACCTCCGACTGCAGCGCACTGGGAAGATTGGCTGAGGGCGACCCCAGGCTATTGTCACGATTGATAGGGGATTGATCGGCGTTGGTCACGGTCTCACTTAATCGTTCTGCACTGAAGTTGAAGCCTCCCCGATGGAGCGGGTAGAGGAACAATGTTGCAGTAGAGCCGCCTTGAGCTGCTTGGCGTTAAACAGAATGGGCAAAAAATGGATACTGCGGATTTCCTTAAAGTAAAACAGGATGGGCACAGGTTCCCAGAAGATCTGCCAGTGAAGCCACTGGTCGTAGGGGAAGTACCGGATTTGCGTCTGGCCGCGATAGACCTCCAGGGCCGTATCGGTAAAGTGGAGACGTAAAATGGTCGCTTGAATGAACAGGAATAGGGCAAATAAGCCAGCCACAAGGCCGACCCAAGGGTTGAGACTCCCCAATCCAAGGGCGATCGCCCCAATTCCAGCGGGCACCCAATAACTAGGGGCCAGAACGATAGTCTGCGTGGGTGAGGGGGACTTCACAACAGGCACCTGCACGAGAGGACTTTCCTCAACCATACCGCTATCCGCCCTGCTTACTATAAATTTTGTAATGCAGTGCTGCCAACCCCCTGAAACATGAGCCATGAAAGGAAAAAGTTAGAGACAAAAATAGCCAGCAGGGAGGTGACAACCGCAGCGGTGGTGGACTGACCCACACCCTTAGCCCCCCCCGTCGTGGTTAGCCCCCAGCTTGAGCCGATAATGGCGATTAAGATGCCAAACACAAAGGCTTTGACCAAGGTGCTGTAGAGATCCCAAAGAGACAGAAAATTTTGGACCGAATCGAGAAAAATTTTATTGGGCAGACTGTAGAGAGTTTGGGCCACGATCATGCCCCCGCCAATCCCAGCCACCAAGGCAAAAATCGTGAGAACTGGCAACATTACTCCACAGGCGATGACCCGAGGGACAACCAGATAGTCCACGGGATCAGTATCGAGCATTTGCAGGGCATCGATTTGCTCAGTGACTCGCATGGTCCCAATTTCTGCAGCAAAGGCCGAGCAAACCCGACCGGTTACAATGACAGCAGTCAAGACCGGGCCTAGCTCCCGCGTTAGGGCGATGGCCAAAACCCCTCCCACAGCTTGCACCAAACCAAAGGTAATAAACTCTCGAGAGACCTGAATGGTGAACACCATGCCCACAAACGTTGCCGTGAGTAGAACCACCAGAAGGGATTCCGGCCCCACCACCGCCATTTGTTCACGGGTGTTACGCCAATGAATTTTACCCATGAGCAAATGGAGTAGCACCTGTCCCCCCAGCAACATGGCCCGCAGCAGGCGACGACTCCATTTGTTCCCTGAAAAAGCAGGAAAGGCTTTTTTCACAAAACTCTAGGCATTACGCTGCGACCAAACTCGCGTCGGCAGTCCCCAAATGTAGATAAAGCCTTCAGCCGCCTTATGGTCAAAGCGATCATCCGCACCATAGGTGGCCAGATCGTCCGTGTAGAGGGAATAGCTGGATTGACGACCCACCACCGTGGCATTCCCCTTAAAAAGTTTGAGGCGCACAGTGCCCGTCACCACCGCCTGGGTTTGCTCAATAAAGGCATCGAGGGCCGCCTTTAAGGGACTATACCAAAGGCCGTTGTAAACCATTTGGGCATAGGTTGCTTCAATCCCACGCTTGTAGTGCGTCACATCTGCGGTCAACGTTAAACTTTCTAAATCCTGATGGGCTTGAATCAAGATCGATAGGGCCGGAACCTCATAGATTTCGCGGGATTTAATCCCCACCAGTCGATTTTCCACCATATCAATTCGGCCAATGCCATGGCGACCCGCGGCGGTATTTAGGGCCGTCACCAGGGCAATGGGATCTTGCTTGACTCCATCGAGGGCCACAGGCACCCCTTTCTCAAAGGTGATCTCAACATACTCCGGACTCTGCGGGGTTTGCGCAATGGACTGGGTCAGTTCGAAGACTTCCTCAAGGGGCTCCACCCAGGGATCTTCCAAGGGTCCAGCTTCAATACTGCGACCGAGCAAGTTTTTGTCAATGCTATAGGGGGAAGACTTCTTGACCGGGGAAGGAATCCCAAAGCGTTCCCCATAGGCAATGGTTTGCTCCCGGCTCATGCCCCACTCCCGGGCGGGCGCTAGCACCGTCAAGTCAGGATTGAGCGCCGCAATGGACACATCGAAGCGCACCTGGTCATTTCCTTTTCCGGTGCAGCCGTGGGCCACAGCATCCGCACCATATTCACGCGCGGCCTCCACCAGCAGCTTGGCGATCAAGGGACGGGCCAAGGCGGTGGACAAGGGGTAACGGCCTTCGTACAGGGCATTGGCCTTGAGAGCCGAAAATGCATAGTCTTGGATAAAGGACGCGGTTGCATCTACCACCAAAGACTGCTCAGCACCAGAGTCCAAGGCCTTCTGCTGAATTGGCCCTAGCTCTTCTCCTTGGCCCAAGTCTGCCGCCAGGGTAATGACACTCTCCACACCCCATTCATTCTTGAGATAAGGTATGCAAACCGACGTATCTACACCACCGGAATAGGCTAAAACAACTTTCTTTGCACGCCCCATAATTCCTCACTTTCTCGTGTATCGGTCCAGCACAAGAAATTATCCTAGCGTAGAAAGTTACTCGCCCCCCAAAACAAAATAAAGACCACCAGGGCAACCACCAAATCTGGGGAAAAAAGCGTCAACGGCAATCCAAACTGTAGCAGTCCCACTCCCAAGGCCCCCCCCAGGACCAGAGTGACAATGGTAATTAAAACAGCCCGTCCCAGCTTAAGTTCTTTCCGATTGAGCCAATAAATGTTGAAGCCCACTCCTAAAGCAATGAGCAGGGCAAGGGAGTCTTGGCTATCACGCCCCAGGTACACCAGACTTCCGAGGGCGACCCAAACCCCGGATGCGGTTGCCAATTCCCTGCCAGAGGGGCGATCTAAAAGTCGGACCAGCCAGTCAGGCGAGGAACTGAGGGTTGGCAAGGTGACACTCGGTTTATCTTTAGCCAATTTTTCGGCAAAGCGAATCCGCTCAGGAACCTGGATCGCTCCGGTCTGCCGTCTGCGCAGTCGATCCATCAGAACAGCGTCGTAGGCTGCTTCCACCGACTGACGCGCTTGCTCGTCGCCCTGGAGCTCAATGAGGCGATCGCGGGCTGATTGAATCTCTTCAAAGGAAGCATCTTCAGACACTTCAAGCTTTTGATAAGGCGTCTGCTCGCTCATGCGCTTGTCTTCCATAGGCGTTTAGACCTCAAATCAGCCGGTCAGTTTAGATGAACAGTAAGAGGCGCCATCGCAGCCTCTCCATGAAGTTGTTTAAGTGTCAACCATACTAGCGCTAAAACGGAGGTTCTTGGGAAACGGTCTGAGTTTTTAAATATTCTAAAAACTCCATCAGTTCAGAATCCGTCAACTGCTGCCGTGAACGTTTGTTGTAGGATCGCTCCAAAAATTGACGCCCCTCGGTGTGAGTCCATCCCAGGCGCTTCAGCTCAATATCGGTTTGGGCAATAATATCTGACAAATCAATCGGCGATCGCGAAGCCGCCGCTTTCGTCATTTTGGGAGATGGCTTGCGCCCCACCCGGGGAGATCGCCGACCCTGGGTGGGTATCCGCTGAGGGGGCGAGGATGGCCCATCCTCTAGACCGGGCGGCACCCGATCCCACAATTGGGGGGCCGGCAAGCCTGCATCCATGGAATCCGGCGCGTTGGATTCCTCCTCTTCTTCCCAATTCCAGGAGTCGGTCCAGCCAGCATCCTGCGGTGCGCTTAGATCGCGATGGGATAGGTCCGATAAGTCGGTATCCTCCAGCCGCGAGGTGGCAGCAGGAGACAATTGGGCAGGGGCCCCAGGCGGCAGCTCATGGGATCGGCGATCCGTCACTTGCACCGAGGGGCTAGGGGCCAAATCTTCGAACCCCAGCACCACCAAGGCGCGGGCACGCGCTTGATCCTCTGCCACCTCTACCGCAGAGGCCGCTGACAAACCGCTGGCCAGGGGAACATCGCCAATTTTGACCACGGCCTGAACCACATAGTGTCCAGGCTCAGACACAAGGAGATCCGCCGTCAAACTAGCGGTGGGATACTGGGCGCGAAACTGGGAGTAAAGGGTCATAGACGGAGATGGCATCAAGGCGGAGCGGAATTTACCGTTAAAACCACTGGGGCTGGCCGGGGGTCTGGGTGAAGGAGTTAAGCCCAACCTGGCCCCAGATTAACGGCGCGATCGTTGCGTAGAACACTGCAGAGTTTGAAAAATTTCTATAATGTGTGCAAATTCTATATTGATTCAGACTTAAGAATTACCTGGACTGTCCATTTTAAATTCACCCCGAACTTCACAGCTTAGGCCCCCTTTTCTTCCGGTCCCTTTGGCCAGATTCTCGACCATGAGAATCCCCGGCCCCATTTTCTGGCTCCTGTTCCCCAATCCTTTGACTGAGGCCAATCTAACCAGGCCAATTCAATCACTTTTCTCCCCCCCATATAGATCCAGCAAGGTTTAACAAGCAGAGTTTAAGATGAGAGTCTCCACAATGATGGTTGGTGCAGCGCATCCAACCCAAACCATGAAACCGATCCGCAAACAATTTGATCAAAAGTTGACGTCCATTCAAAACGACGTCTTGAGGATGGGCGCTCTCGTGGAACAATCTTGCTGCCTAGCGCATCAGGCGCTATTTAAGCACAATCTAGCAGTCATCGATGAGCTGAAACATCAAGAGCAGAAAATTGACCGGCTCTATCGCCAGATTGAGACCGACTGCCTTCAGTTTATGGCCTTGCAATCGCCCGTGGCAACCGATCTGCGCTTAATTGGCACTCTCATGCAGATGGTCCGAGACTTGGAGAGAATTGGGGACTATGCCGAAGATTTGACGGAATTTGCCGTCAAGCTTCTTCCCTACGACATCACGCAATATAGCGCCACCATTGAGAATATGCTCCTGGCAACCCAGTCCATGTTGGCAATGGGCCTGGCTTCCTTAACAGAGCTAGACGCTGAACAGGGGCTAAACATTAAGCAGCGAGACGATGAGGTAGATAGCGGCTATCAGCAGGTTTATCAAAAACTCTCCCAGGTGCAAACTGTGCAGGGATCGGTTGAGCCGCTGCTCCTGATGATGTTGACCATCCGATCCATTGAGCGCATGGCAGACCATGCCACTAACATTGGTCGCCGCGTGGCTTACATCGTTACAGGTCAACGCTGAAGAAGCGGCGTGGTTGGCACGCGTTATCCCCTAGTGATTCTCTTTGACCGGGCCAAGGTCCATGGCGCAGGCGATCTAGTGTCCCCCTCAATCAGAATCAGATCAGAATATTGACAGCGGACGCCTCACTAAGGAAGGATAACAATGGTGACCTGTAGGCTCTGGGCGATATTTCGTGCTGAGTTGTTTTTTAAGTTCTGAGCAGGGTGATACAACAGAGATAATCAGGAACACCCTATTTTTAGCGCTTCGGGTGCACAGTGCATGAACTCGAAGCCTATTTCCGTGAGTGCTTGTCCTGGCCCTAGGTCCGCCATTACATCAGGGATCTGTCCAATCCTTCTCCTGCTGGGTCAGGCTGCGGCCTTTGTTTCGCACCCACCAGCTAGGGCGAGCGGGAAAGATAAGGGCTGGAGAATGGGGGACCGTGAGGGGACCTTCCTCCATCACGAGCGCAGCAGAGTGACAGGACGCATTCACACCCTCCATCAGCAGATTTTAGGATGCAAACGTGCATGGAATTTTCAATTAGTAGCCTGCTCGATAGCTTTGGGGAAGATAAACTCATTGCACCAAAGCTGTTAGAGAAAAAATTAGAGTGTGATGATGAGCAGAAGCTCCAACATCTCCAAATCACGCTGGATGCCCTTGAAAAAGTCGGCATCTTAGCGAAAGAGCGCGGCAAATATCGACGGGTGAATGAAGAGGGCGTTGTTGAAGGAAAGCTGCGTTGCTCCAGTAAGGGCTTTTGTTTTGCGATTCAGGATGGAGAAGGAACGGAAGACATTTATATTCGCGAGAGTCAATTAAACTCAGCCTGGAATGGCGATCGCGTGCTGGTCAAGGTCACCAAGGAAGGGCGACGAAGGCGGAGTCCAGAAGGAGAAGTGAGGCTCATCCTGGAGCGGGCCAATCCCTCGGTGCTCGCCCACGTTCGCACAGATGAGGCCGGTGAGCCGAAGGCCATTCCCCTAGATGATCGGCTGCTGTTTGAGCTGGCCTTAACCGAGGACAACAACAGCGCCAAGGTGCAAGAGGCCATTGACCAGCTGGTCCACGTGGAGATTTTGCGCTATCCTCTTGGCCCTAAGGCTCCGATCGGGAGAATCTCTCAAATTTTGGGCAGCGATGCTCAATCGGCACCGGATACGGAGCTTGTTTTTTGCAAGTATGACCTGCCACGCAGCTTTTCTGATGCAGTCTTAGAGGCAGCCGAGTCCCTACCGAAGAAGCTTCGAAAAGCAGATCAAAAAAAGCGGGAGCTCCTACAGAAGCTCCCAACCATTACCCTTGAGAACAATCAGCAAGCCCCCTACGGTCTTGATCACGCCTTTTCAATCAGTAAAAACAAGCAGGGACAGTGGGATCTGGGGATCCATATTGTGGACTTTACGCCCTTTGTGCCGCTTAATTCCACCCTTGATCAAGAGGCCCGCGCTCGCGCAGCCTGCATTACTCTAAGCGATAAACTGGTGCCCTTGTTTCCCGAGGCGCTCATGGAGCGAGTCGGTAGCCTGCCAGAAAAAAGTGAGCGGTTGGCCTTTACCCTGAAGGTTCTGTGTGATGAGGCGGGGGGGGTGCAAAGCTTTGAACTGCTCCCCAGCGTCATTCAGGTGGACTGCAACATTGATGAAGCCCAAGCCTCAGCTATCTTGAATCCCAAAAGCAAGGATAGCCCCAAGAAAGATCTTAAGGCCCTTGCTCCCTACCACGAGATGCTTGAACAGCTGGGGGAGCTGACAGCGCTATTGCGCCAGCAGCGTTATGAGCGGGGCAGCTTTGACCTCTGGAGCAGTTCTGCGGATCCGGATCTCTTTGGGGATACTGGCTTATCGGGGACCTTCACCGAGCCAGCAACGCTACCCGCGCGGGCTGTGGTGGCAGAACTGCTGCTGTTGGCCAATCAGCTCGTTCTAGAGCATATGCATCGCTTGGGCGTTCCCGCCATCTATCAGCACCAGGCCGCACCGGATGCAGCGGCATTGCAGGACATTATCAAGCTCAGTGAAAATCTTGGTTTCACCTGCAATCTCAATCCCAATGCGACGGTGCAGCCGAATCATTTTCAGGAGCTGACGGCCCAGTTCCGGGAGGCCAACCACGCCTCAATGCTGTTTGATCTGTTGGGGCAAACCCTAGAGCCAACGGTTCTGAGCAGCGCGCCAGGACCGCATTTTGCCCAAGCGATCGCCCAGCATTACGGTCAGTTTGTAGCCCCTAGCCATCGATACAGCGACTTTATTAATCATCACATTCTCCATGCGATTTTCAATAAGGGCCGCGATCGCCGGAACTCCCAGGCCAAGGAAGGCGTTCATCTAGGCCATAGCACCTCCCCTGAAACCATCAACTGGAATGTGCTGCCCCCCAGTATTCGCCGAGATCTGGAAACGGCAATTGAGGACTCTCTCCCACGGCTCAATGAGCGCCTGCAGCTCATTCTTCAAGCGGAAAAAGACCTGCAAGGTCTCCAAAAAACCAAAACCATGCAGGGCCATATTGGCCAGGTGTTCCAAGGCGTGATCACGGGCATTCAGTCCTACGGATTCTTCGTTCGCCTCGAGGTGCTAAGCGTGGAAGGGCTGGTCCATGTCAGCTCTCTCAAGGATGACTGGTATGAATATCGATCACGGCAACAAACCTTAATTGGCCGTAAAAACCGACGCCAGTATCGCCTCGGAGATTCCGTTGAAGTTGAGGTGAAAAGCGTTGATTATTATCGTCAGCAAATTGATCTCGCCGTGGTGGGTGGCGGCAGCGAACTCACCGAGGATGATCTTGGCGACGAGGCGGATTTGTCGCCGGAGGCTGTGGACGATCCGCTCGACCTTGAGGAGGACCTAGTCGATGACCTTGATGATCTCGATGAGGACCTAGAAGATGACCTAGAAGATGAGTTTGAGGATGAGCTCGATGAGAGCTTTGAAGACGACGAGTTTGAAGACGACGAGTTTGAAGATGATGAGTTTGACATGCTGGGCGAATATCTAGACGACATGGACGACGACCAGCTAGATGCCGATGAATTTGAGGATGAAGAGGATTAGGTTGGCGGTAAGATTAAGAGTTTGCAGTTTAATTTAAGTTGGGAAGGAGACAATCCACTATGGCGCGGATGTACTACGATTCGGATGCCAATTTGGACATTTTGGCCAATAAGACCGTTGCCATTATTGGTTATGGTTCCCAAGGTCACGCTCATGCCTTGAACCTCAAAGACAGCGGCGTCGAGGTCATTGTGGGTTTATACGAAGGCAGTCGCTCTGCCCATCAGGCTAAGGCAGACGGGTTGACGGTTTACCCCGTAGCCGCGGCAGCTGAGCGCGCAGATTTAATCATGATTTTGCTCCCTGATGATGTGCAAAAGGCGGTCTATACCGAGTCGATTGCCCCTCACCTAGGCGCGGGCAAAATCCTGGCCTTTGCCCATGGATTTAATATTCATTTTGGGCAGATTGTGCCCCCGAACGACGTGGACGTGATTATGGTAGCCCCCAAGGGACCTGGCCATCTGGTCCGTCGCACCTATACTCAAGGGGAAGGCGTGCCCTGCCTCTTTGCCGTTTATCAAGACGGTTCCGGACAAGCCCGCGATCGCGCCATGGCTTACGCCAAGGGAGTAGGGGGTACCCGAGCTGGCATCTTGGAAACCACCTTCCGGGAAGAAACCGAAACCGATCTCTTTGGAGAACAGGCTGTGCTGTGCGGGGGCCTGTCTGCGCTCATTAAAGCGGGCTTTGAAACCCTGGTTGAGGCAGGCTATCAGCCTGAACTGGCCTATTTTGAATGCTTACATGAGGTAAAGCTCATCGTGGATTTGGTGGTCGAAGGAGGACTAGCAAAGATGCGCGATAGCATCTCCACCACTGCGGAATATGGAGACTACACTAGAGGCCCGCGGGTGATCACGGATGCCTGTAAAGCAGAGATGGCAACCATTCTGAAAGAAATTCAAACGGGACAGTTTGCCAAGGAATTTGTCCTGGAAAACCTGGCGGGGGGGGCCGGCTTTACCGCGATGCGCCGCCGAGAAGCAGAACACCCCATTGAGGTGGTCGGCAAGGATCTGCGGGCCATGTTTAGCTGGATGAAAGAAGCCTAAGCCAAGCGGGGCTGGCCGCTAAGGGTCTGGGCCCAGTCTAGGGTCCGAGGGAACCTGTCCAAAAGCAAGAACCGCCGTCATACCCAGGAATGGTTGTTGCTTTTGGGGCAGGGAATATCCCCTCCTTACGATCCCCGTTATTTCCTAGTCTTCGGATGAATGGGGCTGAATATACTTTGGCAGGGGCCGAGACGGAACGCTAGGCTTTTTATCCACAGGCTTATCTCCACCAGCATTTTTCGGCACCGAACCAGGCCGAGCCGAACGGGGGTCGGCCTCTCTCTGCACTGGACGGCCAGGCTTACCTTCCCCATCCAAAGGAGCGCGCTTCTTGAAACTCTTTTTTTTCTTTTTCATTGGCATGAACGCCACCGGCGTCGCCTTTTGAATCCTGAGATGCTCACCGTCACGAAGCACTTCAAAGTCCCAAAAGTACCCCATGGGCTTTTGGGGAATATCGCCCATTAATTTAACTTTGAAAACCTTCGGGGTTTTAGGCTTAGAGCGAGAGGTTTGCTGAATTTTTACCGCTAGCCAGTGATCGTCGACCGACTGCTGAATTACCTGCCCACGAATCGAGAAAAACCCGTCCTGCAGCGGAGGCTGTAGCTGCTCCAGAGGATCGAGGCTGGCCTGCACAACCTCTTCCACTGCCTCTTCTGAGGCATCGTCGCGATCTGGCGTTTCAAATCCACTGGGCGACCAAACACCAACAATCTGCACGTGCATGGCCTCATGGTCGCGCGTACGCGGATAAACGACCCAAACATGCGGCAGAGCCAGGTCGAGGTATTTTTTAACCAGACTCATAACCTGCCCCAAAAGTACCGCATCGAGGTGCAACCCTTCGCGGGTCATCAATTCACCCCGATTAAACTGATCCTCAGAGGGCTGATAAATCCCTTGCAACAGACCGATTGCCCGAAACTGCAGGGGCTCACTCGGGGGCGGGATGGGCTGCTGTAACAAGGTGGATGCCGTCCCACTATCCTCCTCCGCTGAGCGCCCAAGGTCTTCTCCATCGGGCGGATTGATCTGAGGCGTTGTCAGCGATTGATCAAGCTCCCCATCAGACCCTTGGCCCACCACCCTATCGGCCTCTGAATCCGGCGACGGTGCCGGGGGGGAGGAGGCAGGCTTGGACGTTGCTTTTTTCTTCGAAGAACTCATAGACCGATGTGATGGAAACCAACCGCGTTAAATTAAGAGGCTCAGCTGCCGAGACTGAGAGGCAAGAACTCTATCCTAATCGAGAGCATTGGGAATTTCATATATATAGATGTTCCTGCACAATGGTCATTCCTGCACAACTAGTGAATTGCCAAGAGGCTCCTAAACGAAGTGAGCAACGCTGCAATTTCTGAGATTAAAATACTGAGAAGCTGGCAGGAATGCAACTCCGAAAGAATATTTACCTTTCAGGTGAGGCAGGTGAGCTCTCCAGCCTTTTTACTGAACCGCAGATTTTCTTGGTAGTCCACCGGACAGTTCACGACTGAGGGCACGGGTTGAACCAGCGCCTCTTGGAGGGTTGGGAGAAAGGCCTCGACGGATTTGACGTCATAGCCCTTGAGGCCCATGCTCTCCGCAAGCTTAACAAAGTCCGGATTGCTGAAGGCCGTAAAGGCGGACTGTCCATATCGCTGCTGCTGTTTCCATTCAATTAAACCATACCCACCATCGTTGAAAATCACGGTTGTGAAGGCAGTACCGATGCGCAGGGCAGTTTCAAGCTCTTGCATGTTCATCATAAATCCGCCATCTCCAGTGACCGCAACCACGCGGCGGTTTGGGGCCACCAGTTTGGCTGCAATGGCACCGGGAATCGAAATTCCCATGGCAGCAAATCCATTGGAAATTAGACAGGTATTCGGACGCTCACAGTGGTAGTGCCGTGCCATCCACATTTTATGCGCGCCCACATCGGAGATCACAATGTCATCGGCCGCTAATACCTTGCGCAGATCATAGATGAGCTTCTGGGGCCTGAGGGGAAAGCCTGTGTCGTGGGCATACTCTTCATGGTCCGCGACAATTTGGGATCGCAAGCTCAGGCCGTAGGGCGGAGGGGCATGGGAGCGATCGCAGCGCTGGAGAATTTCCGTCAATGAGTCTGAAATATCGCCCACCACTTCGGCAAAGGGAATATAGCTGCTGTCAATCTCCGCGGGCCTTGCGCCGACGTGAATAATCGGAATGGCGGCATCGGGGTTCCATTTCTTGGGCGAATATTCAATCAAGTCATAGCCCACAGCAATCACCAAATCGGATCGGTCAAACCCGCAGCTAATGTAGTCTCGCTGCTGCAAACCCACCGTTAACAACGCCAAAGGATCGGTGTAGGGGATTCCCCCTTTGCCCATAAACGTATTGGCCACGGGAATGTTTAAGGTTCGGGCAAAGTGGGTCAAGGTTTCGCTCGCTCGACTGCGGATCACGCCATTGCCCACCAGGATGAGCGGATTCTTAGCCTCAGAAATCGCCCTAGCAGCCTCCTCGATAATGGCCAGGGCCGCATAGGTCTTGTGATTCACATCCACCTGCAGGGGATGACCGGTGGCGTCCATAGCGGCAATATTTTCCGGCAGATCAATGTGAACCGCACCAGGTTTTTCAGCTTGGGC
This sequence comes from Lyngbya confervoides BDU141951, assembly GCF_000817775.3. Classification (GTDB taxonomy): domain Bacteria; phylum Cyanobacteriota; class Cyanobacteriia; order Thermosynechococcales; family Thermosynechococcaceae; genus Lyngbya; species Lyngbya confervoides. The sequence goes on from NZ_JTHE03000029.1 coordinate 30,159, forward strand.
CTGCTTAAAGGCCTTTCGCACGATTTCTGAGGTGGTACTGGGCCGCACAATTTGACGGTTCCATTTGGTTACAGGCGCAAACATCGCCACCAGATCTAGATATTGGTGGGACTCGATGTGCATTCGGTCGGTGCCCACCTGTCCCGTAATTGCCACCAAAGGTGCGCCATCTAAATTGGCGTCGGCCACCCCCGTCATCAGGTTGGTGGCCCCTGGGCCCAGGGTGGACAGGCAGACTCCAGCTCGCCCAGTGAGCCGCCCATACACATCAGCCATAAAGGCAGCGCCCTGTTCGTGGCGTGTGGTGACGAACTGGATAGAAGAGGATCGGAGAGCCTCTAGAACCGCTAAGTTCTCTTCTCCCGGCAGTCCAAAAATGTATTCTACACCTTCATTTTCCAAGCATTTCACCAGCAATTCTGCGGTATTCATCGTTGCCTCCCTAGGGCCACCCCTCACTGTATCCACACGGTTTTGACATTAACAAACTCGTAAATTCCCCTCTGACTGAGTTCTCGACCATAGCCTGATTTTTTGATTCCCCCAAAGGGCAGACGCGGATCAGATTTCACCATGCCATTGATGAACACGGATCCGGCCACCAGTTCCCGCACAAAGCGATCGCGCTCTGCCGCATCCTGGGTCCAGGCGCTCGCGCCGAGCCCAAATTCGGTCCAGTTCGCCAGCTGGATGGCCGATTCAATATCCGAAACGCGAAATACCAGGGCCACCGGGCCAAAAAACTCTTCCTGAGCGACATCGCTCTCCACGGGAAGATCTACCAGAATGGTGGGGGGATAAAAATTGCCCGATTGGTGGGGATCGCGGATTCCTCCCACCAAGGCCTTTGCTCCCTGCTGCTGCGCGCGCGCCACCTGATCTTCCAGCGTATCCAGGATGTCTGCTGTGGCCAGCGGGCCGACCTGAGTTTGAGGATCTTGGGGATCTCCCACCTTCAGGTCTTGAAAGGCCGCCACAAACGAATCGAGAAAGGCCTCGGCAATGGGTTCAGCCAGAATAAAGCGCTTGGCAGCAATACAGGACTGCCCCGAGTTTAAGATACGAGCCTTGACCGCCGTTTTTACCGCCGCCTCCAGGTTGGCACTGGGCATCACAATAAAGGGATCACTCCCCCCCAACTCCAAAACGGAGGGCTTGATCTGGGAACCAGCTAAGGCCGCCACGCTTGCCCCTGCGGGTTCACTTCCAGTCAGGGCCACCCCTTGAACCTGGGGATGCTTGAGAATTTGCTCAACGCGATCGGACTGGATGAGTAGAGTTTGGAAGACGCCCGAGGGAAAGCCCGCCTCTTTAAAGATGGCCTCAATTTGCAGAGCACATTGGGGAACGTTGGAGGCATGCTTGAGCAGGGCCACATTCCCTGCCATCAAGGCCGGGGCAGCAAAGCGAAACACCTGCCAGAACGGGAAGTTCCAGGGCATTACCGCCAAAATAGTCCCCAGGGGTTGAAAGGAAATCCAGGCGCGACTGCCATCACTCTGGACTGGCTGATCTTGCAGAAACTCCGCAGCATGATCGGCATAGTAGTGGCAGACCCAGGCGCATTTTTTTACCTCTGCGATCGCTTCTTGAATCGGCTTTCCCATTTCACGGGTCATTAGCTGAGCCATGGCCGTGGATCGACCGTCATCTTCAAGAATTGCAGCGGCTTGATTCATCCACACGCGACGCTGGTGCAGTGGAATGCGCTGGTATTGGTCAAAGGCCGCCGCCGAGAGATCAATTTTGCGGGCAACCTGCTCAGCGGTTAGAGCGTTAAACGATTGTTCAAGTTGACCGGTGGCAGGGTTGATCGTGGCAATTCCCATCCTCAACCTCCTCCTCCATTGCAATGAGACAGATCCAGCGATTCTTGAATAGACGGGGGGGATCATCCCTGGGAGGATATCCCTAAAAATGGCCAGAATTTTACAATAAAATTGCGGGCCACCACAGTATTCATGAAGCGCCTTAGCTCCATCATCGCAAATTAACCTGTGATATACCGATCCAAAAACGGAAACAAGATTAAATGTTGACCTATCGCACTCTGGTTGCTCCAGGCAAGACGTGGTTCCCCTCCATCCGCCTCGGACAGACCTTAGGAAGGTCTAGCGTCTAAACCAGGATTTTGACAGGGGATTTCACGCTTTGCTAGTCTAGCTAAAATGGTCTTTGGGGTTTAGCGTGGATATTCAAATTGGTCGTGGAAAAACGGCGCGGCGAGCCTATGGCATGGATGAAATTGCTTTGGTCCCTGGTTGCCGCACCATCGATCCGCAATTGGCGGATACGCAGTGGCAAATTGGGTCTCTCAAGCGCGAAATTCCGATCATTGCCAGCGCCATGGATGGCGTGGTGGATGTCAAAATGGCGGTCCATCTCTCTCAGATGGGGGCCCTTGGCGTCTTGAATCTGGACGGAATTCAAACGCGCTACGAAGATCCCAATCCGATTCTGGATCAGATTGCCGCGGTGGATGTGGATGGGTTTGTGACCCTGATGCAAAAGCTCTACCAAGAGCCGATTAAGCCTGAGCTGATCACCCAGCGGATTCAAGAGATCAAGTCCCAGGGGGGGATCGCCGCGGTCAGCTCCACCCCCATCACTGCCGAAAAATTTGGGCCAATTGCCGCTGAAGCGGGTGTGGATTTGTACTTTGTCCAGGGTACGGTTGTGTCCACGGACCATGGGGCACCGGCAGGGGTCATCCCTCTCAATCTCAAGCAATTTTGTGAGCAAATGCCGATGCCGGTGGTGTTGGGGAATTGCGTCACCTATGAGGTGACCTTAGAGCTGATGCGAGCAGGCGCCGCCGGAATTTTAATTGGGATTGGTCCCGGAGCAGCTTGCACCTCACGGGGTGTCTTAGGGGTAGGAGTGCCCCAGGCCACGGCGATCGCCGATGCCGCCGCCGCCCGAGACGATTTTGAGCGGGAGAGCGGACGGTATATTCCCGTCATCGCCGACGGCGGGCTAGTCACGGGTGGGGACGTTTGCAAGTGCATTGCCTGCGGCGCTGACGCCGTCATGATGGGATCCCCCTTTGCTCGTGCGCAAGAAGCCCCAGGGCGGGGATTTCATTGGGGAATGGCCACCCCCAGCCCCGTATTGCCGCGGGGGACACGCATCAAGGTGGGAACCACGGGAACCCTGGAGCAGATCTTGCGCGGCCCGGCCCAGCTTGACGACGGCACCCACAATTTTCTCGGCGCCCTGCAAACCAGTATGGGAACCCTCGGCGCCCAGACCATTCGTGAAATGCAGCAGGTCGAAGTTGTGATTGCGCCCTCGCTGCTTACCGAGGGCAAGGTTTATCAAAAAGCCCAGAAGCTAGGAATGGGAAAGTAGACAACTGATTCTGCCGGAGTTGTCCCCACCAGGAGCTGTTTAGACCCATAGCAGTTCTTCTGACCTCAGGGCTAAAGCTTTTGAAAGACGGTCCGGCGATTCACATATATTGATATCGCTTTGCTATTCTTTATCGGGAAAGATCGAGAACTTTGAGCAATCTGCATGGCAAAGCGGAAGTCCTTGCTTAAAATAGAATTAGCGGAGACATTTGTTTCCGCTCACTCCTCACACCACACTCCGCCTGGACAAATGTTCGGGCGGCTTCTTATTTTAATGAAACTACGAAAATTGTTGCTGTACTTTACGTAAGAGCTTATTCTCAACCGGGTTAGTTCCTGCTATGGTGGGATCAAGTAAACGATATGTAAGGTTGTGCAGGCATGGCAGCAACGGCAGTCACGGATGCATCTTTCAAAGAGGAAGTCATTGAAAGTGACACTCCTGTCCTAGTTGATTTTTGGGCACCCTGGTGTGGCCCTTGTCGAATGGTCTCTCCCGTCGTTGATGAGATCTCTGAGGAGTACGACGGTCAGGTTAAGGTTGTCAAAGTAAATACGGACGAAAATCCAAGCGTGGCGAGCCAGTACGGAATTCGCAGCATCCCTACCCTGATGATTTTTAAAGATGGTCAACGGGTTGACATGGTCGTGGGTGCTGTTCCTAAGACGACGCTAGCCAATACCTTGGCTAAATATATTTAAACCTGCAGGACAATGACGCCCTGCAAGGAAAATTCTTTGCAAGGAAGATGCTTAACGATGTGCTTCACTCGGCGCATCGTTAATTTTTATGTTGCCTGGGTGGCTAAACCCAGGAGTTCGCCACCCATTCAATGCGCGTCCATTATGCTTCTCCATCTCCAAACCTGGCCGGAGGTTGAACAATATCTCCAAACCTGCCCAGGCATTATTTTGCCCATCGGATCAACGGAGCAGCATGGTCCAACGGGGCTCATTGGCACAGATGCCATTTGTGCAGAGGCGATCGCCCAGGGGGTAGGAGAGGAAACAGGAGCCATGGTTGGACCAACCATTCCGGTGGGCATGGCGCTCCACCACACCAGTTTCCCTGGCAGCATCAGCTTACGCCCAACAACGCTGATTCTCGTGATTCGAGATTACTTGGTGAGCCTCAGCCGATCTGGATTTCGCAAATTCTTCTTTATTAACGGACATGGGGGGAATATCGCCACCCTGAAAGCGGCTTTTTCTGAAACCTATGCAACGCTAGCTGAACTGCCCGTTGACGGCACGGATCGCGTACAGTGTCGCCTGAGCAATTGGTTCATGGGGCGCGGAGTCTACCAACTGGCCAAGGAACTCTACGGGGATGACGAAGGATCTCACGCCACCCCCAGTGAGGTGGCCCTCACCCAGTTTATTTATCCGGAGGCGATCAAAACAGCCCCTTTAAGTGAAGCAGTAAATTCAGGTCGAATTTATGGGGCCGCCGATTTCCGGCGACGCCATCCTGACGGGCGCATGGGGTCCAATCCGGCCTTGGCCAATCCGGAGCATGGAAAGCGCTTCTATCAGGTTGCCGTTGCAGAAACAAGCGCAGCCTATCAAGCATTTTTAGCTGAAGAATAGGCCTCTGATAGGGGCAGGGGGCTCTCCAGAAAAGGCAGGTATGAAAAAGCACTGCAAAACATCGCAGTGCTTTTGAGGAACACGGGTAGATCTTACCCAAGGAGAGAAAAAGAAAAAGTCTCTTCGGTATCAGCAGCATCCATACCGTAATATCACTGGCTTAGGTCTGCTAATTTGCGCCTTGCTCTTTCGAGACAATTTGCCTTTATCGGAGACTAACGTTGGGCTACTGTGGGGGGGGATATAAGCCCAACTGAATATATAGTAAGGCTTTCAGGATTTTCAAAAATCCGCAACAATACGGCTTTTTTACCAACCAACCGGTTACGGCTCCACGGAGAGATACGTACGTAGATCTACGGAGATGCGTTACATTCCTTAACATCTTAAGGCTCACCGGGATCTGCTCCTCCACCCGAACGCCACCGGAGGAGCAAGAACAAGAGCATCGTCAGAGGGTCAGGGCCCCTCCCCCTATAGTTCCGATGATTGGCCCAGGAGCTGAAACGGCGACTGAAACGGGAACCTGCCAACTTTTAAAAGCGCTTTTAAGATTTATCTAGAGATAATTCGCTAATTTTTCAACCAAACTAGCAGTTTTCCTGAATTTCGTCGAGGGATTGCTCGAAGGTTCTGAAAAGAAGTCTCCAAAACAGAAGCCTCCTTTCATCACTGTGCTGAAAGGGGCGGCTGCGTTGGGTTCTATCCATAAGATTTAGTTTTTTCGGCGGGAGACCCCATCAGTTCTGACCGGAGAGCGATGAGATGACGGCGGTGAGAAATCGAGTCCCGAAGACTTTTGACCACCGATCAAACCATGAGTGGGGTTGGCGACGAACCGCGAAACGTGTAAGATTGCATTGCGATATGGATGATTGATTCCATTGTGCGGGTGTAGTTCAGTGGTAGAACGTCAGCTTCCCAAGCTGAATGTCGTCGGTTCGAGTCCGATCATCCGCTTCTGGTCCCACTAACCACTAAAGTGTTAATCCGCTACACAGGCCTTGATGATATGAGTAAGATACTCATTGTGGCCAGCAGCAAAGGTGTCCATTGGGCCAAGCAAGCAAGGGTGTTACGTTATTAGGCTTTGTTCAATGTACCTTGAAAAGCCGACGGACTCAGGGCTGTCAGACAAATTTGGTCATTAAAAAAGCCGGGTCATGACCCGGCTTTTTGGAGCTGCGGCATCTAGATTCCACAGCCCTCTGGTCCGCAGAAACTTTCCCCGTACAGGACCTCCGCGTCACAGAGATAGATCATGCCCGCATAATCGGAGAAAAACTTCGCTGCGATCTGATTCGAAATAGTCTGGGCCATAATTCGATCGGGGGTAAGCACCTCAAACTTGATATTCGCCGTGGTATCAGAAACGTTAGGTTGTCCCGACGAGCGCACGTTGCGACTGCCCTTACCGCCAGTCTCTAAGACCGTATAACCACTCGCCCCAGATTCTTCAATGATTTTGGCGATCTTTTTCAGCAGAATCTTTTCTGTGATAATGACAAGTTTTTTGGCTGGCTTGGCCATGTTGGTTACCTTTTTGACATCTGTACATTAATCTACTAGGTCTGCCGAGCCGCGAGAGCGCCGACAGACCACGACCCGTTTGGAATTAGCCGCCGAGCGCTTGGGCAAGACCGAGGAAAAACGGGATACACAAGCCAATCGCAATCGGCGTACCGATGGCGGTGGAGGCCCCAATATAAGCGGAAGGATTGGCTGACGGGATACCCGCTCGCAACGTGGGTGGACCGGAGATATCTGAACTAGAGGCGGCAATAACAGCCAGAATCACAACGCCGCCCAGGCTGAATCCCACGGTTTGGTGGGCAATCATGCCAAGACCAAAGGCGATCAGCCCATGCACAAACGGTGCTACCACACTGTACACGACATACCACTGGGCCACCTTGCGCAGTTCGCCAATCCTGGACCAAGCCTCCATCCCCATGACCAGCATCAAGATCGAGAGCAAGCCGCGAAAGAGGGGATCGTAGAAGCTTTCATAGACACTTTCCGGCTGGGTGAAGATGCCAAGGGCCAGACCTAACAGCATCGCCGATAAGGCAGGACCCCGAAGGCTTTCCTCAATGATCGGCCAGATCTTGACCCGATTATTCTCGCCCCCCTGCTGCTGACTGAGATACTCCTGCCGACTACGGGGGTAAGCTTCTTGATTTGGATAATTGCCAGCTGCAACCGGTTGCTCAGTCGAGTAAGCTGCTTCTCTAAGCTTCTTCTTATTGAGATAAATGTTGGCTATAACAATTGCAGTCACGAGGGCAGGGATATCCATGAAGGGATAGAGCGCGCCAGCCCATGCCTCATATGACATGTTTTGTTCTTCCAGAACCGTCAATCCTGCAGCCATCGTGGAGCCACTCACGGCTCCAAACAGTCCCCCAGTCGCGATCGCATCAACAACTTTGACCTTGGGCAGTTTGGCCAAAGTGTAGCGCGCGATGAAGACAACCACAATCCCGACAGCAACCGCACAGAGCATGGGCAATACCATGTCTGCCAAGTTGGAATTACGGATGGCAATCCCACCTGTCAAACCAATTTTGGTGAGCAGCATGAAGACGATGATTGTACAAATCGACTCAGGAATAATCAATTCGCTCCCGAGCGCAGCAATGATCATCCCACCAATCAAAAAAGCGAGTGTTGGGGACTGCAACTGCTTAATGAAGTCCGTTATAAAAAGGGATACAAAATCCACTGATACCTCCTTGGGGGTTCTCTAACGAGGAGTAGCGCAATAAATGAATGCTTAAGAGTTTGGCACCACTTTTCATAGATTTTTGTCTATCAAGACTTAAATCTTTATATGCTTAAGTCTATCCTGAAGTGCACCAATTTTTTCGCTCACCAACATGGATTTGGAACCTAATGTCAAATTCAAATCATAAGTTTTTCTTTTGTTTGGCGATTCCCACCCCTCCTTCTCATTAATGGCAATCGCAGGGGCAATCCAGGCACAGGCTCTGGGGTCCGGAGCCCAATGCCCTTCATTGTCTCTGTTGGGGGGTTGACCACCTCCTGAGTCGTGATATTACTTTACCTGCCTAGAAAAACACTCTGGTGCCAGATGATCCATTGCAGGCCAAAGTCGTTAAAGGCCAGAGTCATTGCAGGCCAGAAGCATTGAAGGCTAGATTCATTGGAACTAACGCCCACGGGCCGGATTGTCCCCAGCACCTGGCTATCGCTTAGCATGAACCTGATTGCATGAGGGGCGGTATTAATCCACTTGCAGCGCAGGTGTCTCAAGGAGTAATTCCTTGGGTGACTCCACGGTTGATTTCTGAGGTGGGGTCGGCGCTAAGGGAGGACGGTAGCGAGCAGCGTTGATCCAAAGGACTGAAAGCAGTAACCCCACTGCGCAACCGATCAAGAAGATCCAGCCGTGGGAGGATTCTAAAACACAGAGCAAGCGGCGATTAGGGCCATAGACCTGCACAACCCATCCTTGATCCGCCTCCAGTTTTGGCTGTGACTGCCTCGATTCAAAGCTCTTCATGGTTTTTGACGCCCTGCGGATTGTGTATATCGCTTACAGGCCGCTTGGCTGTGACACACTGCATGGAACGCCTGCCGAAAATTCACCTGGGGGATGGGGATAGCAACCTGAGAGCAGAGGTTGGGTCGTTGAGCTGCCTTCGCAAAATTCATAGATATAAGCCTATACTTTAAGCGATCACCATATCCTTAAGTTTATGCAATACCTGACTAACAAACAGCATTGTTTGGAAAATATTGCCTTAAACTTGCTAAATCCTGTGATAACCGCAACTTATAATCGGGTCTGAACGGGGACAGCGCGATCGCTGCACTGAATCTCAGCGTTCTGGGAATTCTGGAAAGGAAGGTATTGGTCATGGTCAGCAATGGAGTACAAACCCCCAGGTTCATGGACGAAGAAATGGCAGGGTCGTCTTGTTTTCCTGATCCTCGTCCTTTGGGCTTGTGCAACAAAATCTGCCCTTGCAGAGGGAAGCAGAGAGTTGACCACGCAAGGAGGAAACCGGGCCTTTTTGCTCTTTCACTCCAGTAGCAATAGCCGCCCCACCATTGGGAGCATTCCCCTCAAAACGATTATTAAGGTCTATGCAAGGTCGGGCGAGACGATCAATTTGGGATCGAGCGCTAACGGCCTTGGGTCTGGCGTCATTAACTATCGCTCTCCCGCCGGGACAGCCGGAAGTTGTCCCACAAATATTGGCATCATTCTCTCGCGGACGCAGGAACTGGCCGGTCCAGCGCCCAATACGAACGGCTATACCCCTTGCGTCATTTCTGTAAACCCAGGTGACGAGGGCATCTGGGAAATCGACTTTGTCAGTCCGAGTCCCACCACCGATAATAATCCCACAGGCATTAGTGCCGATGGAAACTGGACCCAAGCCAATAATGTGGGATGGGTGGCTGCTTGGGATGCAACGGTCAGAAATAGTTCAGGCGTTTCCTTAACAGGCCGCGTTTTTTCAAATAGCCTGGCCCTGCGCATGCCTCCCAGTGGAGCCAGTTTTAGGCCACTGCTCTATGTGCAAACCAAGGAAGGCTATCAATATCGGGTGAATCCCAGAAACTTAGACCCGTACACATTTGTGTTTTTTGCCAACAATGCTGGCTTTAAAAACTCCAGTACGAACCAACCCTTATATCGATCGGTTCTGTTTCCGGGGGGCACCGGGCTTGAAACTGGAGTTTCTGTTCACGACCCCACCACTCCGGATAGTGGCAATGACGTGACCCACAAAGTTTTTTTTAATCCCCCTGATTCCACCATGGGGGCCACCGCCGCCAGCCCCAGTGGTGAAACATGGCTATACCAAAATCCCACGCCACCAATCCCGAGCAATTTCAGATTTTCGGGCATTGAGGGCACCATCGGGAAAGCCGGAACCAGTCCTTTGGGAGGCAGTTTTAGCTTTGATAGTAATGTAACGGGGCAATTTCAGATTATTTTGGACCTGAATCGGGATGGAATCTTTGGAAATGGAATTGATCGGGCTCTGATCGGATTTGCCACCGTTGGAAGTAACACCATCTATTGGGATGGAAGAGATAATACGGGCACACCGGTTCCCGCAACGAGTGGCACCTATGGAGGACAAATCGTTCTCAATGCAGGAGAAATCCATTTCCCGCTCTTAGATGCAGAGCAAAACCCCAGTGGTTTAACCATCGAACGCTTAAATAATCCTGTTCCCCCCACAACTCCCACCCCGGATCCGTTTTTTGTCTATTTTGATGACAGTGCGGTGGGAGGGGCCGAGGCCAGAAATGGCGTCAATAGCAGTGCTGGGGTCCATTCCTGGACCAGCAACTTTGGAAACAATAAGGGTTTAGATACCTGGGCCTACTATCCATCCAATAGAGTTCCCCTGAGTGGTGGCATTGAGATTCGGGAAGCCGATCTGGAAGTGGTGAGTAAGACCCACGCTCCCACGGGTGTGAATGTCGGTAACCTCGTTACCTATACCATCGTGGTTAGAAATAATGGTCCTAGCGATGTGGTGAATGCTCAGTTGATCGATATGGTGCCAGCTTCTTTAACGGGAGTGACCTGGACCTGTGCGGTTTCTTCAGCAGTGGCAGGCAACAGTTGTGGAGCCGCGAGTGGGTCGGGCAACAATATTGACACTACTGTGAGTTTATTAAATGGCGCCACGGCAACCTATACCGTTCGAGGAACTGCCGCAAGCTCTGGGACTATCATCAATTCCGCAACTATATTGCGCCCCGTTGATATTACCGACCCCAACGATGTGAATCGGACAGGCGCGGGTAATAACAGCAAGGAGGACAGCATGTCGGTGGCGGCCGCCCCGCCGGTGCCCAATATATTAATCGTCAAAAGAATTACTGCCATTCAAGGCGACCCCCTCAACCCCAACGATCAAAACACTCCCTTGGATCAGTTTGTGGACGATACAGTCTCCGCTTATCAGGCCGATGATAATGCCTCCGGGTGGCCGCCTGGCTATCTGAAGGGGGCGATCAATGCCGGTCCAATTAAGCCCGGTGACACGATTGAATATACCGTTTACTTCCTGAGCGCGGGGAATACTCCGGCGGAGGGGGTGCGCATTTGCGATCGCCTCCAAGCGGGCCAAAGCTTCCAGCGCGGGAGCTACAACTCCGGCAGCGTTGATCTGCAACTTCATTTTGGCGACCTCGCAACGGGAACCACCTACAACCTGAGCGCAATGAATGATCCTGGCGATCGCGCCGAGCTTGTTCCTCCTGGTATTACTCCCAGTAACTGTAACCTGCAGGGCAGCAACGATCATGGCACCCTGGTTATTGACGTTACGGGGACCGTCGGCACCCCCAACCAGCCTAACCTGCCCCCCTCGACTGGACCGGGTACCCCCACTGATTCCTATGGCTTTATTCGGTTTACCACAACAGTCGATCCCTAAGGGCTGACGAGTCGCGGGGCTGTCCACGGATGAGATCCGTTTGCGCCGCGGCGCGAAGGAATTCTTCAGTTCACCAGGATCTGGGCTCATCTTCCCTGGGATGAGACGTCATCGAGACCAGTTCTCCTGGCGAAATTTCTCCAGACCTATCCGGGATTCAGACTCTGTTGGACGACCAGATTGAAAGCCTTCGGGGTCACCAAATGGGGCCAGTGATTTCCAGAGATTCTGCGAATGCTTAAGCAGGATAGATAATCCCGGTAAGGCTGGATTTGCCATGATAGGCGATTCAACCCGGCCGCAGGAAGGAAGATCTCCGTAGCAACATCTAACGGCTCCGTTAAGCCTGATGTTTGAAAACAGTCTGCAAAGATGCCGTTGCGCGCTGCAAGCACAAATCGACTTCCCCAGCGACCATCTGCCTTTTGTTCCAGGTTGGCCCGAAAGACCTCTTGCTGCAGGGGACTCCAGCCTCGATATTGCTTCAAGCTGCGGGCGACCTGTTCTGCCGCTAGGGCACTGGGAAAGGGACCAAGAACCTTCAAGAAGGGCAAGGTGCCATAGATCAGTGGTAAGGTCGGACGGAGAATTTTCGGCAGCTGATTTACAAAAAATGGATCCACAAGAATCAGTTGCTGAATGAGAGTTGGCCGCGTTTTCGCCCACAGCAGCGCCACCTTGGCAGCCCATGAATGAGCAATCACCTGCAGGTCAGACCATTGGTGGATCTCTGCAAGGGCGTCTAAATCCTTGACAAACTCTGAAGCCAGGTAGGCGGAGGGGATCTCTGGCTTGAGACTCAGACCATGGCCCCGTAAGTCTGGCGCAAAGCATCGATATCGAGGCATTAAGGTTTGAGCCAGATCCGCCCAAACAAGGCCATGATCTGCCAAACCATGGAGCATCACAACTGGCTTTCCGGCTCCACCGTCTAGGTAGGATAGCGGTCCATCCACCCGTGAGAGGGTGTGTCGTTTTAATTCCACCAGTGTGCCTCACCCTTAACTCCAAGCAGTTTACCCTAGACCACGGAGAGAGGCATGCCCCTGCTTTGCCCGCTGAATCTACCCGCGATCAGGCGGCAATTTTAGGCTGGACGAATTGGGCGATCAAGCAGGAGAGCCGCGACTCATCAGCGGCGCTATGATCAGTCGTACCCCATTGCAGCTGCCCTTGATGTCTGTCCCACCGCCGCAGATCCTCCCCCCTGAATTTCCCCAAAGGGCTCCTTCGTGGAACGATGGGGTCCGACTAGCTCTAATCTACCGTCTGACGGCTTTTATCAACCGGATTCGGATTACACCCGAAGCCCTGCTGCTGCTGACGGCCTGCTTAATTGGCGCTGGCACCGGCGTTGCGATCGCTGGACTGCGGACCCTCATTGCCCTGATTCAACTGACGGGGCTACACGGCCTATGGGCCATCTCTCCAGAGCACCCTCACTGGTGGTTGCCCGTTCTCCCCCTGCTAGGGGGTGGATTGGTCAGTCTCATGCGCTGGCAACAGCCCATTCTGCTGGGTCAAAGTCTGCAAACGCTCCTGAGCGACAACCGCGAGCAGTCTGCCTCCATCCTTCGTCCGTTGCTGAAACTCCTGGCTGCGGCCACCTCGATTGGGACAGGGGCCTCCCTGGGAACCGAAGGTCCGAGTGCGGAAATTGGTGCTAACGTGGGTGCCCTGTTAGGACAGGCCTTTCAGGTGTCGAAGGAACGCTATCGTTTACTCTTGGGAGCGGGGGCCGCCGCGGGTCTGGCGGCGGGGTTTAATGCGCCCATTGCCGGGGTTTTCTTTGCCTTGGAATTGGTCCTGCCGCAGTCCTTTAATGCTCAAGGTGCCAGTGTGCTGCTGATCTCGGCCGTCACAGCTTCACTCATTGCTCGGGCCGTATTTGGGGTGGAGCCCGAATTTGATCTACCGGCCTATCAGGTCTTAAGCAACTGGGAATGGGTCTGCTATCTGGGCTTAGGAATTTTAGCCAGTCTGGTGTCCCTGACCTATGTCCAGGCCATTCAATTTTTCCAGCAGCTTTTTCAAGGCAAAATTTGGCCCCGCCAGGCTTTCCCCCTCCTGCCCTCGCCCTGGACACCGATCATTGGCGGAGCCGGGGTGGGGCTTTTGGCCCTGGGACTGCCGCAAATTCTGGGAGTGGGCTACGGCACCGTCGACGACATTTTGCAGCAGCAAGCCTTTAGCGTCTCCTTTCTGCTGCTGCTATTGGCCGGTAAGCTCATCGCAACGGCCCTGAGCCTGGGAAGCGGACTGGTGGGCGGCATTTTTGCCCCGGCGCTGTTTTTGGGAGCCTGTCTGGGGGATCTCTATGGTGTGGCATTGAATGGGCTGGCCCCCCCAGCGATCGCAGCGGAGATTGCCCCACCGGCGGCCTATGCCATGGTGGGGATGGCCGCAGTGCTAGCGGGCAGCGCGCGGGCGCCTCTAACCAGCCTTTTGCTTTTGTTTGAACTGACGCGCAACTATTTAATTATTCTCCCCTTGATGGCTGCCGTGGGCGTTACGGTTTGGCTGGTGGAACGGGCCCAAACCTTGCCAAAGCTGGACAAGCTGGCGTTACCGGAGATGGGCATTGGCTTACAAACCACCAACCCCCAGGACTGGCTGGATCAGGTGCAGGTGGCAGATTTTATGGCAACGCAGTTTGTGACGCTTTCCGTGACCCTGCTTCTGCCGGAGGCGGCTCAGACAATGCTGGCAGCAAAGGTGAATACCGCCATGATTCTAGGCGATCAGAAGCAGCTCTTAGGCGTACTGAGCTTAACGGATATTCTGCGTCAGTTTAATCAGGACAACAACACCTGCGCCACGATCCCTCCAACCCTAGAAACCCTCTGTAGCGCAGAGGTGCTCTACGCCTATCCCCAGGAGTCGATGTCTGCGGCACTGGCCCGGATGAACGCGCGGGGACTCCATAGCTTACCCGTCGTCGACCCAGACAGTCCTCGCCAAGTCCTGGGAATCCTGGATCGGCACCAGATGAGCCTGGCGACCGACTGGATTAAAGTGCGATCGCTGTTGGCCCAGTCGTGAAGACCCAATCATGAAGGCCCAGTCGTGAAAGAGTCGGCTCCAGGATCTTGCAAAATCCTCATATCTCTATGCATATCCTGCATATTTCTGAGGCACCACCGCCTATTTTTTTAGAATTTGGTATTAACGAATACGAATTACGGCGATCGCTACGGCTAGGATGATTAGCAATCTTCGGTAATTCAAAAAAGGAGTAAAGGCAAGTTAGTGTAACGCTTCGCTTGATTTCGCTGGCTTTTCTAGTGCTCTGACATATTCTAGTTCCATAACCCTGATTATCTGTGCTTTTAATTGGGAGTTTTGCCGGGATTGTCATGCCACCTTTCAGGGCTATTTACCTGTCGAGTTGTCCTGGATCAGGCAACACACCCCTGAAGCTATCTTCCTTATTGCGATCTGAAGGAATCCCCCCGGATAGAGGCCATGGGATCTGACCGGCCCACGGTCTGATATCACCAGTGAGGAGGGGATTGGCTGAGATGGCAAGGGTTGAATGGCAGTATTTTTTGCAGTTCATTGACCTTAGTTTTGTTTAGGAGACAAAAAATCAACCATGTCCAGGCTTTCTCGTCGTAAGTTTCTCATCTCAGCAGGGGCAACAACTGCTGCAACCCTATTGCTCCATAGCTGTTCGTCGGGCGAGAAATCGACGGATACAGCAGGGTCTGCGGCCAGCCCTTCTCCAGTGGGATCAACCGAAACCCCAGAAGTGACTACGGCAAAACTCGGTTTCATTGCCTTGACCGATTCGGCACCGCTGATTATTGCCAAGGAAAAGGGGATTTTTGCCAAGTATGGAATGCCGGATGTGGAGGTGGTCAAGCAGGCCTCCTGGGCCGCCACGCGGGACAATATCGTCCTGGGATCAGGGGGGGGTGGCATTGATGGAGCGCATATTCTGACCCCCATGCCTTACTTGCTTTCTCTAGGATTAGTGACCGATGGCAAGAAGGTCCCCATGAGCATCCTGGCAAGACTCAACGTGAATGGTCAGGGAATCTTGCTCTCGAATAGCTACAAAGACTTAAAGGTGCAGACCGACGCGAGTCCTCTAAAGGAAGCTTTTGCTAAGGCTAAAGCAGGCGGCAAGGAAGTGAAATGTGCCATGACCTTTCCAGGCGGCACCCACGATCTGTGGCTGCGCTACTGGCTGGCGGCTGGCGGCATTGATCCGGAGAAGGATGTCTCCATGATTGTGGTTCCGCCGCCCCAAATGGTGGCCAATATGAAGGTAAATAGCATGGAAGCCTTCTGTGTCGGAGAACCCTGGCCGCTGCAAACCGTCAATCAAACGGTGGGATATGGAGCATTAACCACCGGCGAACTCTGGAAAGATCATCCAGAGAAGGCGTTTGCAATGCGAACCGACTGGATTGAGAAACATCCCAAGGCGGCCAAAGCCTTGCTGTCTGCGGTCCTCGAAGCACAGGTGTGGTGTGACGATGATGCCAACAAGGCGGAAATGTGTAAAATTCTGGCGAAGCGGGAGTGGTTTAAGGTTCCCTACGACGACATTATCGATCGATCCCAAGGCAAGTTTAATCTTGCTGTACGGGAATTTGACAATCCCCAGCTCATGCAGAAGTACTGGCGAGATAACGCCTCCTATCCCTATAAAAGCCACGATCTCTGGTTCCTGACGGAAAACCAACGCTGGGGCAAAATTAAGCCCGATGAAGATCTCCAGGGAATCATTGACCAGGTGAACCGGGAGGATCTTTGGAAGGAAGCGGCCCAGGCCATTGGGCAGGAATCAGCGATTCCTAGCAGTACCTCTCGGGGGGTAGAGACCTTCTTCGATGGGGTGCAATTTGATCCGGAAAATCCGGCGGAATATCTCAAGACCCTCAAAATCAAGAAGGCTTAACGAGTTTGGGTAGGGCAGTTTCACTCTCCTGAGCTGCCCATTTCCTTTTCATCACGGGTGGGATATCCCTGATGTGATCCTTTGTTCACGCTACTGGTGTTTGATTATGGCTGTCAGTTCCTACCGAAGTTCGCGCACTCGTCTTCCCTTAGTTTTTTCTCGATGGATCACCGCCGAAAACCTTCTGAAAGTAGCCACCTCCACAGGCGCCATTCTGGTGGTTTTAGCCCTCTGGCAATTGCTGTGTTCGGGGGAAAACCCACCCCTTCCCGCTCCCCTGACGGTTTTATCCGAGACCCAGGAGCTAATTACGGATCCCTTTTTCGATAATGGGGGCACCGATGTGGGTCTTTTCTGGCAACTCCTGGCCAGTCTCAAACGAGTGGCGGTCGGATTTAGCCTGGCCGCCATTGCCGGCATCTTTGTTGGGGTTTTAGTGGGATCCAGCCGGCTACTGTACAATGCCCTCGATCCCATCTTTCAAGTCCTGAGAACTGTACCGCCCTTGGCTTGGTTGCCGATTTCCCTAGCGGCTCTTAAGGATAATGAACCCTCGGCAATTTTCGTGATTTTCATTACGGCAATCTGGCCGATTTTGATTAATACCGCTGTGGGGGTTCAGCAGGTTCCGGAAGACTATAAGAACGTTTCTAAGGTTCTTAAGCTCTCTAAGATTGACTACTTTACCAATATTTTGCTGCCTGCTACGGTTCCCTATGTCTTTACCGGACTTCGAATTGGCATTGGGCTGTCCTGGCTCGCGATCGTGGCGGCGGAAATGTTGATTGGTGGGGTGGGGATTGGCTTTTTTATTTGGGATGCCTGGAACAGCTCTTTGATCAGTGAAATTATTTTGGCACTGCTTTACGTGGGCCTGGTGGGCCTACTTCTCGACAAGCTGGTGGCCTGGATCGGTCGTATATTATCTGCGGAGGCCTAGGAAATGGCAGCGTTTCTAGAAATTGACCACATCGATAAAGAATTTAGACTCCCGAATGGCGATCGCTATCGTGCCCTCAACACCGTTGCCCTCCGCATTCAGCAGGGCGAGTTCATTTCCCTGGTGGGCCACTCCGGGTGCGGCAAATCAACACTGCTCAACATTGTGGCTGGGTTGGAGAGTGCTTCCTCAGGGGGGATTATTTTAGAGGGTCGTCAAGTTACAGCTCCCGGCCCGGATCGGATGGTGGTGTTTCAAAACTACTCTTTGCTCCCCTGGAAAACTGTGCATCAAAATATTGTGCTGGCAGTGGATTCGGTCCTGAAGCATCTTTCTCGACCCGAGCGTCGGGACATTGTAGATCATCACATTCGCATGGTGGGACTGAGCCAGGCGGCCCATAAGTACCCCAAGGAACTCTCTGGGGGAATGAAGCAACGGGTGGCCATCGCACGGGCTTTGGCCCTGCGGCCCAAGGTGCTGCTCCTAGATGAACCCTTTGGGGCCCTGGATGCGCTAACGCGCGGTCACCTGCAAGAACAGCTGATGAGCATTTGCGAAGAAAATCAGGTGACCGCCCTAATGGTGACCCACGATGTTGATGAAGCCCTGCTGCTATCGGATCGGGTGGTGATGTTGACCAATGGTCCTGATGCTGAGATTGGCAAGGTTTTGTCCGTAAATATTCCCCGTCCTCGCCACCGATTGGAGGTGGTCAACCATCCCGACTACTATCCCCTGCGTCACACCATGATTGATTTCCTCAATCAGCAGAAGCGGTCTCTCCGCCAGCGCCGCCCGCCCACTCGTCCAGTTGCGCCCCAGGTGGCCTAGACATCCTGTTTCTTTGTCCTTCTTTCGGTGTGCTTCGATGATTTACTCCCCTAATCCCGCTCTCCTGGATCAGCAAACCCATGCGCCGGCAACTTTTTTAAGTTTCGAGGGCGTCTACAAGGTGTTCCCCACACCTAAGGGCGCCTATCCCGCCCTTGAAAATGTCAATTTTACGGTTCAAGCGGGCGAGTTTATCTGTCTGATTGGCCATTCCGGCTGCGGAAAGTCCACGCTCTTGAACATGGTGGCCGGTTTTAGCCAGCCCACCCACGGTCAGATTCTTCTGCATGGAACCCCCATTACCCAGCCCGGCCCCGATCGCATGGTGGTGTTTCAGAACTATTCACTCCTGCCTTGGAAAACAGCCTTTGAAAACATTGATCTCGCGGTACGGGCAGTTCATCCTCAACTTTCCCAGACAGACCGCGCAGAAATTGTTTGGACGAACCTGGCCCTGGTGGGTTTAACAGAAGCCGCTCACCGTCGCCCTGGGCAGTTGTCCGGGGGAATGAAGCAGCGAGTGGCCATCGCTCGCGCCCTGGCCATTCGACCCGAGGTGCTGATTTTAGACGAACCCTTTGGTGCCCTAGATGCAATCACCCGCGAGGAGTTGCAGGACGAATTGCTGGAGATTTGGCGGGAACAGCGCTGTACCGTGTTGATGGTGACCCACGATATTGACGAAGCCCTCTTTTTAGCCGACCGGGTGATTATGATGACCAACGGACCCATGGCAACCCTGGGCGAAGATTTATCGATTCCCTTTCCTCGGCCCCGCAATCGCGACCAGCTTTTGGATGACCCCCACTATGCAGAACTGCGCAACTTTGCGCTGGACTTTCTGTTCCATCGCCACGCCCACCAGGAAAGTTGACGATCGATCCCCGCCCCCGAGAGGGGTCCGTAGCCTTTCGGACCACTTGCGGCTGAAGAAGGCAAAGCTCGCGGATCAATCTTATCCGTGTTAAATAAGCCTTAAGAGTCCTGGGACTTCCCATCGGCTCATCGGAGAATAGCGTTGGGATGTTAAGAGTCCCATGATGGTTCAGGAAACGCGATCGCTGCCTTGATCCGCGATCGCCCCAGGGAGTTTTGTATGCCAACCCGACAAGGTCCAGCTTCTACCATTACAGTCTCCCCCGATCGCTGTACTCGGCAATATAAAACCCTGGATATTGCCCTCAAGCGCAACCACTATCAGCCCGATGCCCTCATTGAAGTCCTGCATAAAGCACAGGAATCCTTTGGTTACTTGGAAGACGAAGTGCTGCTTTACATTGCCCGCCAGCTTAAGCTGCCCCTGAGTCGGGTGTATGGGGTAGCCTCCTTCTATCATCTGTTTAATCTGCGTCCCAGCGGCGTACATCGCTGCGTGGTTTGCCTGGGCACAGCCTGCTATGTCAAAGGCGCCAGCCAGATCCTGAGTCGCCTGGAGCGCGATCTGCAATTGAAGGTCGGAG
The DNA here is from genome assembly GCF_000817775.3 of Lyngbya confervoides BDU141951. Taxonomy (GTDB): domain Bacteria; phylum Cyanobacteriota; class Cyanobacteriia; order Thermosynechococcales; family Thermosynechococcaceae; genus Lyngbya; species Lyngbya confervoides. Next base: position 49,679 of record NZ_JTHE03000029.1, read on the forward strand.
AAACCACCGCCGATGGAGAAATCTCGCTGCTGTCGGCTCGCTGCTTAGGAGCCTGTGGGATTGCGCCAGCGGTGGTCTTAGATGAGGCGATCGCCGGCCAGCAAACGCCAGAAAGTGTCGCCCAAGCCGTCCAAACTTGGTCAATCCATGGCCAGAGCAGTTCCCTAGATGCGCCACCCGCATCCCCCGAACGCCGCTGATTCTAATTTAATTGGTGTGTCCTAATACACCCGGTCTCCCGAGGGTTAAGGGAATACCCGCGCACAATGAGATCTAGTCGATCCCGTCGCTTTGTTGGCTTTTCAAGATAAACAACGGGCTGATTGTTTATTTCAAAACCCCAGCCATCGATTCACATCTCTTAAGTAAGCCTTAAGAGTGTATCCCTCTTTCAAAAATTCCCTTGAGAATAGAGGCGGTACCCAGAGTTGGACTAAAGCAAAGTTGGGTTGAAGCAAAAGTTGGGTTGAAGCAATCCTCGCTGGGGGGAGATCCATTTTGGGGTCAGTCTGCAGATTAATCCCGCTTGGACCTGGCAAGCCGCTGTTGAGAAGGGATGAGATGGATATTTCTGAGCTATATCACCTGGCAGAGCAAGAGCGCAATCGCCGTAAACCACATCGAATTCGCTGCTGTATGGCCGCAGGCTGTCAGTCCTCTGGGGCGGTGGCAGTGAAGCAACGACTCCAGGAGGCGATCGCCCATCAGCACCTGCAGTCGGAGGTTGATCTGTGCAGCGTGGGTTGCTTGCGCTTCTGCGGCCACGGTCCCATGGTGGCCACCGATCAGGCTTTATTTGAGCAGGTGAGCGCCGCGCAAGCGCCAGACATTTTGCGACACCTCCAGGGTGAGGAAACGGCGCTGACCCCCTGTGACGATCAACAACCCTTTTTTGCTCAGCAGTTCCCCATTGTGCTGGAAAACAGTGGTCAGATTGATCCCGAACGGATTGAGGACTACATTGCGGCAGGTGGCTATGAACCGCTGTATCAAGCCCTCTACGAGCTAACGCCAGCGGAGGTGGTGGCCGAGATTACCCAAAGCGGGCTGCGAGGACGCGGGGGCGGGGGATATCCCACGGGACTTAAATGGGCCACCGTGGCTAAAATGCCGGGAGATCAAAAATACGTGATCTGTAATGCCGATGAGGGCGATCCCGGTGCATTTATGGATCGCAGCGTTCTCGAGAGCGATCCCCACCGGGTGTTAGAGGGCATGGCGATCGCCGGTTATGCCCTGGGATCCAACCACGGGTTTATCTACGTGCGCGCCGAATATCCCCTGGCGATTCAACGCCTCAACAAGGCCATTCAGCAAGCCAAGAAGTACGGCTTACTGGGCAGTCAAATTTTTGAATCAGGCTTCGACTTTAAGGTGGATATCCGCATTGGCGCCGGGGCATTTGTCTGTGGCGAAGAAACCGCACTGATTCACTCCATTGAAGGGGGACGGGGCAACCCGCGCCCCCGCCCCCCCTACCCGGCAGAATCAGGACTCTGGGATTGCCCAACCCTGATTAACAACGTGGAAACCTACGCCAACATTGCCCCCATTATTCGTCGGGGGGCAGACTGGTTCCGCAGGATTGGGACGGCCAGCAGTGCGGGGACAAAGGTCTTTGCGCTAACCGGAAAAGTTCAACATACCGGACTCATTGAAGTGCCGATGGGGACCACCCTGCGGCAGATTGTCGAGGAGATGGGAGGCGGGGCTGTAGAAGGGCAAGTTAAGGCCGTGCAAACGGGAGGCCCCTCAGGCGGCTGCGTTCCTGCAGCCTTTTTTGAGACCCCGGTGGATTATGAATCCCTGCAAAAGCTGGGCACCATCATGGGGTCCGGCGGCATGATTGTCATGGATGAAGACACCAGCATGGTAGAGATTGCTCAATTTTATATGGACTTCTGCCGGGGAGAAAGCTGCGGCAAGTGCGTGCCCTGTCGCGCTGGCACGGTGCAGCTTCACGAGATGCTCACCAAAATCGTGAATCATCAGGGTTCAATGGCGGATTTAGATCAGCTTGAAGCGCTGTGCGCCATGGTTAAGGAAATGAGTCTCTGCGGACTCGGACAATCTGCGCCCAATCCAGTCCTGAGTACGCTGCGCTACTTTCGCCCAGAATATCTAGCTCGCTGTGGAGAAGGAGAGGGGGAGTAATGTCGGTTAAAACGCTAAAAATTGACGGCAAGGACGTGGCGGCGGAGGCCGGCAGCACAATTTTGCAGGCAGCCCAGGATGCCGGAATCTCAATTCCCACCCTGTGCTACCTGGAGGGCGTTTCCCCGGCGGCGGCCTGTCGGATGTGTCTGGTGGAGTTGGTCGGCAGCTCAAAACTTCAGCCAGCTTGTCACACTGAAGTCGCCGAAGGCATGGAGGTCCATACCAATACCCCGAAGCTGCAATCCTTCCGCCGCATGAATATCGAACTCATCTTTGCCGAAGGCAACCACGTTTGCGCCGTTTGCGTAGCCAATGGCCATTGTGAGCTTCAGGATCTAGCGGTGCGCCTGGAGATGGATCATTCGCGCTTTCCCTATCGCTTTCCCAAGCGCGCGGTGGATATTTCCCATCCCCAGTTTGGCATTGATCATAACCGCTGCATTCTCTGTACTCGCTGCGTGCGAGTCTGCGATGAAATTGAAGGGGCACATGTCTGGGATGTGGCCCAGCGCGGCGAATATTGTTTCATTGCCTCTGGGATGAATCAGCCCTGGGGAGCGGTGGAAGCCTGTACCTCCTGCGGCAAATGCGTGGATGGCTGCCCCACTGGTGCCATCTTCCGCAAGGGCAGCGATATTGGCGAAAAAGAAGGCGATCGCGCCAAGCTAGCCTTCCTCGTAACGGCAAGGGAGAAACACCAATGGACAAGATAAGATTCGCCACCGTCTGGCTGGCGGGCTGCTCTGGTTGCCACATGTCATTTCTGGATCTAGACGAATGGCTGATAGATCTGGCCCAGCAGGTGGAGGTGGTCTATAGCCCAGTGGGATCGGATATCAAGGACTATCCTGAGCAGGTGGATATCTGCCTGGTGGAGGGCGGGGTGGCCAATGAAGATAATCTGGATCTGATCCTGCAGGTGCGTCAGCGAACCCAGTTGCTCATTTCCTTTGGCGATTGTGCCGTTACCGCCAATGTTCCGGCCATGCGCAACATGCTCGGCAGCGCAGAACCGGTACTCAAGCGAGGCTATCTCGAACTGGCGAACTATACTCCCCAGCTGCCCCATGCCCCCGGTATTGTGCCCGAACTCCTGGAGCAAGTGCTTCCGGTCCATCAGGTGGTGCCGGTGGATCTCTACCTGCCGGGGTGTCCACCACCGGCCGACCGCATTCGCGCCACCCTGGAGCCGATCCTGCGGGGAGAACAGCCCCTCATGGTCGGACGCGAGATGATTCAGTTTGGTTAGGAGCCCCCCATGACCCGCACCCTTGTCATTGATCCGGTTACCCGAATTGAAGGCCACGCCAAGATCTCCATCTACCTAGACGAGGCAGGAGAGGTCACCGAGGCCCGCTTTCATGTGGTGGAATATCGCGGCTTTGAAAAATTCTGCGAGGGCCGTCCCTTTACGGAAATGGCGGGGATCACGGCCAGGATCTGCGGCATTTGTCCCGTAAGTCATCTCTTAGCCTCCGCCAAAACTGGAGATAAGATCCTAGCCGTGAAGATTCCCCCCGCCGCTGATAAGCTGCGGCGGATGATGAACCTGGCCCAGATCACCCAATCCCATGCCCTCTCCTTCTTTCACCTCAGCAGCCCCGATTTTCTCTTGGGCTGGGACAGCGATCCGGCAAAGCGCAATGTGTTTGGGTTAATTGAGGCCAATCCTGATTTAGCCCGCGCCGGGATTCGCCTGCGCCAGTTTGGACAAACGGTGATTGAAAAGCTAGGAGCACGCAAGATTCATGCGGCCTGGACGGTGCCCGGTGGGGTGCGATCGCCCCTTTCCCAGGAGGGCCACGAGTGGATTGCTGAGCGCTTGCCCGAGTCCTTTGCCACGGTGCGCCTAGCCCTCGATTTATTTAAGGGAATGCTGGATGATCAACTCCAGGCTGAAATTGAGGTTTTTGGGCAGTTTCCCACCCTCTATATGGGACTAGTGGGCAAGGATGGCGCCTGGGAACACTACGATGGCCATTTGCGCTTCACGGATAGTCAAGGTCATATCGTTGCCGATCAGCTCAACGAAGAGGACTATCTGCAGTTCCTGGGAGAGGCGGTGGAGCCCTGGTCCTACCTGAAGTTTCCCTACTACTTGCCCCGAGGCTATCCCGAGGGAATCTATCGGGTCGGCCCCCTAGCTCGCCTGAATGTTTGTGATCATATTGGCGTGCCCCGAGCCGATCAAGAGTTGCAGGAGCTGCGCGATCGCGCTGGAGGCGTTCCCACCTCTTCCTTTCTCTATCACTACGCCCGTTTAATTGAAATTTTAGCCTGCCTGGAGAAGATTGAGCAGCTTTTAGAGGATCCAGACCTTCACTCTACACGCTGTCGGGCGCAGGGCGGGGTGAATCAACTCAATGCCATCGGCGTTAGCGAGGCGCCGCGCGGCACCCTCTTTCATCATTACCAAGTGGATGAGAACGGCTTAATTGAGAAGGTGAATCTGATTATTGCCACCGGGCAAAACAATCTGGCCATGAATAAGACCGTCACCCAAATTGCCCAGCACTATATCCACGGCAACGAGATTCCGGAAGGCTTTCTAAACCGAGTCGAAGCCGGAATTCGCTGCTTCGATCCCTGTCTGTCCTGTTCAACCCATGCAGCGGGTCAGATGCCGCTGCATATCCAGTTGTTCGATACGAATGGCCAAGTGCTTGATGAGGTGAAACGATGAAGCGAAGCCCTTCACATCCAATAAACAAGCAGTCATGAGCGGCGTTATCGATATTCTAGATCGCTTTCACTGGGTTGAAAGTCATGATATTGAGCTGAAATCTGCCAAAGGTGGATTGCCGCGCAGCCTATGGGAAACCTATGGCGCAATGGCCAACACTCAAGGCGGGACAATTCTCTTAGGGGTGGAAGACGATGGCACGAGTAGTGGAATCGGGGATATTGCTAAAATTCGCAAAAGTTTCTGGGATACGATTAATAACAAAGGGAAGGTCAGCGTTAACATCCTCAACAATGACGACATCCAGGAGGTTAACACTCCTAACGGCCCGATTCTTGCTCTGCGAGTTCCCAAAGCCACCCGTGCTCAGCGGCCTGTTTTTATAGGAGGCTGGAGACGGGATCGGAGATCTTGCCAAGAAGGACTAACGTTCGCTGGGTTGCTAATGTTTGGCAAAGATGAGGCTATTCGTGAAGCAGCGCCTCAGTACCAGATTGATTATCGTGAAATCCTAAGTGCGGTTCCCTTTCAGCTTGATTCAGATCTATTTCGTAAAGGAGAAACCATTGTTCACGAAGCTATTCGCGAAGCCTTGGTCAACGCCATTATTCATGCAGACTATCAAGGTATCGGTGGAGTCGTCATCCTCAAATATCTGAATCGTCCGGTTAACAACGCTCGGATGTGCCGAATGACTGGGGCACACTCCGCTGACGTCACTAAAATACTGCAACATTTAGTGGCGATAGGAGCCTTACAACAACTTGGACAAGGACGATGGACCTCTTATCGTCTTCCTGATTCTCGTGACTCCGTACATAGCGCCGATGACTCCGTACATAGCAACAAACGTGATGGACCTCTGCACGATCCAACGTTGCACCAGCTTGCTGCTCCCGCTCGGATGCGTAAGCGAATTCAACCTAAGGAGATGGAGAAAATTATCCTCCGTCTTTGCCAAGGTCGATGGTTGACCCGAAATCAATGGGGTCAACTTCTGGAGAGAAATGCGGATGGGTTAAGATCGCGTTTCCTCTCGCCTATGGTTGAGCATGGACTCCTGAGGCTACGCTACCCGGACAAGCCGAATCGTAGCGATCAAGCCTATACGGCAGGGAGTGATTCAAGGGAGATGAAAACCCTAGTGAGTGAGGACTGGTAAATAAGATGCAAACCCTAGTCATCGGTTATGGCAATACCCTCCGCAGTGACGATGGCGTTGGCTTTTGGGTCGCGGAACAGATCGCGGTGCGGAATTGGCCCCAGGTGCGATCGCTCAGTCTGCATCAGCTCCTGCCAGAGCTAGCTGCCGATATGGCCCAGGCTGATCAGGTCTACTTTATCGATGCCTGGGTGGGTGGATCCAAGCCACAGCTCCAACAGCTAGCGGCAACGCCAACGACTCCCACAACCGATCATGGCTGGACACCCGAGAGTCTTATGCATCTCACCAAAACGCTGTACGGGGCTGAGCCCCTGGGCTATCACCTGTTAATTCCAGCGGTGCAGTTTGACTATGGAGAAACCCAATCAGCGATCGCCCAGGCGGGTATGCAATGGGCCATCCAAACCCTGGAGTCCCGATTCGGCCCGCCCAGTCCCTTAGCGGTTGGAGCAGCACAGGAGGTTCGCCATGCATGAAATTAGCCTGATGGAAAATGCCCTGGCGATCGCCTTGGACTACGCCCATCGAGATCAGGCCAGCCGAATTCACACCCTGCGGTTGCGCATCGGTAGCTTATCCAGCGTTGATCCAGAGGCGCTGCGCTTTGCCTTTGAGGTGATCACCCAAAACACCATTGCCGCTGATGCCCAGCTTGAAATTGAAGCCTGTCCAACCCGTTGCTACTGCTCCACCTGTCAACAGGACTTTGAGCCCCTAGATCTGGGGTACGAATGTCCCCACTGTCGGCAATGGTCAACCACCGTTGTCCAGGGCAAAGAACTAGAGTTAGCCGCTGTGGAGGTGTCCTAATGTGTACCGATTGCGGATGCAGTCAAGTCGATACCGTGCTGCTGCACAAATCAAAGCAAGTCATCCCCCACCGCCTGGACGTGCAAGCGCAGCTTCTCGCCAAAAATGATCGCCTAGCGCAGCAAAACCGCGATCGCTTTCGTTCCCTTAACCTGGTGGTCTTGAATCTGCTGTCGTCCCCCGGCTCCGGGAAAACGACGCTGATTGAAAAAACGGCTCAGGCCTGGAATCAACCTGAAGACATCGGGGTGATCGTTGGGGATTTGGCCACCGACAACGACGCCCAGCGCTTGCGGGCCTCGGGAGCGCAGGCGCTACAGATTACGACAGGGACCGCCTGTCATCTGGACGCCAGCATGGTTCGCCATGCCCTCTCCCATCTCGATCTAGCGTCTTTAGGATTACTGGTGATTGAAAACGTGGGCAATCTAGTTTGCCCCGCCGCCTACGATTTAGGTGAAACCCTCCGAATCGTGCTGCTCTCGGTCACCGAGGGGGAAGATAAGCCGCTGAAATATCCGACGGCATTTCAATCCGCTGATGTTGTTGTGCTGACCAAATGCGACATTGCCGACGCCGTTGGGTTTAACCGCCAGATCGCGATCGCTAATATTCAGCGCATGGCTCCCCAGGCAACATTCTTTGAACTCTCGGCGAGAACTGGCTTGGGCATGGATGCTTGGGTGATGTTTCTCCAGCAATGGACCGCTTTGGAGGTAACCCCCCGATGATTGCCGCCCAGTCCCCGCGCCTCCAGCGCCTCCATCTCATTGTCCAAGGCCAGGTCCAAGGCGTCGGCTTTCGCCCTTTTGTCTATCGCCTGGCTCAGGAGCTAGGACTCGGCGGCTGGATCTGCAACAGCGATCGCGGGGTCGAGATTGACGTGGAAGGTCCCAGGGCCGCCCTGGCGCATTTTCTGCAGCGCCTGGAGGGGGAACATCCGCCTCAGGCCACGCTGACCCAGGTGCAGCGCCAAACCCTTGCTCCCCAGGGCTACCATCATTTCGAGATTCACCCCTCGCAACAATTCTCCCCTCGCCCCTCCGCCGAACTGCTGCCGGATTTAGCCACCTGCCCAGCTTGTCTACAGGAACTATTCGACCCCCGCAATCGCCGCTACCGATATCCCTTTATTAACTGCACCCAATGCGGGCCTCGCTACAGCATTCTCCAGGATCTGCCCTACGATCGCCCCCGTACCACCATGCAAGGGTTTGCGATGTGTGCCGCCTGTCAGCGGGAATACGACAACCCGAGCGATCGCCGCTTCCATGCCCAGCCCAATGCCTGCCCAGACTGCGGTCCACAGCTAGCGGTCTGGACCCCGCAGGGCCAGACCCTAGACGTGAGTGACCCAATTCAATGGGTGGGTGATCGCCTCCGGCAGGGTGAGATTGTTGCCCTCAAGGGTCTGGGCGGTTTTCATCTACTGGCCGACGCCCGCAGCGAAGCTGCCGTGCAGCGACTGCGCGATCGCAAGCATCGCCCCACCAAGCCCCTGGCGGTCATGTATCCCCATCTAGACCGGGTGCAGCGGGACTTCCAGGTCTCAACCGCGGAAGGGGAACTGCTCGTGTCTGCCATCGCTCCCATTGTGTTGCTGACGCCCAGAACCCCCTGCCCCTTGGCTGCAGCGGTTGCGCCCGGACAGCATCAGGTGGGGGTGATCCTCCCCTACTCACCGCTGCATCATCTCCTGCTGTCCGAACTCGACTTTCCGGTGATCGCCACCAGCGGCAATCGCAGTGGCGATCCGATTTGCATCGAGAACCAGGAGGCGCTGGCGCAACTGGGAGCGATTGCCGATGTCTTTTTGGTCCATAATCGCCCGATTGCCCGTGCCGTCGATGATTCTGTGGTGCAGGTGATTGAGAATCGACCCACGCTGCGGCGGCGATCGCGGGGCTATGCCCCTGGACTCACCCTGAGGTCAGACGACGCCAGGCCCTGTATTCTGGCCGTGGGCGGTCACCTCAAAAATACCGTTGCCCTCTCCTTACCAGGACAAATCATTCTCAGTCAACATCTCGGAGGCTTAGGCCAGGTATCCACAGCGGAGCGCTTCCAGAACACCATTGCCGATCTGCTGCGGCTCTACCAGGCTCAGCCCGTGGCGATCGCCTGTGATGCCCATCCAGACTATTTTTCTAGCCAGTACGCTCAAACCCTGAGCCAACAGATGGCCGTGCCGCTGATTCCCCTTCAGCATCATCAGGCTCATATCCTTTCAGCAATGATTGAACATGGTTTAAACCCTCCCGTTCTAGGCATCGCCTGGGACGGAAGCGGGTATGGCTTAGATGGAACCATTTGGGGCGGAGAATGCTTCCAGATTCACTCTGAGGGAAATATTCAGCGGGTGGCGCATCTGCGACCGTTTCCGCTCCCCGGTGGCGATCGCGCCGCGCGAGAACCGCGGCGGGCGGCCCTGGGCTTACTCCATGCTGCCGGACTTGATGCGGCGCTGATCGAGACTGCGTTCTCTCCCCCGGATCTGCCCCTGCTGACACAACTGCTGAATAAAGGCGTAAACGCACCCCTTACCTCCAGCATTGGCCGTTTGTTTGACGCGATCGCCTCACTGGTTCAACTGTGCCAGATTTCCAGCTTTGAAGGCGAAGCCGCCATGGCCCTAGAAGCCGTGGCGCTAGCGACCCAGGACCGCTATCCCTACACCTGGCGACCGGGAGATTCCGGGGTTTTCCAGTTGGATTGGGAGCCGATGCTGCGGGCCATCCTGAGCGAAGGGCCATCGTCCCCTGGGCTGATCGCGGCCAAGTTTCAGAACACTCTGCTTGACGCGATTGGGACGATGGTCCAGCAGGTGGGTATTTCCCAGGTGGTGCTGACCGGCGGCTGTTTCCAAAACCGCTATCTGCTCACGGGCGCAATTGCGCAGATCCGCAACGCCGGGTTCGATCCCTACTGGCCGCAGCAGATTCCCGCCAACGATGGTGGCTTAGCCCTGGGCCAAATCCTGGGGGCCACCTGGCAACTGCAATCCACTGGAGGTGTTCCATGTGCCTAGCCGTTCCTGGCCAAATTCTCAGCATTACCAACCCCCGATCCGAGGATCCCGAGGGCTTTCTCTACCGCATGGGCAAGGTGCGCTTTGGGGGCATTGCCCGGGAGGTGAGTCTAGCCTACGTCCCAGAAGCCCAGGTGGGGGACTACGTGATTGTTCACGTCGGTTTTGCCCTCACCCGTCTCGATGAAGACCAAGCCCAGCAAACCCTCGCAGACCTACATCAACTAGAGGCCACAGAGTTATGAACAACCGCCACTTTGCAACCCTCGATGGCAACGAAGCCGTAGCGCGCGTTGCCTATCGCCTGAATGAAGTCATCGCCATTTATCCGATTACCCCCTCTTCGCCCATGGCGGAATGGGCCGATGCCTGGGCCACGGCCCAGCAGCCCAATCTCTGGGGCACGGTGCCTCAGGTAGTCCAACTGCAAAGCGAGGCGGGCGTCGCCGGATCTTTGCATGGGGCGCTTCAGGCCGGAGCAGTGACCACCACCTTCACCGCCTCCCAGGGCCTGCTATTAATGATTCCCAATCTCTACAAAATTGCCGGAGAGCTAACGCCCATGGCGGTCCACATTGCGGCGCGATCGCTGGCGGCTCAGGGGCTATCCATTTTTGGCGATCACAGCGATGTGATGGCCACGCGCACCACGGGCTGCGCCCTGCTCTGCTCGGCTTCGGTGCAGGAGGCCCAGGATTTAGCGGCCATCGCCACCCGCGCCACCTTTGCCAGCCGGATTCCGTTTCTGCACTTTTTTGACGGCTTTCGCACCTCCCATGAAGTGCAAAAGATTGAGCTGGTGAGCGATGAGGATCTGCGATCGCTGATGGACGCAGACCTGATCGGGGCTCACCGCCAGCGCGCCCTCACCCCCGATCGCCCAGTGCTGCGCGGTACGGCCCAAAACCCGGACGTTTACTTTCAGGCCAGAGAAACCGTTAACCCCTTTTACCAGGCCTGCCCCGGTCAGGTTCAGGCGGCAATGGATGATTTTGCCCAGCTCACGGGCCGAAACTACCATCTGTTTGACTATCACGGTCATCCAGAGGCAGAACGAATTTTGGTCCTGATGGGGTCAGGGTGTGAGACGGTTCACGAAACGGTGGACTATCTGGTGAACCGGGGTGAGAAGGTGGGCGTGATGAAGGTGCGGCTCTACCGCCCCTGGAGCATGGAGGCCTTCATGGCGGTGCTGCCCCCCTCCGCACAGAAGCTAGGGGTTTTAGATCGCACCAAGGAACCGGGAAGTATTGGCGAACCGCTCTATCAGGACGTCCTGAATACGCTCGTGGAGTCCGATCGGATTGATATTCGCACAGTCGGGGGTCGCTATGGCCTTTCCTCTAAGGAATTTACCCCGGCCATGGTGAAGGCGATCTTCGACAATCTTGGCCAACCCCAGCCCAAAAACCACTTCACCGTGGGCATCACCGACGATCTGAGCCACACCTCCCTCACCGTGGCGCCCGAATTTACGATTGAACCGGATTCTGTGGTCCGCGCCATCTTCTATGGCCTGGGGTCCGATGGCACCGTTGGGGCCAATAAAAACTCCATCAAAATTATTGGTGAGGAAACCGCGAACTACGCCCAGGGCTATTTTGTCTACGACTCCAAGAAATCTGGATCGGTCACCGTGTCCCACCTGCGCTTTGGCCCGGATCCGATTCGATCCACCTACCTAGTGCAGCAGGCCAATTTCATTGCCTGTCACCAGTGGGAGTTTGTGGAAAAGTACGATGTGCTGGAGGCGGCCAAACCCGGCGCGATTTTTCTCCTCAATAGCCCCTTTAGCCCGGAAGCAACCTGGGATCAACTGCCTCGCCCGCTACAAGACACCATTCGCACTCGCAATCTGCGCGTTTACTGTATTGATGGGTCAAGGGTGGCCCGTGAGGCGGGAATGAAGGGCCGGATTAACACGGTGATGCAGGTGTGCTTCTTTGCGCTGGCGGGCGTGCTCACCCGCGAAGAGGCGATCGCCCAGATTCAGCAATCCATCCGCAAAACCTACGGCAAGAAGGGGGAGGCAGTGGTGCAGATGAACCTGAACGCGGTGGATCAGGCTTTAGAACATCTCTATGAAGTGCCGGTGGGTGCACAGAATGAAGTGCCGGTGGGTGCACCAGTGGGGATATCCTCCGATGCTAATCTGCCCCAGAGCCTCGTTTCGGAAAAAGCACCGGCCTTTGTGCGGGAGGTGCTAGGCGCAATGATGATGCGCCAGGGTGATGATCTGCCCGTGAGCTGCCTGCCCTGCGATGGCACCTATCCCACGGGCACCGCCCAATGGGAAAAACGCAACATTGCCGCTGAGATCCCGGTCTGGGACCCGCAGGTCTGTGTGCAGTGTGGCAAGTGTGTGATGGTCTGTCCCCATGCGGTGATTCGTGCCAAGGTTTACGAGCCAGAGGCACTGGCAGATGCTCCAGCGGCCTTCAAACGTACTGCTGCTCGCGATCGCGACTGGGGCGATCGCCAGTTCACTCTGCAAGTGGCGGCGGAGGACTGCACGGGCTGCGGGATCTGTGTAGATATCTGTCCGGCCAAAAACAAGCTAGAGCCGCGCTTTAAGGCCATTAATATGGAGCCGCAACTGCCGCTACGGGAGCAGGAGCGTGAAAACTGGGAATTTTTCCTGCAGCTTCCCAATCCCGATCGCACGGCGCTGAACCTGCACAAGATTGGTCAGCAGCAGCTACAGGAGCCGCTGTTTGAGTTTTCCGGGGCCTGCGCGGGCTGTGGTGAAACGCCCTACATTAAGCTGGCGACACAGCTCTTTGGCGATCGCATGATCGTGGCCAATGCCACGGGGTGCTCCTCCATCTATGGCGGTAATCTGCCCACGACGCCCTGGAGTTTCAATGGCGAAGGTCGCGGTCCAGCCTGGTCGAATTCTCTGTTCGAGGACAATGCCGAGTTTGGCTTTGGCTTTCGTGTGGCCATTGATCAGCACATTGACCAGGCGATCGCCCTGCTAAAGGAATTAGCACACCTTGCGGGTTCTCCCCTTCCCGCACCGCTTGTCTCCGAACTCCTGAACAATTCCCAGGCTGACGAGGCCGAGATTGCCGAGCAGCGCCATCGGGTGACGCTGCTCAAACAGGTGCTGGCAGATTGGCAGCAACAGTCTGATTTGGAGCGTTCGCTCCAGCAAAAGCTCCAGAGTCTGACCCTGCTGGCCGACTACCTGGTGAAAAAGAGCGTCTGGCTAATTGGCGGGGATGGGTGGGCCTATGATATTGGCTATGGGGGGTTGGACCATGTGTTAGCCAGCGGTCGCAATGTGAATATTCTGGTGCTGGATACGGAGGTTTATTCCAACACGGGCGGCCAGATGTCTAAATCGACGCCGCGAGGGGCGGTGGCGAAGTTTGCTGCCGGGGGCAAGCCGGCCCCCAAAAAAGATCTGGGACTGATGGCGATGACCTACGGGAATGTCTATGTGGCCAGTGTGGCGATGGGCGCCAGGGATGAGCATACCCTGCGATCGTTTATGGAGGCGGAGTCCTACGAAGGGCCATCGCTGATCATTGCCTATTCTCACTGCATTGCCCACGGGATTGATATGCAAAGGGGGATGCAGCAGCAAAAGGCGATGGTGGACTCAGGTCGCTGGCTCCTGTACCGCTACGACCCGCGCCGCACGGATCAAGGGGAAAATCCGCTCATCCTCGATTCTCGGAACCCCAAGCTTCCGGTGGAGGCGGCAATGTACAGCGAAAACCGCTTTAAGATGTTGGCCCGCAGTAATCCGGCGGCGGCGAAGCAGTTACTGAAGCAGGCTCAGGAGGATGTTCATACTCGCTGGCAAATGTATCAATATCTAGCGGCGAGACCTCCTGAGTAACGGGTGGTTTTTAGAGGTCTAAGGGGATCCGAACACCCAATCCGCCTCGATTGAGGAGATGGGTGTCAATCAGGGTTGTTTTTACGTCTTTATGTCCAAGCAGTTCTTGGATAGTACGAATATCGTAGCCGTTTTCCAGCAGATTTGTGGCAAAACTGTGACGGAGCGTATGGCAGCTTACTTTTTTGGAAATCTTGGCAGTTTTTGCGGCTTGTTTAATGGCTCACTGGAGGACTTTACCCTCGACATGGTGACGTTTGATTTCCCCATCCCGAGGATCGATAGCGCGATGTTTTGCCGGAAAGACAAATCGCCAAACCCACTCATGGTCGACCTGGGGATATTTTCGGGCTAAGGCATAGGGAAGATGGACGGCTCCATACCCCTGAGCGAGATCATTGTGGCTGAGCAAAGTCCACATCCTTGACTCAAAGCCGGAGTCCTTCGGTAATCCTCATGCCAGTTCCATAGAGGAGTTTTGCGAGCAATTGGTTGGTTCCCTGAAGGTGTTGGAACAGGTGTTGAACTTCAGCGGGGGTTAAGACCGTGGGCAGGTGACTAGATCGTTTGGCTCGAACTGCTTTAATGGAGTCGGCGAGTGGCTGATCCAGAATGTGACGATAGAGAAAAATCAGGGTACAGAGGGCTTGATTTTGAGTCGATGCAGCTACGTCGTCATGGACGGCTAAATGAGTGAGGAAAGCTTCGACTTCAGGTTCCCCCATTTCTTGGGGATGGCGCTTGTTATGAAACAGGATATAGCGGCGAATCCAATGGAGGTAGGTTTGCCCGGTGCGACAGGAATAGTGTTTAACTCGCATGAGATCGCTGACTTGCTCAAGCAATTTCCTGAGTCTTGCGGGATCCACAATCATGAGTCATAATCCCTGATTTTTATCAGTTCGAGCAGCAATTGCAGATCTAATTCTCTCATAATCAATACTCCGGACAGAATTAGGAGGCGATGAGACCGATATCTAAGCACTGTAGATACTGGGTTTCGAATTTTTTGCA
>NZ_JTHE03000030.1 GCF_000817775.3 Lyngbya confervoides BDU141951
ATCGGCACAATTTGCCCAGCAGCGGAAGCTTTTTGGGGATATCGCTATTGGCATTAGCGGTTACGTTCTATCTCAGTCCAGTGCAAAATCTCATTAATCTGTCTTTTCCCCTCATGCTGGGAGCAGTCGTTCTAATCCTGAAGGGATTGAGCGGTTTGCGGCTGATGAGATGGCCTTTGTTGTTTGTTTTGCTGGCAACACCGACCGAGTTGCCTTACCTCATTGCACCCTACCTGATGCCAATACAGCGCATGAATGCCGCGATCGCGGCCTTTCTGTTGACGCAAATTGGCATGGATGTCAGCGTCGATCAAATCTACATCTTAGTCAACGAACGCATTGTCGAGGTGGCTCCCTACTGCGCGGGGCTGAAGATGCTGATGACCTGCTTATATGTCGCTCTGATGATGCTCCATTGGACGGGCAACCTACGTTCTCGACCGAAAACCCTTGCGCTACTAGCGGGAGCAGCGCTCATCAGCGTGGTGGGCAACATCGTTCGCAACACCCTGCTGACGTTCTTTCACGGCACCGGACGCACTGACTGGTTTGAGTGGCTTCACGAGAGTTGGGGTGGAGATGTGTTTTCAGCACTGCTGCTACTCAGTGTGGTTCTGCTGATGAACGGGATTGACCGAATGGCCAATTCGTTGACGCTATCTCCAGCCGGTGGCGCAGGGAAAGACAATTTTTTCTGAGTCAATTATGAGTCCTTATCAGGGTGCTGGCAGAAGTTGTATCCTTGCCCAAGCGCTAAGCTGTTATACCGAACGAGTTGGAAAAAGTATTTATTTATGAGCAGTCAATTAGCAGCAACCCGTTTTCTAGTCGTCGGCTTGATGGCGGGCAGCCTAGCCTTTGCAGGGTGTAGCCTGGTCACAAACAACAGTGCATCTTCTACTCAGCCGACTAAAGCTGAGCAGGTCGCATTTAACCAGGAACTCGCGGTATTTCGCAGCCCGACCTGTGGCTGTTGCGGCCAGTGGATTGAGCACATGGAAGCCGCTGGCTTTACCGTCAAAGACAACGTGACGGAAGAGATGACGGCGATCAAAGAGCAGTACGGCGTCCCTGCCAATCTGGCCTCTTGTCACACCACGATTGTGGATGGCTATGTCGTTGAAGGTCACATTCCCGCAGAAGATGTACAGCGGCTGCTAACTGAAAAACCGGACGTTGCAGGTATCGCCGTTCCGGGTATGCCCATCGGCTCTCCTGGTATGGAATCCGGTGATTACGTTGAACCTTACACGGTATTTTCCTTCACCGAGTCCGGTGAGACTGAGGCTTTTTCAGAGCACTCTTAGACTGACGAGACCCTATGTACCCCCCTGTAGATCCCATCATCTTTCACATCGGCCCCCTTGCCCTGCGGTGGTATGGGGTGCTGATGCTAACGGCTATCTTGGCGGCAGCCTTGGTAGCTAGTCGCGAGGTTGCCCGTAAAGGAGAGGATTCTGAAAATCTTTGGGACATGCTCTTCTGGATTCTAATTCCAGGCTTTTTAGGAGCGCGACTTTACTATGTGTTTATTCAGTCGCCACGGGGTGAGTCTGGCCTTGGTTACTACTTGCAGAACCCAGGTGAAATTCTCAAAATCTGGGGCGGTGGTATTCATATTTTTGGCGGCTTCATTGCCGGTAGCATTGCGCTCTGGCTGTTCACCCGCATCCGGAAGCTAAACCCGCTGCCTTACCTAGACGCGATCGCTCTAGGATTGCCCCTAGCTCAGGCGATTGGGCGCTGGGGGAACTTCATCAACCAGGAACTCTATGGGCCACCGACGACGCTACCCTGGGGCTTACGTATTGATCCACAACATCGGATCCCGCCCTATAACGATTTAAGTACCTATCCTGAAAGTGCACGGTTTCATCCCCTTTTCCTATATGAATCGCTCTGGAATTTTCTCGGATTTGCCATCCTGTTTTGGATTTCGCGACGGTTTCAGAAAGATTTAAAGGAGGGGGATATTGCCCTGCTATATCTAATCTGGTATCCACTCGGTCGCTTTTTTATTGAGTTTCTGCGGACGGATTCGTGGTTCTTTCCTGGCACACTGTTCAACGTGGTACACATCTTGTCTGCGATCTCAGTCATCAGTGCCGTCATTGGTCTCTACCTTAGCCATCGCCCTAGTACAACTCAGGGGTCAAACGTTTGACCTGCGTCAATTTTGACAACTCTTTGAAACTGTCACTCTCGTCCAATCTATGGTTGAACACACAAATTCTCGCCGTAAATCTCGACGCCGCACAACCCGGCACTTCAACGTCTGGCCGATTATCTTTGGTCCGATTGGCGTCACCGCACTGATGGTCGCCATTATCGCATTCTTGGCATTGCGTAATCGACCCGAGCGGGTGGCCTTTGAACCGAATACAGAAGCAGGCACCGCTGCCCTCGCTGCGGTGCAAACCTTTCCCGATCAAGGACGGCAGCATGTTAATCCCGGCGAAGCCGTAGATTACGATAGCGACTTTCCGACCTCTGGCCCCCATGATCCAAATCCGGTCATGCCAGGGATTTATACTGACGTGCAGCGTCCAGAACAACTCGTCCATTCGCTGGAGCATGGCAACATCGTTATCTATTACGACCAGCCCGAGGCAGAAACGATGAAAGCTTTAGAGAGCTGGGCAGACCAGTTCTCTGACCCTTGGGAAGGGATCGTTGTGGTGCCCCAAGCAGGATTGGGCGCAGAAATCGTCCTCACTGCCTGGACGAAAAAGCTGGTCATGCTGGAATTTGATCCGCGAGCTGCTGCCACCTTTATTGATGAATATCGGGGACGGGGACCGGAAAATCCGGTGCGGTAGTCATTGGTCGACTTATTCCAAACTGTATTGGAGGGTGATGACGATCTCGATCGCTCAGTCAAGCCCCACGCACAAGGGTGCAAGTCAGCGCTGGGTAATCTGCGCACTGACTTGCACGGGATGATGAAAGTAGTCCCACACGCTATGCAGAAGGTAGCCTATAGCAAGCCGCAGTTTGATCAGGTCACCCCCAATACCTGAAATCAGCATCAGATAAGCTTTGTAACTCTAACTTCCGACTTCTTCATTCCGACTTCTGCTGTACCATCAGCACCAGAGGAGACACCCAGAGAGCAAAGAGAGATAGGGCAATGCAGGCGATCGCGATCGCCGCTTCTAGAAAAATGCTTCGCCCTCGTTTCTCAGCTAACGCTGAGCCCACATATACGGCTCCAATTGCTGCAAAGGCAAAAGCATACACATCCAATCTTGGTTGAGGCGGTACCCAATGAAGGAGGATACCAGTTGTGATCGCAAGGAGAATCCCAATTCCAAAAGATAGCCATCCACGTTGGTCTTGGACAGGTTGTTGATTTGACAAATCTTGAAAACGATCCATGGGGTAATCTTCATACATACCTCCAGATACAAGTTAAACGCTCTAGTTACCTAGAAGGTCAATCCTTCGTCTTTGGCAATCAGCGCATTGAAACTTGACATTGCAGCTAGCTGTAGAGTCCTAGACTGGTGCCATGATCTTAAAGAGGTAATTTCAATGACAAAGCGTTCAGTTGAAGTATTTACCGCAGGCTGTCCCCTTTGTGACGAGACAGTCAAACTGGTGAGGGATTTGGCCTGCGAAAATTGTGACATTCAGGTTTGGGATTTGCGGGCCGACTACATCACCGAGGAAGGCGAGGCAAAGTTAACCCAATACAGCATCCACCGGGTACCTGCAGTTGTGGTTAACGGTACCTTGGCCGGATGCTGCCAAACACAGCAGCCCGTTTCCCGAGAATTCCTGGTGGCAGCCGGTGTTGGTCGAGGGTAGAGAACCTACAGCCAACAGCAACAAACGTTTCCAGGGGAAAGTGTGAAGCGCTGACTGACTCATCACATAACTACGATTAAGGGCACCTCGGAAAATACAAACCTTATTGGGAATAACAACGAGACTTCAGTGATTTCGGGTTGCCAAAATTCTCAATAAGACAATTAACTGAGGTGCCCTCAAGGAGAATGGGCTTAGAAATGGGTAGTCAGCATGACGTAACCAGCCGGATGGAGTTTCCATCCAAGAAACTCCTGGAGCTCAAGAGTGCTTGCTGAATCCCTTAAAAGAGCTTCTCAAAAGAGAAATCTAACCCCCCCCACGACAGCGAAGTTGCTCACTTCTTCGCCATCTTCTCTAGCAAGATTTGCTGTTTCACCAAACTTTTGCGTCCAATTAATTCCTACATAGGGCGCAAATCTGCGATTGACTTCGTAACGCAAGCGTAAACTTAATTCAATATCATTAAGACCTGAACCAACGCCAAACTCTTCTACCTGCTGGATAGCGATGTTGGTTTCAAACTCGGGTTGCAGGATGAGTCGCTGGGTCAAAAGTAACGGATACTCAGCAGCAAACCTGGCCGAAACGTCTCCTTCTTGACTAACGAATAAAGCACCCTCTATTTCAAAAAGATTAGGCGCTAATCCTTGAACCCCAACCACTCCAAATGCACGTCCAGGCCCACCTTCAGAACTATACACCTGGTCGTATCGAATCCCTGCTTGAAAATCCCAAAAAGGAGCAATTAGCCTGCCATATAGAAGCTGTAGCTCTGCCTCGCTGTCGTCACTATTCAAGCCGACATCTCCCTCTGTTTTGATCCAGAGTCTTTGATAGTCACCCCCAATCCAACCAATACCATTCCAGTTAAACGTATCTTCCTCCTCGTTTAGTCGGTATTCCAGCTGATCGATTAAAAAGTATGAGAAAATTTGACTATCTTCTACAGGCTCAGGCCATTCGTCTCTGTTGACTTCTGGAACATCAGATTGTCCCAAGGGTAGAAGTTGCTGTGAAGCACTATCAGCTTCTAATACTTGAACATCTGAAGCTTCATTTGTGCTTCCTTCCAATACTGGTTGAGATTGCTCAACGGCGGGTACTGTAGAAAACTGATTGGTACTGAGCATTTCGGGCTGCTCAGCAAAGGTCGTTATTGTTGCACCGACATCTTCTGATTGAGGCTCTTTAGGGAAGCCATTAGGTTCCGTTGAGGCAGTAGCCGGATAAGACATATCGTGTCCCATTGGAACATCCTCATCCATGTTGTCCATATCATGGCCCATGGGCGAGATACCACTCATATCGTGGTTCATTGAATCGTGGCCGGTCATAGCGGTTGTACGGCTCATATCGTGAGGCATGGCAGCTGCCGCACTCGTGTCCGGTTTCTCTGAAACAGCAGGTTTGCCCATGTTGTCGGGCATCGCACTGTCGCCATTCATGCCACCCATGTCGTGATTCACTGAGGCATCGCTACTCATGCCGCCTGTGTCGTGACTTATGGGTGCATCGCCGCTCATGTCGTGGGGCATGGCAGCTCTGGCACTTTTGCCTTTTACGATTTGAAGCGATAAGTCTACGATACCTGCAAGTCCAATTGATGTAGCCAGAACCAAAAATAATTTCCGTTGAAATATGTTCCGCATCTAACGCACCTCCGATAAAGGGTCAATAACCGCTACGGTGCGGAACATGCCAACTTCCATGTGATAAAGCAGATGGCAGTGAAAAGCCCATCTACCGGGGGCATCGACATTAATTTCTACGGGAAGTCTTTCGGCTGGTTTAACGTTAATAGTATGCTTGCGAGGTTTGTATTCCCCTGCACCATTATCTACTTCCATCCACATTCCATGTAGGTGAATGGGGTGTTCCATCATGGTGTCATTCACAAATACTAGCCGTAGGCGTTCGCCGTTGTAGAAGGTAAGTTCTTTCTCTTCAGAATATTTTTTACCGTCAAAAGACCACATGTATCGCTCCATGTTGCCGGTAAGGTGCAACTCTAGTTCTCGCTCTGGCGATCGCTGGTCGTATCCTGGGTTGATGCTGCGCAAGTCGGTGTAAACCAAAACACGAGTTCCAGTATTTTCTAGACCTGTCCCTGGTTCATGCATACGACTTCCTACCATCATAGGAACGCCAGAATTTCCCGCACCATGGCTA
>NZ_JTHE03000031.1 GCF_000817775.3 Lyngbya confervoides BDU141951
AGGCTCAGCCAACTCGTCTGGACGAGAGCAGTTGTATGAGGATCTGCTGTATGAAACCGCAACGGTATTAGTGCCGGATAGACCCGGACGACGCGAACCCAGAGTGGTGAAGCAGCGTCCCAAGCCATTTCCTCGAATGCAGGAACCTCGGTCTATTCTCAAATACAAGCTGGCCGCATGATTCAGCTTATTTCAGTGACATTGCCCCAAAGTCTGACTACGTCCGGACACTTCCCCGACAGATTCAAGAGATTGCCTATGAGAAGGGGCTCATCCCCTACCTACCAGAGGACTGACGACGGCAGACTCAACCCAAGACAGATTTTGACTCCTCTCCAAACAGATGCTGCTCCAGCGCCTGAATGTGTTCCTGGGTAATAATCTCCTCTGTCTCCCCGCTGTATTGTTTGAATTGCTCCCAAAGCCATTTGGAGTAGCGTCCCAGCGCCTCAAACTCATTCTCATAACGCTTCTCAAAGAGCGATCGCCCTAGCACTTCATTGGGATTGTTCGCCACGATGCCCAGGATGTTTGCCGGGGGATAGTAGCGACAGGGGGTGATCTGTCCGTCATCGTCTACCAGCCAGCGGCTATAGATCGCTGAAGGGGAGGGAAAAAAGTCACTGCTGGCATTGGCGAGCAAGGTTTTGAAGTCGTAGCCAAAGACCTCTTGGTAACAAGCGATCGCCCCCCGGTCAGCGATTTTGCCAATCAGCTTCACCGAGAGGTTCTGAAGAATCTGGGCCGCCACATCCTTCGGCGCTTGCTGGAGGGCGACTGGATCTTGGGAAGCGAGCAGGACCGATAAGCCATTGGCCCGTCCTGTGGCCAGGAACGTCCCAATCACGTAGGCCAGGTTTGTGAACCTCAGCAGAACTGACACCTCATCGCAGTAGAACAGACTGCGGGTGGAAGAAAACGCCTTGCGCATGGCCGCCGTCTGGGCCGAGAGTCCCAGGATGGCCGCTTCCTGATTGGAGCTGATGTTCCGCAGGGCAAACAGCGCCAGATTCGAGCTGCCATCAAAGGAACTGGGCGACGCGATCGCCTGTCCCAGATCGCTTTCGAGCCAGGTGTAGAGGCGATAGCGGATGTACTTGATGGCCTTGGGAATTTCGCTGCCAAAATCCTCGGCGATCAGATTTTCCTCAGTGAACAGATGATAGTAGTCGTGCAGGGTGGGCCAGTTGTCCCATTCCGGAGTGCCGATGCCCGCCTGCCGTGCCGCCTCACAGCGGGCCATGATCCTGGAGTTGCTGTAGAAGCGCGAGACCCCCAGCTCAATCAAAGAGCGAATCGTAGACTTGGACAGTCTCAGGTCATCTTCTCCATCCAAGACCAGACTGCAGATCAGATTGGTGATGTTCTTGCAGAAGTTGGCGATCCGCAGCTTGTGTTCTTCCTCTGGAATGTCCGATAGGTCCAGGTATTCCAAGAGATTGTTGCAGGTGGTGCCAGTGTCGTACTCCTCCCCGCCGTAAAACTTCAGCAGCCAGGTGTAAGTGCTGGACTGCTTTCCCTTGGGGTAATCCATGATGGTGACGGGAATCCCCTGAATCAGCGCATTGATAATAAACAGCGCCACCAGTGTCGATTTCCCAGATCCCGTTTTCCCGAAAAAGGCCAGGTGTCGGGGTGACCCCAGCGAATCATTGAGCGACAGATGAACGGGCGTCGAGCCCTTTTCAGAAATCAGCTCAGTCCCATACTTAGCGCGATTGTTGATGCCGACCAGTTGCGTAAAGCCTACCGCCGCACTGGCGTTAACTGGATGACGAAAATCATAGGGCCTGGCGTAGAGTGGCTCTACTTTCAGGGGCAGCGTTTGCAGCCAGGTGCGCCAGGGATAGTTCTCCTCCCGGATTGCCGCTGCCGGATGCTTGAAGCGGTTTTTAACAAAATTGACCTTGCTGCGCAAAGTTTCCACGGCCCGTTGGTGCGCTTTGCGATCCTGGAGCGCCCCAGGCTCCACAAAGACATAAATGCAGATCGCGATCGCCACATTGATGGGGATGTCGCCCTGGATGAGGCTGATTTGAACATCCCCCGCTTCATCAGCGCGATATTCAGCGATGCGGTCCCGTCCACCCTTTTGACTGGAGACCCGCTGCATCGACTCCTGCTGAAAGGCATAGCGCTGTGCTGCCTGCATGGCGTCTTTTTCGTTTCCCCTGGAGAACTGAGAAATGATATCGAAATCAATCAGGGGTTCCTGGGCGGCGACCTCCTCCCACAGCCAGCGGAGCGTCTGGGCCTCATTTTCAAAGCCGTCTGGTAACTGTTTGAGCCGCACGACCCCCACGTAGGCCTTGCGAGCCGGGAGAAACAGATTCTGATCCGCCTTGGGCACCGCATTGGGATTCACCAGCAAGGAACTCATGTGCAGCCGATGGGACTGCACGGCAATCTTGCGCTTCGATTTGAGAAAATACTGTTCCTTGAGCTGCTGGCCCTGAAGCGATAGACAGTGCGGTAAGGGAATCGGCCAGGACTCGCCATTAATTTTGGAGCGCAAATATTCCCAGAGTTCATCCTTGCTGAAGGGTCTGCCCTTCAATCCCATCTTGGTGCCCAGGAGCATGTTCCACTCTGCCCAGGCATCGTAGACCCGGTGAAGCATCAGGGTGATCGATTCGGCATCCCAGGCCTCAGACTTGCTGACATTTTTCTTGAAAAAGGAAACCGTGCTGGCGAGAAATCGTTCCGTCAGGTCCTCGGCATCCCCGGTCTGGTCCCGAATCGTATAGGTGGCGAACGCATAGTAGCTTCGTTCCTTGCGTTCGCCGCGTCGGGTTAACTCTTTGATGCGAGCGGTCATCCCATGGATAAAGAACTGTGACTCCTGCGAGGCCCCTTCCAACCGTCGCTCTAGCCGGGCGATCGCCGATTCTGGATCCCCCGATGAGCTGGAAACGAACGTGAGTAGTTCCCCCTTGGAGAGTTCCTTGAGGCCAGCCAGGATAGCTTCGTACTCAGTTTCAGTGATTGCCGTGTCGTGGAGGGGCTCCAGCTCCCAGATGAACACAAACTGCTTCTTGGAGCCCCTGGCATTCAGGATGGCCTGCACCGTCTGATCCCCGTTGCAGACCGAGACCACATTTGTCAGGTCGATATCGTTCTCAATGGCAGGCGCAGTGGTCGGCATCTAGCGAGATTTTCCCTTCTTCAGAGGGTGTGTGTAGTAAACGGACCCCCGCTTCCACTTAGGGGGATGGTCCCGGTGAAACTTGGCGACAAACTCCTTGGGCTTGTTGCGGACTGTGATCAACCAGGAGCCAAAGCAGCCAATGAAAATTACGAGAGGCAGCGCCCAGTCCTCGGATCCCATCACCTGGCCGATAAAAAACGCGATCGCCGCACAAAGAATCAGGGCGGGAATATTCTCCACATCAATGAAGAACAGCTTGGCGTGACGACCCAAGGCCTTGTTGATCCGGATGTACCTGCGCATGGGTGCCTCCCCTTCCAAAACTTATTGACCGGGAACCGGTGGAACGCCTGATGGGGCCGATGGAGATGAATTTGAGGCAGCACAGGAGCTTTGAGCCGCGTTGGCAGAACCCAGGAAATAAGCTTCAAAGGCCCCAATCAACCCCGCACCCACGATGAGCGAGCCTAAAATGCGCATCCAATTTTGGAGATTTTCGTTATCGTCCCGCTTGGACCAGAGAATATAGATGATCCCCACTACCACGAGGACAAACAGCACGCGGATCCCCCAGAAGAAGGCATCGACCACTCCACCCAATCCCGCCAAATCTTGCAGGATGCAGTAGCGAACGACTGCCGTGGTCGTATCAAGGATCAGAGCCTTCGCCGTGGGCTGAAACAGAATCACTGCAAGCCCTGAGAGAAGCGAGGCGATCGCGAAGCGTTGAAGTTTGAGCATTGTGGGAAGGGGAAAGAACTCTGAGAGATTGTAGTGAGGGGCAGCAAAATTTCACATGGGAATATTCTTTACCCGAGTAAAAATTCTGAGTCAAGTCCTTGGGCCTTGACCAAGGCAGATCCAGAAAGCCCTTAGTTACCAGGAATCAGGTGGATTGTAGGGATCAACAAAATACTTTCAAGAAATAAAAATAGCTGTTACAAATTGTGTATCCCGGTTCTGGTAAGTCTTCTCGGGAAAAAGGCATATTTTTATTTGCCCGAAAATAAAATCTGTGTGAAAATCACCACAATTTTTCCTATAACCGGTTGGTGTTTTTCGGGGTGGTGTATGAGGTTTCGACAGAGCGGATTCATCCTTCAGGGGATGCAGCTCTACATTGGCTTGGGAATTTTGGCAGCCCTGACGGCGATCGGGGGATTGATTGCTGCGAATCTGAAGCATCAGCGAGATATGGAGCTGGCCAGGGTAAAAGAGGCTGAGTGTAAGCGGAGTCTGCTACAAGTTCCTGATTTGAGCCCTTGGCCAGAGGGCAATAAGTTGCCTTCTGAAGAAATCCTTCGATTGAAGCCTGGCCGGTTCGTGGCGGCTTATGGGTACCAGTTTCCTGGGGAACGATGGCCAGGTCCTTTTTTTGAGGAATTATCTGAAACCGGTGGGGTTGATAAGTTTTCTATTTCACTCAAGATTTCTTCAATTTCAGATGGCTTAGTTACCGGAACATCGGCTTGTTTCCCCGGAAATGTCCGAGTTCCTTTTGATTACGTATATGACGACGTTATTTCACCGTTAGAGAGTTAGAAATGAAGAAAAGATTTGTGATTCTCACTTCATTTGCCGTTTTCTGCGTTATTTCTACAGTAGCTAGTGCTTTTAGCGTTAAGGTCCCAGATTTTCTCCGTAAGGCTTTACCTAGGCCGGTGGCAGGTGTATTAGATGAAGCTTTAAGTGTTCCCAGCAACATCATTGATGGGGTTACCGGTGAAGCTGGAATAAGAGCCTCTCAAGAATTGAACGATTGGAGCAGCAAGCAAATCACGAATATTTTAGGGGCAATGGGGATTGCAGATCCGATTGCGGCCTCAAACCAAGCAGAAGCGGCCCTCAGTAACGGGGATTTATCCTCTATTTCATCCGGCGTTGTTGCAGATTCAATTCAGCAAAGGGTTGTGCAGCAGATTACGCAGCAAGTCTTAGGACAGTCTGGTCAATCTGTTCAGGCTCAGCAAGTTCAAGCTGCCGCTCAAGCGTCAAAGGGGATTTCGACTGCTGCCGTTAAGGGGAAGGAAATTCCTATCACCCAGAAAAAGCTGGATGCGCTGCTGGAACAGAACGCCCAGATGTCAAGAATTTTGCAGGTTCAAACCCAAGTGCAGCAGCAAAATACGCAGCAATCTGCCGCTACCGCTCACGGGATCAACCAAATTAATGAGCGAAATAGCGAAGCGGATTTAGCCGAACTCCGTAGCCAAGAAGCGATCGCCGATGAAATGCTCAATAACTCAGCGTTTGGCATTGGCTTATGGTAAGCAGTCTTTCTCGTGAGTCTGGAAAAGTTGGAGGAACGCGGTGAAAGTCCTCGCTGTGATCTTAGTTGCCCAGTTTGGTGTTCCTTTTCCATCCACTCCCAGCCCAGTTGTTGAGAGTCCAGCGTCACCTCCGTTGCAGCGGGTGGAGCGCAGTGCCGAGGTGATTGAGGAAAGCAGTCCAGAGCCCCGAGGGGAGATTGAAGAAACAAGCCCCGTGGCTGAGGAAGGAGTCTCGCCCGCTCCGACTCGCTCTCCTTCCCTTGCGGAGCAAGTTCCTGAAGGATTGGGAGAACAGATTGGCACTGGTTCCGCTGCGTGGGGAGGCTACAAGCATTGTGTGTCCTGAGTCAGATTGCATATCGCATCGTCAGAAGTTGCGACCAAGATAGCCCAGTTTCCACAATCCCTAACCTGACAGCGGGAACAACTTTAGTGGTGAAATGAACTCGAACAAAGTTGTGGACGA
>NZ_JTHE03000032.1 GCF_000817775.3 Lyngbya confervoides BDU141951
ACTCTACTTTCCCAAAAATACACATCTTGAGTCGAAAGCAATTCATCTCAACATTTATTTACAAACACTCTCTAAAGGACCCAATATCGATCCTGGGTTAGGGAAGGGTCCCGATCCAGGAATTGCACCATGCGACGGCGCAGGCGGGGATGGGTTTGCCATCCCCCAAACTGCTGATCATTCCGCCATTGGATAAAGCTGGAAAACTGATCAAGAACTGATTGACGCTTTTCCATAAATCACATTGAGGTTCCACCTATCATGAATCGCTCCTGACTCTATCGAATCAATCCCATCATTTTATGCAGGAGCTAAAATAGTTCTGCTCAACAATCTCCGCTGAGTTTTTCCCTGGGCACAGGCGGAAGCGCTAGCAACCTGGATTCGAGGCCAGCTGTACAGCCACAATTTGCCAGGGCTCAATTCGTTCAGGAAGCGGGCCATTGGGTTGCTCCAGGCCATCCACGCGGGCGGTGGGGCTGAGGTTGAGGCCATGCAGGGTGCCCGTCCAATCGGTGGGGGTGCCCTGGCTTTCGTAGCAGCGCAAAATCCAATGCTGATTGTCAGCCTCAGACTGCTTGAAGGCCATCAGCATCAGATTGGGGGGCAGCGAGAGGAACGACTGCTGGGGCGGCAGCGACCCGGCCGGGGAGGATCCCCATTGCACCAGTAGGGGACGATTCAATTCGTAGCCGCGCTGGGTGGTTTGGGCCTGCTGCCAAGTGCCACCATGGGGGTAGAGGGCATAGCGGAAGGCGTGGTAACCGCGATCGCCCCTGGGGTCAGGCCAGGTTGAGCCTCGCAGCAGGGTGATCCGGATCTGACTCGGCTGCGCATCATAGCCGTGCTTGCAGTCATTGAGCAAACTCACGCCATAGGTTTGATCGGCCTCGCTCAGGTCGGCCCAGTGCAGTGCCGGGATTTCCCACTTAGCGGTTTGCCAGGCCTCCAGCGGTTTGGGGTTGGGGAGGGTGGGCCGCTGAATAGCGCCGCAGGGCATGTCGCAGGTGACGCGATCGGTGCAAAGGGTAAGGGGAAAGGCCGCCTTCACCAGAACATGGTCCGTTTGCCAGTCCACCGTTGTTTCCACGGTCAAGTAGGGGCAATGATCCACCAGCACATAGTCCTGGATAAATTGGGAGGCTTGAAACTTCAGCGTGACGCGGATGCGCTGTTCGGGTCCATGCCAGCGGATCCAATCCAGGGCCGTCACCTCGGCATTGGGGAGGCGATGCTCGGCATAGTGGGGGTCAATGTTCCAGGCATCCCAATATTGTCCCTGATCCTGGAAAAACTGTAGTTCATTGCCAGGTGCCCTCAGGCAGTCTCGCTGGGCGACTTTATCGTAGATCCGCGCCAGGGTGCCCGTGGTGGGGTCAAGGGTCACCTGCAGATGCTCATTCTCTAGCTGCCAGTGATCCGGTGGCGGTGCGGGTGGCGGTGCGGTTGCTGCGGGCATGGCCCAATAGATCCGGTAGCCAATGCTGGGCAGGCCATCGATCCAAAACCACAGGGTGTGATCCGCAGCGACCCAGGTGGAGGTCGGCGTTCCCTGATCGTCTACAACCTGGAGGTTACCAGGCCTGAGGGAGTTCGGGATCTGGGTCCTCACCCAGCCGCTTCGATCCCAGTTCAGGGAATTAAAGACAACGAGCGCTTGCGCCTCTGGAGAGTTTGCCGGAGGGGGGCAATGAATCTGCTGACCTATCGCCCTCAGGGCTGCGTCTCGAATTCGCTGCCCGGTTCCCAGGGCCGCAGCCCAGTCCTGGTTGGCATCCTGGAAGACTTCGGGAATCGAAGATCCGGGGAGAATATCGTGAAACTGGTTAAACAACACCTGCTTCCAGGCCTGCTCTAGATCCTGCTTGGGGTAGGGCTGATCGGCAATGAGGGTAGCGATCGCCGCAAACAGCTCCGCCTCCATGAGTGCTGATTCACATTGCCGGTTGTAGCGCTTTTGGTCAGCATGGCTGGTGTAGCACCCGCGATGGAACTCCAGGTAAAGCTCATTTTCCCAGACCGGGGGCTGGGGAATCTGCCTGAGGGCGGCCTGACAAAACTCTACCGCTGTGCTGGGCTGAAGCGTGGGAATCACCGGGGATCGGTCCCAGCGGCGAGCCACCTCCAGCATGTCGCGAGTGGGGCCGCCGCCATGATCGCCCAGGCCCGGTAGCCAGTAGCTCAGGCCTGATCCGGTGCTTTTCTCCCATTGCCGCCCAAACTCGGTCATTTTAACCGGATCAATGCGGGTGCCAATGGGGGGCAGCATCAGGCTATCAATTTCGGTACCATCGGGCGATCGCCATTTAAACACGCAGTGGGGAAACTCGGTGGTGTCATTCCAACGCAGCTTGGTGGTGACAAAATAGTCCACTCCCCCCTGCCGGAGCACCTGGGGTAGTTGCCAGCAGAATCCAAAGCTATCGGGAAGCCAGGCAATGGTGCTAGGAGCACCAAACTTTTCCTGCACATAGCGCTGGCCGTAGAGCACCTGACGCACCAGCGATTCGCCGCTAATCAGGTTAAACTCCGGCTCAATCCACAGCCCGGCGGCCACTTCCCAGCGTCCGGCGGCCACCTGTTCCTGAATCTGGGCAAACTGCTCGGGGCGGTGACGCTCGATCCAGTCGTAGAGCGCTGGCGAAGAGTGACAAAAGCGCAGTTCTGGAAAATCGGCCATCAAGCTCAGCACCGAGGCAAAGGTGCGCTCGGCCACAGTCCAGGTTTCGCTCACGGGCCACAGCCAGGCCATATCCAGGTGAGCATGGCCAGTCCAGTAGATTCGCCGGGTCTTGAGCCAGTCTCCCCAGGCCGCTAAGCCCTGGCGAAATCGGGCCAGTTCAGCTTGGAACCCCTGAAGCTGCCCTCGCTGGGTCCAGTCCAGGGTCATGGCCTGAAGCTGTGGCAAATCCTCCGGTCGAAACTCCTGCACATAGGAGGCCAGAATTTCCAGCTCATCGGCAATCATGCCGGGATCGGGTTGATCCACATCCTCGGGCTCAAACCACAGCAGCGATCGCACCAGTGCCCCCGGATCGTGACCGGGACTCACCAGACGAATCGCCACGTTAATCTCTGCGCCGGGCTGGGCCGCTGAACTCAGGAGGATGCGTCCAAAGCAATCGTAGAGATCTCCCACCTGAATGAGCTGGCCCTGCACATAAATCTGGGCCAGATCAGCCCACCAGGTTAAATCCAGCCGCAGCGTCAGACCGGCTAAGGGGTAACCGTCTAGATCTGCGGGCACCACAATCTGCTGCCCTAACCAGATCGGCTGCCGTCCCCGGTCCCAGGCAATATGGCGACGGTGGTTGAGGGTGGCGGCCCTCCAATGCTGCCAGTGCTGCGGGCTCAGAGCGGTGTCCAGAGGCAGATCCTCACCCAGATAAACCCGCCATTGATCCACGATGTCTCGCTGGGTGAGTCCGCGCAGGCGATGGCAGATCGATTCAAGGTCGGGGGGAAGAGGCGGAGGATTGGACATCAATGGGGCGCCGGTAGCGATACCCTCTATTCTTAGGGGTAATCTTTCAGGGTGCAATCCTCTGGGGGATTTTGGCTGAACCCGACCCCCATCCCCTCTCGATCCGCGGGGCCAGGCCAGAATGCTAAAGTGAACCCATCCTCAGCATTTGGGCAATCGACGATGCTCCGCCTTTTGAAGTTTAATCGTCCCGGCTTGGTTTCTCTCTGGTGGTGCCTGGTCAGCAGCCCCGCGGCACTGGCCCTAGGCCCCAATCCCCTCTCCCTTCAGGGGAAGGCCCCAGGGTCTGAGGATGCTGGACAAGGCGTACTTGAACTCCCGCAATCTCTAACGCAATGCCCGGCGTCCCTGGAGTCCACCTTGCAGGCGCGGCGATCGCAACCTCACGCTGGGGCACAGGCTTGGCACGATTTGGGAAATTTCTACACCTGCCGCAAACAGCCCGACCAGGCGATCGCGGCCTACCAGCAAGCGCTATGGATCGATCCCAATGCCCTCACCTTCCACCGCCTCTGGCTGCTGCTCCAGCTTGATCCGCACCCCATTCAGCGAATGCTAGACCTCCTGGAGACCCACCCCCAGCCAGATCGCGCGCTGTTGACCTTGGGAGAATATCTGCGGCAGCCTATCTTTGCCGACGGGCAGGATGAGCCCTTGCCTGCCCCCACAGACGCCGCTCTGGCGGTGTTTGAGCGGCTCTTTGAGCAAAGGCCACAGGATCCTCTGGTGGCCTGGCATCTGGGGCGTTTGTATCTAGACGAAGACCATCTGGAGTCGGGGATTGGGCTGCTGACCCAGGCGGACGCGCTACTGGGCGACGCCCCACCCGCCCAGCAACTGACCTTCATGATTCGCCATGACCTGGCAAAGGCTTACCTGCTGGCCGATCAAGCCCCTGCTGCCGCCGCCAGCCTGCGGAAAATGATCCAGGACGATCCGCTCTACGGTGTCTTTCTCTCCCGCGACTTGTCGCCCCTTGGGGCCACGGAAAGGGTAGGCGATCACCCCTATGGCCCCTCCAGCGCTAACGATCCAGCGGTTTCCATCCAGAGTCTGGTTGAGTTTGAAATGGGGCAGCTGTACGCGGCCAATCAAAATTGGGTAGCCGCCAGCCGATCTTACCAGCAGGCTATTCAAGACAGTCCTGGGTTTAAGTTTGCCCAGGACCAGTATGGCTATAGCTTGATCCAGCTTGGGCAATTTGAGGCCGCCCTGGATCCGCTGCAACAGGCGATCGCCCTGGATCCGCAGCTATCCTGGGCCTATTACCATCTGGGGATGGCCTATGCGGGACTGGAGCAGGAAACCCTGGCCATCCAAGCGATCCAGGCTTGCATAGCCCTGCATTCCAGCCTGAACGGGGGCGATCCAGGCTCTGTTAATCCCTACCTCAACTATCGAATTCTGGGCGATTTCTATCGAGAGCATCAAAATCTGCCCAGGGCGCTGGCGGCATACAAACAGGCGTTGCAGGCCGCAGCCTCCCAGGATGATCCTGTGCGGGAGGATATTGAACAGATGGAAACGGCGCTGAAAGCCAAGGGTTGACTCCTCCCCCGCCATGGATGGGGATGGGGAGTCAATCTAAGGACCGTTTTGCGGCCCTGACCAGAGAGTAGACAAACCATCCTAGCCCCCCTAAAAAGATCCCCCGCAAGAGCGGCACAACGGTCCCCCAGTTCCAGCCAGGCGCAAGGACAGCAGAGGTGGGAGTCTGCGGGTCATAATAGACGGACGCAGGATTGGCTCTGCGACACCGGCCTATTCACCTGGGCCTTCACAATAGCCCCTTGCAGCAAAGACCCAGATCGCGACTCGTGGGCTGCACAGAGAAAATATATCCTGAAGACGAGGGTTCTTGGGCTACCGGCGTTTTTTGTGCATAAAGCGGTCTCCGTCCGGTTCAAGCTTCCAGTCACACCAACCCAGATGGCGATAGAATCCGACAGATCTCATGGTTTCATCGGGATCGGTGGTCAACCAGATTTCCTCCCACCCCTCAGCAAATAACCACGTTTCTACCAGGCGCAGGAGTTGCTTAGGGACTTCCAATCAATAAAGTAGCCCACAATTAAGCTGTTTGGTAGGGAATGGTGACGAACCAACGTCCCAA
>NZ_JTHE03000033.1 GCF_000817775.3 Lyngbya confervoides BDU141951
GCAGACTCCCCAATCAATTCAAAGAAAATAAGCGGATAAAGCTGAAATAACTCATAAAATAGCGTGTCGGTCTTCATACGTCCGCTGCAAACAGATCCAATAGCCAGCGATTGACCACCCCGTCATCCTCCCTTTGCCCCCGTCTCAGCGCCTCTTCCACCACCGCTATTGGCAGCTCTGGCAACACCAACGACTTCCGCACCTCCCCACTCCGACCATCCGCAATCTCAAATGCCGTTATGCTGCCCCCATTCACATCTACAACCCAATATTCTGCCACCCCCAAACGCTCATACAGTAAACGCTTTGGCCCCAAATCATCCGCCAATGTCGTCGAAGCAATTTCCACCACCAGCGAAGGCGGCTCAATGGTATCCAAATCAATGGGGGTATCTCCCCGAGGCGGAAACCTAATCTCTGCACCGATATAAAAGGCAATATCTGGCTGACACCCACGTTCTCCGGTCTTCCGAAAGCTACCATTCGAGATTTCTTTAAAGCGTAAGCCCTTCAGGGTCGCAAACAAACTGATAACCCTGGCCACCAAAGGATCATCTTGACTGTGGGAAGACCCTAACGGAACCATTTCAATCCTCATCCTCCCGTGATCAAAGTAAAACCGCCCCCCTTCATAGGCAGGGTCATCTGCGATCGCGATAAACTCATCCCAACTAGCTTTCACCCAACGATCCGTCTCAAGCGGCTGGGCAGGAACGGTGGAAGCAGCAACCTTAACCATGGCGACTCACCTCGATCACTTCGGTATATTCAAACTCATTCGGGCTTTGCCTCACTAAAGGATAACGTTCGCCCCCTCGCTCAATATCATCGATGGCCAGCTCCGACTTCGGAGAGTTGTAGGTCAAGACATATTCCCGCCCAATTCGATCCTGCATCTCCTCTGCCACCTCGGTGCGCCATTGGGTCTTGCTTACCATCACCACCATCTGATCCGCCAGCCCCGGCAAGAGTTTCGCCACCTGCCGCCGATACAACGAATCTAAACTTCCAAACGGCGAATCCATCACCACTGGGAACGTGCTGCTATCCGGGCCCATGATTAATCCCGCCTTACTCCACTGCCGCACCCGCTCAATGATGCTGCCAATAAACGCCAGGCTCAAAATTTGGTTTTCTCCCGTAGAAGCCCCCACCGCATTGTCCGGGTCTTCCTCGACGTTCACTAAACTCAGTTCGTAGCGCTCTGACAGGCGCGGTTGGTATGGTTTAAAGGAAATTTCGCCGTAGAGTTGAGCAATTTCCGCCTCTAACTGCTCTCGGAATAGCACATCCTGATTGACCTTAAGCTGCTTGAGCCGATCGACCGCATCCTGCGCAGCACTAATCCGGTCCTGGGCCAGCTTTTGTCGCCCTTTATTTTGCTTCCGCTCCTTCAGCTGTTTATTGAGTTGCCGGATAGCTTGATCCAAGCGTACCTCTCGCTCCTGATTCTGACCTTTTTCCAGGGTGTAGCTTTCAATCCGATGCTCCACAGAATCCAGCCGAAGCTGAAGGTTGCGAACGTCTTCCCGTGAACTCTGGCGCAACTGCTCCCCAATTTCGTCTAATTCTTCGTTAATTTGTCCGATTTTCTGCTTTATTTGGCGGATTGTAGCCTGTTCTTGATCCACTTCTCGCCAAAACTCAGGAATCTGTCGCTCCAATTCATCCACCTGAGCCTGCACCCGATAGGTTGCCGCTTCCACGTCCGCCAAACCCGCTTTTTCTAGCCAGGCCTGAACCGCCTCCCGATGCGAGCTGCCCTCATGCAGCTCCGCCCCGCAAATGCACCGCTCCCGATCTAGCAAGTCTTGCACAAAGGTTTGTTTGATGTCTGCGGGCAACTCTCCCTTTTGCTCCCGATCCTTGACAATCTCCCGAAATTTAGCCGCGATCGGGGGCAGGAATACAGTGTAACCTCGCGTTGAAATCAGGCGCTTCAGGTTCTTTTTCGCGGCCAAAAGGCGATCGCGCAGATCCTGATCCTGGCTTTGTAGCAATTCCCGCTGTCGCTGTCGCTGTTCTACCTCACTCAGCTCCAACAGCTTCTGTTGCAGGGTGTGCTTCACCTCAAGTTGGGCCGCGAGTTCTGTCTCAACCTCCTCCATCCAGGTCTGGATTTCCTCCTGTTCCGTCTCAAGCTGCTTCTTTTCTGCGAGCAAATGCTGAGTTTCCGCATCTCCAATTCCACCTAGCTCCTCCTCTAAGGATTTCCGTGCCAGGGTGAGATGCTTAATGGCTCGATCGATGGCTTCAACTCCTAACAACTTCTTGGTGGCTTCCGCAATTTCAGGTCGCTTATCGACTCGCCAGATTTGCTCAATCCGCTCCCCATCAAAGAAGAAATACTGGTGCAGGCTTTTGGGTAAAATCCGCGAAATCACATCCTCCGGCTTTTGGCCATTGGGCAACAACAGCCAGCGTCCATCATCCCCAGAAAACTGCATGAACAG
This sequence comes from Lyngbya confervoides BDU141951, assembly GCF_000817775.3. Lineage (GTDB taxonomy): Bacteria > Cyanobacteriota > Cyanobacteriia > Thermosynechococcales > Thermosynechococcaceae > Lyngbya > Lyngbya confervoides. The sequence continues at coordinate 2,454 of NZ_JTHE03000033.1, forward strand.
ATCGCTGCGGGATTGATCGGCGCCATCCTTGGTTTTCTGGGCTCTACAGCTGCGCTTCACCCGATACTGCTTGCCATCATGTTCAAAGCCTACCTCCACCCAGCAGTCCACCGTTGTCTTGAGTTTTGCCTCCGCGATCGCCCGGCGGTTCACCACCTGTTCCGGGGAGGCTAAGGCCGCGGTGAACTTTTCGTAGAGTGCCCAGGTAAAGGCATTCAGCAGGGCTGTCTTGCCCGATCCGTTATTTCCATGAATCACCGTAATATTGCGATCGCGGCTCTTGGCAAAGGTTAGGCGATGTTCTCCGTAGAAAGACCGAAAGTTGTGGAGCTTCAGACTCAGCAGCTTCATTGCACCGCTTCCTTGACAATATTTAAAATATCGGCCTGAATCAGGCCCCGGTCATTACGATCTAAGCGCTGCTGCTCTAGCTCTAAGACTCGGTCAATAATCTGACGAACGGCGGGCGAGGCGCTGGTAATCGGCTCTTGCACCGGTGCTAGGGACTCTTCGGAGAAAAGTCCTGGCTGTTGAGGCGTAGACTTGCGAGGCATGAGGGAAAATGAGGATGAGTAACCTTTACCTATTCTTACAACGCTAGGGTGTCTTTCCGCGAACGGCCAGCGAAAAATCACATAAAGCTCCAGATCTCGCCTCCTAAAGATCTAGCAGTTGGTAATGCTGCTGAAGATCCAACAGCTTGAGTCGAGCCTCTCCCGCATTGTCGGCCAGATCTGCAAATTCCACAAACCGCACCAGCTCCCGACGCAGCAGTTGGCGGTCAATTTCAAAGGTGTCTGAATCGGACTCTGGCGGTACCACGATCATGTCAAACAGCGTTGCCCTTGATTTATGAGGATGACGACGTAAAATCCGGCCCCGCCGCTGTACAAATTGCCGAGGATTGTTGCTGCTAGCCAGAATCACCGCTGTTTGGATGGCAGGAATGTCAACCCCCTCGTCCAAACAGCGGATCGCCACTAGTCCCTGGAGTTCTCCTGACTCAAACAGATGATGTAGATCGGTGCGGTCCTCTAAGGGCGTTTCTGCCGTGTAAGTATTGATTCGATATCCCAGATCTCGCCCGAGCAGTTGTGCCACCACATCGAGCTGTCGCCGGCTCTCTGCCGACACCGCATCTTCCACGGTGCCGTCCCCGCAGTAAAACAGGGTGTGGCTGGTTCCCAGGCGATCGCGCATCAAGTTTTTCAGCGCCTCTATTTTATTAGCGGCAGATCCAATTAACCGCGATCGCTCCAGGAGCAACGGCGTCAGGGCCGGGTTTTCATCCTCCAGCCCGCCCATGCCGATGAGACGACGAATCTTCTTGGCTAAGACCGTGTAGCGCTCTGCCTCCCGCTCGGTCAATGAGACCAAGATGGGATAGTAAAGATAATGAACTAATGCTCCCTGCAGGATTGCATCACGCAGCGTAAATTCCGGCTCTAGCACAGGCCCAAAATATTCATACAGCTCCGCGGTCCCCACCTCATCAAAATAGCGTTCTGGCGTTGCCGACAGCGCCAGACGATAACGAATCGAGCTTGGCAACGACCGCACGAGCTGATTTGAACCAAAATTGTGGGCCTCATCCCCCACCAACAGCGTTGGTTCTGGGAAATAGGTAAGCTGAGATTGAAACCCATCACTCATGAAGGTTGCATTGGTGGTCACCACCGTCAGAAAGGGCTGATGACCAGCCTGCACAGAATAGAGATCTGAACCCAGTTGTCCTTGCCAACGCCGAACGGATTCAAAGGCTAAAATTGGCTGAAGTCCAAATTTCTCACACTCCCTCGCCCACTGAATGACGAGATGCCGATAAGGACAAACCACGATCAGCGCCTTAAGCCCCAGTTGCTGGTAGGCCTGAGTGGCGATTGCTAGGGCGGTAATGGTCTTACCGCTTCCCGTTGCCATCTTTAAGGTTCCTTTCCCCTGATTCCTCAACCAGTTTTGGATCGCTTGTTCTTGATATCCCCTCAGCTTCAGCTCAGCGGGAAGCATCGGGAGAGGCAGTTTCTCAACCCCAGTCATGTCTTGAGTTGGGTAATCTGGGGGCGACTCGGCCGCCTTTGGGACCCTCTGGAGGGCGCCAGAGGGGATGCGATTCGTCTTAAAGGTCAACAGCGATCGCCTCGCCGCCTCCGGAAACTCCATCACCTCCACCTTGGGGGTGCCATTGCTCCACAGCGCCTCAAAATTTTCCACCTTCCGACGCGATCGCCCCTGTACCCCCGCCTCCCAAGAGGGGTACACATCCACGCATTCAAAATTCCCCCGCAACGCACTTGAGGTTTCGTTGGCGGACCCCGTAAACGCAATGAAGTCGCCCTGGGCGTCCCTAAAAATGCCGAGTTTTTCATGGAAAATCCCCTGCTGCTGCAAGACCCTGGACACCGCCAACCGAATCTCCAGCCGTCCCTGAGCCAGTAGCCAGGCTAAGCAGGCCAGTCCATCGCGCACCACCTGATCAAAGTCCTGGGTGAGTTCCCGCACCAAGCTCTGCTCAATCCGCTGCTCCCGCTGGGCTAATCCCTGGGCGATCGCGGCAATATCCTCCGCCGAAAGCTGCGGCGAAGCAATCAAACGCATCCGTCCCCCGGACTCAATGAAGAGAGTCAGACCCTGGGCGATGGCCGCCAGGGAACTGCTAGAGAAAAATCCCACCGCGCGATCGTATTGGTTGGCATTCTTCAGGCAAGGAATATAAAAATCCTGGATCAGATCGCTGCCATCAGATCGATATTCCTCCTGGAGTCGCAATTCTCTTAAACCCACTGTCTGCCGCCTTACTGCTACCCTTCCCTCTAGAGCAGGGAAGCGGTTTTCTGCCTCTAGAATAGCGCCTCTTCCCATCCATTTCCCCAGGCGCACGCGCTGAGGCTGAGCGATCTGCATCCCCCTCTATCTTCCCTGGTTAGACTGGATTTTACTAGGTGGCCGCAAACTGCAGGCTGTTCTGGATTAAATGGGTGGCCCAAGGCTCTCAACAGTTCAACTTTATCTGTAACAATACTCCGGACAGAATTAGGAGGCGATGAGACCGATATCTAAGCACTGTAGATACTGGGTTTCGAATTTTTTG
>NZ_JTHE03000034.1 GCF_000817775.3 Lyngbya confervoides BDU141951
GTCGGCTCAGTGTCAGTTTACTGAAGCGCGAACCGTCGAAGCTTAGTCTGAAGATGAAGCGCTATACTGCCGCGATGTGTGGGGCTTAAACTCCAACGCATCCGACTCATTAAACGCCAGCCGAATGCCCAGATTATCCCCAAACTTTTCGCTGAGAGTATCCCGCCCCCACTGCTGTGCCCTTTCAAAGGTATCCCGCACCTGCACCATTAAACGCTCTGGGTCAGTTTCCCCCTGCTTATAGCTGAACACATAGGATCGCATTTTCCCAGTCTTCTTCACCAGATCGATCGTGGCCTGCTCGTCATACCACTTGGCAAACAAAAATTTGACCATCGCATCCACTGCTTCCAATCCCGGCGATAGATTTTGGTATTCGTGCCGCTGGTCAGGATGGCATAACGAGCCGAAGGCGATGCACTCATGTCTGCATTGAGGCGATTTCAGTGCTCCACCCAGCCTTCCGGTTCCGTGCCCTCAAACTTCTTCCCTGGCTCCATCGCCTCCACCATAATGAAGGTCACATCTAACCCACCCCCTGCACCGATGTAGCGGTCAAAGACAATCACATCTGCCCGTCCCTGGTACCGCCGCCCCCCCTGATGCGTGCCTTCGGAAAAGTCAGCCTATAGTTCCAGTTCGAGGGCATCCAGCGGCACACTGTAACTCTTGATGTAGGAGGGCGATCGCCCAAAGGGTAACCGGATCTTCAGCCAGACGCACATAGGTACCGTCTGCCTTAAATAGTTTCGACAGACTGGGGTGCCACCGATAGTCCTCTGGCACATCGGCTCAGGGGGGACAAATAAATCAGCCCCCTTGCTCAGGATTTGGACTTAGATCGATGTATGAGTTTGCCGATGAACGCGCCAATTTTCTGCACCACTTGGGTGACATCGTGACCGATTGAATGGGCAATTTCCTGAACATCCTGAGGTTCTGGGGGATTAATGGCGGGAATTTGAGCCATTAAATCGTGGTAGTCGTCCAGAAGATCGTGCTCAACATCACTCACTTCATCATCGGCGATGAGTACTTTGCCAATCTTAGCCAGCAGTTGGAGCCGCTCACTTTCGGAACTATCGCGCAGATAGTCCACAACCCATCGCTCGGTCACCTCAAGGGGAATCGGTGACTCCAAGAGCGTCCTCAGTTCGCGATCGCGGCTCATCCCGTAGCGTTCCAGAAGCTGACGCAAAAAGGCGAGTTCCGCTGCTTCCAGATGGCGATCGGCCCAGGCCGCCCCGATGAGAATCTTAACAATCAGTTTGTGTTGTTGGGATTGATCCATTGCACCAAGCACCCTGCTAGACTACTGCATCATAGAACGATCCCTAGCCTGACGTGAGAAATTGCGATCGCAGCGAGAACCCGATGAATAGATTAAGCCAGTGGTGGAGAAGATTTGGTCTTTTTGCGCTGCTTGGGTTAATGCTTGCAGCCTTAATCAGCTGTGGTAACCCCGGCAGCAATGGAACCAATGCCAACGGCAAGCCGGAGGTTGAGTTTTGGACCATGCAGCTCCAGCCAAAGTTCAACGACTATTTTAATAATTTAATTGCCCAGTTCGAGCAGGAAAATCCCGAAATTTCGGTTAAATGGGTGGATGTGCCATGGGAAGCCATGCAAAACAAGATCCTGGCTGCCGTGCAGTCCAAAACCGCCCCCGATGTGGTCAACCTGAATCCGGATTTCGCCTCTCAACTGGCCGGTCGAAACGCCTGGCTGAATCTGGACGATCAGGTTTCCGCCGAGGAAAAAGACCAGTATCTTCCAAGCATTTGGCAGGCTAGCACCCTGGGCAATCAAAGCTTTGGATTTCCCTGGTATCTGACCTCGCGCATTGCCATCTATAACCAGGAGATTCTCAGCCAGGCCGGCGTTACCACTCCGCCTAAAACCTACGAGGAATTGGCAACGGTTGCCAAACAGGTCAAGGATAAAACGGGAAAATATGCCTTCTTTATGACGGCGGTTCCCGCAGACTCTGGAGAATTGATGGAGTCCTTTGTGCAAATGGGGGTAAAGCTGGTGGATGAGAACGAACGGGCCACCTTCAACTCCCCAGAGGGCAAAAAGGCCTTTGCCTACTGGGTTGATCTGTTTAAGCAGGGCTACCTGCCTCGGGAAGTGTTAACCGAAGGTCATCGCCGCGGCGTGGATCTGTATCAATCGGGCCAGCTGGCAATCTTAACCTCCAGTCCTCAATTTTTAAACAGCATTGCCACCAACGCTCCGAATATCGCTGCTGCCTCCGTTCCGGCTCCCCAAATCACAGGATCCTCTGGAAAAATAAACGTTGCAGTGATGAACCTGGTGATCCCTAAGGATTCCGATCAGCCAGAGGCAGCCGTTAAGTTTGCCAAATATGTCACAAATCCGGAGAATCAGCTTGCCTTTGCGAAGGAGGCCAATGTTCTACCCTCCACCCAGGCTTCTCTCCAAGATCCCTATTTTTCCCAAGCTGCGAACGATGCCACTCCTGCCGATCGCGGTCGGTTGGTGAGTGCCGATCAAATCCCCAACGCTGAGGTGCTCATTCCCAAGATCAAGGATGTGAAGCAACTCCAGCAGATTCTCTATGAAAATCTTCAAGCCGCCATGCTGGATCAAAAAACCGTAGACCAAGCCTTGGCCGACGCAGAACAGACCTGGAATCAAACCCGCGGGTAAAATCCCCCAAGCACACCGATGGCAGCGGCAGTGATTTAGATCCACCAAAACGCTTAGGAAGCGTATCAGCTAGATCCGGGTTGGCCAAGGGCAATTATCGGTAAAAGCTCACATGAAAAGGGCGCGGGCTTTCGGGAATATTGCGGTTAACGATGTCACTGAGCGATCGCGTTTCATGAATGACCTCCCAGCCAAGGGGGGAAAAGGTATCGGGATTAAAGATATTTTCGGCTAGGAGCGGGTTGGTGAGCGCCTGGGAAAAGGCATCAATGCCAACCAATCGCCCCATCAGGGGCGGCAGCGCCGAATTTGGACGCACATCCTCGGCATAGAGCCCTACATAAAATTCCAGGTTGTCCACATGCTGATAGAGCGATTTCAAAAGCTGCTGCGCCTGGGGGTCTGCCGTAATTTGATCAAAGTCCGTCACCCGAGGAAACTGACATAGCGCCCGATAATCGTTATAGCTGGCGAGTTTGGCTTGACGGCCCAGGTCAATACTGGCCAGTTCGGTAGAGTCCACCAGAAAATGAGGCGTGTTGAATAACCCAATCCGGGCGGCCGGTTGCCGAGAAGACTCCTCAAACAGGGCCGCGATCCCCACATCCATCAGCATCTGATTATTCCAGAGACTACGAGACATTGAGCAAGCTTCTCCCCGGTAAAGAAAGCGCTGGGGGAGGGCACTGTGCCAGCGGTAGACCAAGCTAAATTCCAGGGTCATCCAGTTAGTGCGATACCATTTTTCGTGAGTAAAGCTGAGGGGATCGCTTCGAAAATTAAAGTGATAGGGGGTGATGTGATTGATATACTCCTCAATCACAACCTTCATGATTTCGACGATCAGGATATTCCGAGCAGTTTGAAACAGGCGCTCATCATCCCAATCTGCATAGCGCTGAGCCAGCTGATCGCAAAGCCGATTGTGCTCCCGCAAGCAGAGCACATTGAACATCACGTAGCCTATTTGAACATTGGCCCGCTCAACCCCCATGGCAAACAGCTTGGACTTGAGCTGGGGATCTAGTTCTCGCTCGGCCCGTAGTGGTTCGTAGAGCCCCTCAAACTCCGATTTCATGCGTCCCTGCTCAGGATCTTCGTACAGAAAAGGTGGAAATTCCGCGCCGTCAATCAGCTGACTTTTGAGTTTTCCCCCAGAAAACGAACGAAGTCGATGGGTCATCGACGGGGTGAGACCATACACCGGGCTGAGATCAATGTGATGATTCGAGGTATTTTTTAAGCGGTTGTGACGATCAGTGCGCAGAAACCCATCGGTAAACCACTGCACCCAGTAAGGAAACAGCAGCGTCGATTTTTCAGCCTCCCGGCCCTGGGGAATGCCAGCCGCATCCTGGGGCTGATCAAACAGGACCCGCAGCGCCGACAGATCCGGCAGCCGATCAGCCTGGTTGAAGGCAAAGTCAGGGGGAAGGTGTCGCCCGGTATAGGTGCGATCAATTAAGGAATCCCAGGAGGTGTAGGTGTCTGTTTTCTTGGGTCGAGAGGTGCCTGGAATCACGGGTTCCAGAGTCATCAGGCTATAGGGATAGGGCCTAGTGGGAATGGCGTAAATGGCATTGTTGATCAGAAATTTATTAATGCGCCTTGAAAGAAAGGAACTGCGCTCAATCAGTTTCCAAACCCCAGCAAAATGGGTGAGGAGGAAGGTCTGAAGCTGGTTTTTAAAGCCGTCTTTTGCTGTATTTCTTGCCACGAGCACTCCTTGGACTCTGTGTCAAACCGCCATCATGATGGGTTCCATTGTGCCAGCCCTTTTTCCAAGTCCAAGCAATTCTTAAGGCAAAATCAAGGGAGGTCAGCCCTTGTTCTGATTTCGAGGAATGCTTAAGGCAAAATTAAGGAAGGATTCTTCATCTTGCTCCTCCCAGGGGCTAGACGGGAATTCCTGCAGCGGCCCCTAGAATCTTCTGCCCATGATTTGCTATTCCACCTATCTGACCCTAAAGACCTGCCAACCCATGGAGATTATTGATCTCACGACCCCACTGCGGGAGCAGGTCAGGCAGTCCCAGGTGCAGCAGGGACAGATCCTGGTCTCGGTCCAGCACACCACAACGGCCCTTGCAATCAACGAAAATGAAAGCCGACTCTGGCAAGACATCGAAACCTTTTTTCAGCGACTGGTTCCCGCCAGCGATCGCTATCGGCATAACGATCTCCACCTGCGCGACGTTCCAGCCGATGAGCCCGAAAATGCCCATGCCCACCTGATTGCCCTTCTCCTTGGGAGCAATGAGGCGATCGCCATCCAGGCCGGAGATCTGGTTCTGGGTCAATACCAATCGGTGTTATTCCTGGAGCTGGACGGTCCCCGACAACGTCGTGTCCACTGTCAAATCATGGGGATGGGTGAGGAAGCCTAATCCTGGCCCCCTTGAGATCAACCCCAAGAAGATAGCCCCAAGGGTACCCACCCTAGGAACACGCCCTAATTTGAGCTAACCACCGGTTGAATGTCGGCAAGCACAATGATGTCCTGGAAGTCGTAGGCGGAACTTTGGGGATTTGTCGTACCCACCTCAAACAGAAAAACCAACTGCTGATCTTCAATGGTGATCTGTTGAGTTTGCAAATCGAGAATGCCTGCCACAAAGTCTTCGATGGGCGTCTGACCGTCAAAGGGCTCAATCTGGGGAACCGAGGACCCATTGGCCAGGGTGAGAACCTGACTCCCCTGCTGATCCAGGGAGTTAACCTGAAACGAGGTTCCACAATTTGAGCCTGCCAGGGGCAAACGTTCCCCCACCAGCTTGACTCGGGTACCCGCAGGCACATTATTCAACGTAATCGGTTGATTCAGTTGGTTTGAGATCGCAACGGTTTCAGAGGTCTGGTTGGGCTTGAGCAAAACGATCTGACTGGCGGTGCCAATGGTCGGTCCGCCAGGGCCACAGGTGATAGCGCCACCCATAAATTTCACGGTGATCGTGGAGGTTTGGGTAATACAGGGGCCTTGGGGAGTAAATTGAAACACCCCAGACGAGGGAGCAGGACAGGGTGGGTCGGGGGGATCGCTGGGAGGCGGGCTGGCCCACATCGTATTGGATCGAGAGTAGGATTGACTCTTCAGACGGATGGAGGCGTTGCGGCTCAGGGGTTTGTTAATCTGCCCGAGCTGAAAAAGGTTGGCCATGCGAGCGCTGGGAGCAATACAGGCGTAGAATCCCACAGAGGCGATCGCTTGATCCCCGGCAGGACTGCGGTTCCAACCCTCGGGACAAGTAGGCGGAACCTCTGTTAGCTGTCCGCCATCGAGGGAGTCGACGAGCACCCGATGCTTCCAATCGTTTAAAGGCATCGGCGTGGCCCCATAATCACCCTCTGCATCAAAATCTGGCCCCCAGCGCAGGACCAGCTGCTGTCCGCGCCAGAGACCATTCCCAGAGGGTTCGGCAATATAGTACACAACGGGCAAATTGGGCTGAGAGGAAAACTCTAGTTGCAAGATCGGGCGAATGGCACTTCTTGAAGGGTTAATTTCACTTCCGTTCAGAGAATCCCAAAACTGCTGCGGTAAGTCGTCCGCAGGGATGACCCGCACGCTTTGAGCCTGACGAATTTCAGCGTTGATAAACTCCATGGCTCGGCTCAGTTCGCTCTGCCGTTCGGTTTCCGCACTGGAAACCTGGTTGGAATTGAGAACACTGGTCATGCCAACGCCCCCCAATAGCACCGTCATTCCCACCAGTCCTGCGCCAATAATCAGCTCCGGCAGACTAAATCCTGAGGATGAAGGACGGGGGAATTTCCAATGGGAGAAAATCAAGGCCGTAAATTTCACGGGGAACCGGTGAGGAGGAAGAAAAAGAGACTCGACTCTATCAAGCTTCAGAATAAAGACTCAAATCAGTTTATCGTAATTTTTAAAAATCTTTTTTTATTATTATTTTTTTGGCGAAAATCAAAGATCAATTCGGACTCCTCAGCCCAGGACTCATCGGCGGCTCTTAAGGTTTCCGCGTCCAGCGATTGGTTCATTCAAACGCTACACTAAAAGGTCGAAGGAGTCGATTGATCTATGAGGACGACGGCGTGGATAAGAAATCTTCCACTTGGTTAATGGGGCTTTTAAGCATTGCTTGGGCTGACGGGAACTTTGACGAATCGGAGCGTCATCTGATTGAAGATGTCTTGAGCGACGAGGACAATATTAATCTTGATCAAGCGTTTCAGCCCCTCTCCAGAGAGGTATTGCAGGCCGACATCGGCACCGATCCAGCCGATGCCGAAAATTTTGTAAAAACCGCCGTTATGGTGGCCCTTGCCGATGGCCTGTATTCCAGCGCAGAAGACGATATTTTACGTCAGTATTGTGAAGCATTAAATCTGGAACACACAGTCCTAGACCCCCTGCGCAGCACTCTAGATGGTCAGGCAGCAGGCCCAGCCCTGGCTCATGCCCCCGATCTCTTGGCTCCCGTCCGAGATTGGCTCGATGGGGTCGAAGTCAAGGATCCGAAAGTCGCCCGGTTCCTATGTCGATTAATTCCCGCTGACTGCCCCTTTGAGCGAGACGTAGTGCTCTTTGGTAAGAAAATTGTGCATATTCCAGCCATGTGTAAAATCAATCCCCTGTATGAGCAGTTAGTGGGCTTGCGGTTTCGGTCACTGTCCTATTTAGCCGATGACTGTCATGAAGATGTCTCTCCCTATCTCTAGGGCACAATAGGGTGTTCCTTTGTGTGAGTCTGTTATGGTTGCGAAACGGGTATCGCTGCTCGGTCTGATGATTTTGGCTACTGTGGTGGTGAGCTGTGGTTCAGCCCAGCGCGGGCCCAGATCCGGAGCATCCCAGTCACCGGATCCGACGGCCTCTCCCAGTTCGCAGCCAACGCCAGCGAGTCAGTCTACCCCCAAGCCCTCCCCTGATCCCAAGCCGAATCCAGCCCCCCCCAGCAGCCAGCCTGCGGATTCGTCCAGTCCACCACCGGCCAAGCCCCAGTCTGAGACTCAACAGCTGGCTGAGCAGATTTCCAAGGATGTGGAGTCCCAAGGGAATATTTCTCGCCAAAATAGCGGCTTAATCGCTTTAAATAGAATTTTGCTGGCCCAGAAAGCTCACTGGCTCATTTCCGGGCGGTTTTCCACAGATTTATCCCAACTCGATCCTGATCTGTCGGCCGAAACGGAGGAATATCGTTTTGAAATTCGCACAGCGGATGCCCAGAAATCCGTTGCCGTTGCCATCGCCAAGCAGCCCAAGCTGCCCAGCTATTCCGGGGCCACCTATGCCCAAGAAGCGGCCCTGCCCCTCTCCGGGCTATGTCAAACCCAGCAAGCCTCAACCCAGCCCCCCACAGCCCCCAGCCTCCAGGGAAACCAGGTCATCTGCCAGGCCCAGGCTGTCGGGGTACCCCAGTAGCGCGGGGGGCGCCGTTACAAGAACTAGATGATCTCCTCAGTTTTTGCCTCAGGAGTCCCGTAGATTGCCAAGGCGCTCAGGAGCTGCTGAATCTGGGCTTCGCTGTGGGTCGCCATGAGGGAAATGCGGATGCGACTGGTGGGAACGGTGGGGGGCCGAATCGCTGGAACAAAACAGCCCTGGGTTCGTAGCCACTGACTGAGATCCAGGGCAGCCTGGGGAGTCGGCAGCTCCAGGCAGTGGATGGCGGAATCTGAGGGTAAGAGCCGAGTTCTTTGGGACGCAAATGGCTGGGAATCTGGGGTCTGCCATCCCAGGGCTGCGAATCCTTGGCGCAGGATCTCAATATTGCGCCAGAGCTTTTGCCGCTGGGGCGGATCTCGACGACAGCGATTAAGGGCGGCGAGGGCGCTGGCGGCATCAGCGGGAGACAGTGCCGTGGTGTAGATCCATCCCGCCGCACGATTACGCAGAAAATCAATCAGGGAGAGCGATCCCGCCACATATCCCCCGAGACTGGCCAGGGCCTTGCTCAAGGTGCCCACCTGAATAAGCGGCTGATCGCTCAGCCCGAAGGCTTCCGCAGTGCCTGCGCCTGAAGGGCCAACCACTCCTGTGGCGTGGGCGTCATCAATCAGCAGCATGGCCGAATGGGCCGAGGCGATCGCCATGAGTTCCGGCAGTGGGCACAGGTCTCCATCCATACTAAACACCCCATCGCTGAGAATCAGGGCCCGTCGGTAGTCTTGCCGGTACTGGGTGATTTTCTGGACAAGATCGGGAGGGTGTCCATGCTTAAACTCCACCACTGCCGCCCCGCTCAGTTTGGCCCCCTTTTTCAGGCTGGAGTGGTTATAGGCATCTGCAAAGATAATATCCCGAGGGCCAACCAGCGCAGCAATTGTACTGAGGTTGGCCAGATAGCCCGAGCTAAAGACCAGAGCCGCCTCCGTTCCTTTCCACTGGGCGATCGCCTCCTCAAGCTGTTGGTGGAGCGATCGCTGTCCGCTCAGCAGTCGCGATCCCGTTGCCCCGGTGCCCAGATCCTGGATCGCGGCGATCGCCGCTTGCTTGAGCGCATCATCCGTGGACAATCCCAGGTAGTCATTGCTCGCAAAGTTCAGACAGGGTTGCCCCTCAATCATCAGCGTTGATCCGGCACCGGAGTCAATGGCATAGGGTGAACGATACCAATTGGCACGATGGATCACCTGGAGCGCATCCTCTATCCAGGCATAGGCACGGAGCGAGTCACCAGAGGGCATGGGAAAATTGTCCAAGGCTAAGGGGAGGAGGGGGAAAGGCGCATCATTTTCTCGTCTAGCCAGGCGGTGGCGGCACCTATCATTTCGGCCAGGGTTCCCACCAGCCTGGAAATTGCCACCGCCCCCAGCAGCTCCGCCTGCTGCAAATTAGTGGTGTGATCGAGCAAGCCAATCAGCGTAATCTCATAGACACCCAGCCCCCCCGGCGCCCCTGGGGTTAAATAGCCCATCAACCAGGCAATGCTGTAAACGCTAATCAGCCGCGGAACGAGGGCTAGGGGAACCGGCGCCAGGGCAAGAACTGTGAAGGCAAAGGCAATGCCCCGCAGCAAGACGTAGACAATTTCTCCCAGGAGCAAATTCATTGGATATTGCTTAATTTCAGGAATCTCATCCCTGTCTTGCGAGTCTTTTTTCTTAAAGGGCAGCTTGATCCGCCCCATAAAAAATCGCAGGCTTTTGGGATGAATCAGCACCAGGATCGCCATTAAGCCCAAGCCCGCGGCAAGAATTCCCTGCTGCGGAACGCTCAGCAGTCCTAGAATCCAGCCCGAGGCAATCACCAGCATCGAATCCAAAATAACGCTCAAGGAGGCAGCACTGGTGGGAATTCCAATGTTTTTAGCTGCCAGGGTGCGCCCATAGAGGTGCAACAGGTTGCTGGGCAAATATTTGGCAATATTCGTCAATAGAAAGGTCCGAATGGCCCAGCCTGAGGAAACCGAATGGCCGAGGGCACCAAGGATATATCCCCACACTTGTCCTGTCCAGATGTAGCTGAGCAGATTGATGCCAGTGGCCAACACCAAGCAGGCCCAACCGCGATAGGACAGGTCAATGGCAGAAACCTCCTCCCAATGACGCCGAAAGGTGATGCTGACAAAAATCACAATGGCTAGGACAAGGGCGCTTTGGAACCAGCGTTTATTCCGTTGCCAAAAGCGTTTACAGAGAATTCCAAAGCGTCGCATAGTCTCAGAGGGGAACAGCCATTACAGGGGGGAAGAGGGGGGCAGCGCGATCGCCTGCCATACTGGCAGCAGGTCTTCCCTAAACACAGTCTCCCACGTCGGCCAGGTGCGTTGAATATACTCTAGGGCTAATTGCCCCATCTGCTGACGTTTGAGGGGATTTTCATACAGATGCTGAATGCGGCTGGCCCAGTCGCGCGGATCCTGGCCAGCAATCACCTGATCTAGTTTTTCCGAAGCCTGGAGATGCTGTTGGCTCCCCCCTTGATCTGAGATGAGCACCGGTAGCCCAGAGGCGCGCGCTTCAATTACCACATTGCCCATAATCTCAGTTTCCGAAGGAAAGACGAACAAATCACAGCTGGCGTAAATGGTGTTGAGTTTCTCCTGGGGCAGGGTACCGAGGCAGGAAATCCCTGGGCCGAGAAGCGCTTCAATCTCTGCCTGGGCGCTGCCCTTGCCCACGGCAATGCCATGAATCGGAACGCCCTGATCTTGCAAAATCTTCACAGCCTGGGCAAAGGTCATCACCTGTTTACAGGCATCCAGGCGTCCCACAAACAGCACCCAAAAGCAATCCTGGGGAAGCTGATAGTGGTGCGCGAGAAACGATCGGTCTGCCCAGTGCGGGTGAAAGATTTCTGCGTCTAGACCTCGACGCAGATAGGACACCTGCTGGGGAGGCAGCAGCTGGCCAAGCAGGTCCATTTCAGCAGGCTGACCCACCCAAACGTGCTGGCAACCTTGCCAGTAGCGCTGTTGCTGGTGATCCAGCCTAGATCGGTAACGATCGGGCAGCTTGAGGGTGTGAAGACAGAGCGAGGAAAGCCAGCCCCCGCCCAGACTCCTCTGGATCTTTTCCTCCAGATAGAGCTGGGCATAGAGGGGAGCATCGGTGTGCAGCGAACAAACCAGAGGCTTGCGGGACCGGCGACAGTAGCGCTGGGCTGTGGCGCCAAAGGTAAACAGGGGATGGGTAACATGGAGAATATCCGTGGCCTCAAAATAGGGCAGGAGCCTCGGGTTGTGGGGAGCAAGGTCCGTGTCGCTCGGCACATCTCGCAGAAAGGGCAGTCGACGGGTGCTGAAGCGAGGCGGATGGTAGACGTAGCGAACATTCGGCCCAGGATGTTCTTCCCGGACGCCCTCGCCCAGGAAATGCAGCGTGAGGCTCAGCTGTCCAGAGGGCAGCCCCATGGCCACCCGGGCAAACTGTAGCCAGGAATTCACATGTCCTCCCACAGCATTATGCCGATCCAAATCAATCAAAACGTCGACTTTCACCGCTTGAGTCAATCCCAGTTCTCCTCTAGTCGTTACGCCGCCATTACACCTGATAGTAGCGGCGGTACCAGCTCACAAACCGCTGAATCCCGACCTCGATCGAGGTTTCTGGCTTAAAGCCAAACTCTTGAGTCAGATCGCTAATATCAGCGAAGGTTTCCAACACCTCCCCAGGCTGCATCGGCAGATAAATCCGTTGAGCCGACTGCCCGGTTTCCTGTTCAATCAAATCAATCAGCCGCAAGAGGGGCACAGGAACATGATTCCCCAGATTATAAATGCGGTGCAGGCGATTCGCTGGTTCATCCAGCGCCCTTTCACCCTCAGGCCGCGATCGCTCCATGACCCGGCAAACCCCGCTCACAATATCATCAATGTAAGTCAGGTCTCGCTTCATTTGTCCGTGATTGTAGACCTCAATGGGGCGCCCTTGAAACATGGCTTCGGTAAATTTAAAGTAGGCCATATCGGGTCGCCCCCAGGGACCATAGACCGTAAAAAAGCGCAGACCCGTGATGAGTAACCCATAGAGATGGCTGTAGGTCTCGGCCATGAGTTCATTGCTGCGCTTGGTGGCGGCATACAGGGAAACGGGCTGATCAACACGGTCGGTAACGGCAAAGGGAACCTTTGTATTACCTCCGTACACGGAGCTAGAAGAGGCATATACCAGGTGAGGGGTTTGCGATCGCCGACAGCCTTCCAGAATATTGATAAATCCCTCAACATTGCTTTCAACATACACAAAGGGATTGATCAGGGAATAGCGAATTCCGGCCTGCGCTGCAAGGTGAATCACTCGGTCAAAGGACTGCTGGGCAAACAGATCCAGAAGGGCAGTTCGATCCGTCAGATCGAGCTGACAAAACAAAAATTCCGGCTGGGACTGGAGCTGCTTCAGCCTCGCCCGCTTGAGATCCACATCGTAGTAATCGTTCAGATTATCCAGCCCCACCACCTGATCCCCCGCCGCTAAGAGTCGCTTGGCCAGGTGGAATCCAATAAAGCCGGCGGCCCCAGTCACTAAAACACGCATTGCAACTTCCCCATACTATTGCCTTCACCCCTCCCTGGCAATGCGACGGCTCAGTCGGGGAAATGAGACCATGACCCTGGTTTAGGGTGGCATTTATTCTTCTTAGAAGGTCATCCCGGATATTGTCAACCGTTCGGGCCACGCTCCACCGCGCCAGAGCGAGCAACGATCCCTCTCACTTCCAAGGCGTGATCCTGAGCGTCCCCCCTCAACGCGCTAGAGAGCACACTTCTAACATATCGTTGCAATCTAGCCCGATATCGTGAACATTGTGCTGTAAATAGATGAAAGCGCATCAGACTCTTTAGGTGTAGTGGAGATTGACGAACGATGACAGTAGCCCTCCCCTCCAAAGCGGCTCAACCGGTTCCCGAGAAGCAGACCCCGCGCGTAATTTATCAGCCTAAAAACAAGCGCAAAATCCTGTGCGTTTTTCCTCAGTACGGAAAATCCTTCGGAACCTTCTATCACTCCTATCCGTTAACCGATGGAGTCAAAGCGTTTATGCCACCCCAGGGAATTTTATTGGTGGCCTCCTATCTGCCCCAAAGCTGGGAGGTGCGCTTGGTGGATGAAAATATTCAGCCCGCCACGGCTGCCGACTATCGCTGGGCCGATGTGGTGATTACCAGCGGGATGCATATTCAGCGCCCCCAAATCAACGCCATCAATCGGATTGCCCACCAGTACGGCAAGCTCACCGTGGTGGGGGGACCATCGGTTTCAGCCTGCCCGGAATATTACCCAGAGTTTGACATCCTGCGCATGGGTGAACTGGGAGACGCTGACGATGCGTTGATTGAGTTGATTGATACCTCCCTTGATCGCCCCTCTCAACAGCTGCGGCTGGTGACCCAGGAGCGTCTTCCCCTTCAAGAATTTCCGACCCCGGCCTACCACCATATTGATTTAGGGAACTATTACCTGGGAAGCATTCAATTTTCCAGCGGCTGTCCATTTCGCTGTGAATTTTGCGATATTCCAGAACTATATGGCCGAAACCCGCGACTCAAAAGTCCAGACCAGGTGATTGCTGAGCTAGAGGCGATGCTCAAGGCAGGCCGCGTTGGGGCAGTTTACTTTGTGGATGATAACTTTATTGGCAATCGCCGGGCGGTGATGGAGCTGTTGCCTCGGCTGATTGAGTGGCAAAAAAGTCGGGGATACCCGCTCCAGTTTGCCTGCGAGGCCACCCTAAATATTGCCCAAAGCCCCAAGCTTTTGGAAATGATGAGGGAAGCCTACTTTACCACTATTTTTTGCGGCATCGAAACACCCGAAACCGATGCGCTCCAATCCATCTCTAAGGATCAAAATCTCAGCATGCCGATCCTGGATGCCGTTAAAATCCTGAACAGCTATGGTCTGGAGGTGGTATCTGGAATCATTATTGGCTTTGATACCGATACCCTGGAAACTGGCGATCGCATTCTGGAATTCATTCGCGCCTCAAACATCCCGATTCTGACGATTAACTTGCTCTACGCCCTACCCAAAACGCCCCTATGGCGGCGACTCGAGGAGGAAGGACGGCTGGTGCTTGAGGATGAGACGCGTGAGTCTAACGTTGACTTCCTGCTGCCCTACAATCAGGTGGTCGCCATGTGGCAGCGATGCATTACCGAAGCCTACTCTCCGGAGTTTCTCTACGAGCGCTTTGCCTATAATATTCTCAACACCTACAACAAGCGCATCAAGGCACCCAATTCAAAGGCAAGGCTCAACTGGGCCAATATTAAGCGCGGGTTGACGATTTTAGGGAAGATTCTGATTAAGGTTGGGCTGTTTGGCAACTATCGCCGCACTTTTTGGAAACTCATTTGGCCAGCCCTCAAGGAGGGACGCATTCAAAGCGTCATCCATGTAGGGTTGGTGGGCCACCACCTGATTACCTTTGCCCAAGAATGTGGAACCAATCGGGAATCTGCTTCGTTCTATTCCCAGAAAATTCGTAAAAAGCAAGCGATAGAGGGTTGAAGTGGCCACGGGAGGCTGAACAGGACTACCAGGATTTTAGACGATTATCCAAGTAATCGATAAACAGCAGTAAAGCATAGAGCCCAATCGACACAAACAACAGGAGCAGCAGCGGATTGGCAAGCATAAGCAAACTTAAAACTGCACAAAAGGTAACGCTGGTGAGGAGCAGGGCAAAGACAAAGGCCAGGGGACGGATAGATTCCATGGGGAACAGTTCAACATCCTAAATAGGGTTGATAAAACTTAGTTATCACCCTAGCAGATTTCTGTAACCTTTTGTTAATCTTTTCTGAGCGTCCGTTACAACGGAAATCACTTGAGCCGCAGCCATGTCTCTTGGCTTAATTGACCCACATTCAAGACAGTGAGAAATTTCTGACACTCAAGTCTTTTTTGACTTCGGCACCACAATCAGGTCGGAACTCGAAAGAAACTATTCTGTTCCAGACACTGCGGCACACATCCAAAATGTGCTCAATCTCTGAAACCTGCTCAGCTGTCAAAAGTTGGCTCTAGCTTAAATTCCCAGGTCATGTTTAAGGCTTAACTGAATTACTCCCTCCGGTCACCCGCCGCTGCGCACGTCCTGCGGCCTACACCCCCCCTAACCGCTTCGCGGGATAGGCGGATCACTGCGGCGGATCTTGGTAGGCTAGTTCCGATGATAATTGCTGTACTGGATTCGCGTCCCGGCCCAGTGCAGTTTTTCTCGCAGGGTTCGATAGTAAGAATACCCCTCTCTGAGCAAAATAAACTCTGCTTCACAGTGGGCCGCACTCACTTCAACCTTTTGTCCAGGCCAAATTGAGCTGGCCAGCACTCCATCGGACCAAAGCTTGGTGGTCAGTTCCTTATCCTCCAGGGGCCAGATGCTGACCCGAGCGCCGGGTGGGAGAACAATGGGGCGACTAGAAAGACTTAAGGGACAAATTGGCGTCACAATCATGGCGCTCATGCCTGGATGCAGAATGGGGCCATTGGCGGCAACGGTATAGCAAGTCGATCCCGTGGGAGTAGCCACAATCAAGCCATCGCCTTGATATTGATCCACCACCTCTCCATCAATTTCCAACTCCAGAATGGAGGTGAGCATTCGGTCCGCGGAGGCAGGTTTGACGCACATTTCGTTGAGGGCCCAAAAGACCTCTGGGGGATGGGGTTCAGGAGTTGTTCCCGCGGCAGCAGAGGATAAACCATCCGTTACCGTCGCTCGTAGCATCATGCGTCGCTGCACAGCGTAGCGATCCTGGATCAGGCGGGTCCAGGCCTGGGCCTCTCCTTGCAACACTTCCAAGGGCTCCGTCAAAAAACCCAGATGCCCCCCGGCATTGACAGCCAGAATGGGAATCGATTCCGGTGCGAGATGTCGGGCTGCGGCCAAGGCGGTTCCATCGCCCCCTAAAACCACAGCAATGTCAATTTTTTGGTTGGCAGAGGCTAGAAAAACGGGGTAAGGATTATCGCTGGCGCCACTCGGTCCCATGAGAATCTTGCAGCCCAGGGCATCCAATTCTTGCGCACAGCGTTCTGCACATCGCTGGCTCAGGCGATCGCCAGCTTTATACGCAATGATGGCATGCTTGAGGTCCATGAAATATCCTGATTTGACTGATGTCTGGTAGCATAGTTCTAATTCACTAGGTGCATGGTGCCTAAGGAATCGAATTGTAGAGATGGGCTTGTAGCTCAGTGGACTAGAGCACGTGGCTTCGGACCACGGTGTCGGGGGTTCGAATCCCTCCTGGCCCGTTTATTATCCCATTTACGCTTGAGTTGCCGACAAAGGGCCACTAGGAGGGATTCTCGCTATTGTGAGACTGGCGACTAAAGATGCGCATGCCTCGAAGTCGCGGATTTCGCAAGCGATTGGGATAGTCGCTTTCATCGTAGATTTCGCCCACCAGCTCTTCAATGATGTCCTCAAGGGTCACCAGACCCACGGTACCGCCATATTCATCCACAATAATCACCAGATGCAGGCGATCGCGCAGCATTTCCTTGAGCAGGTCAGCCAGCTTCTTGGTTTCGGGCACGTAAACCGGCTGGTCCATCACCACACTCACCGATTGATTTCCAAAGCGCTTGAGGTGCTTAAAGGCTTGTTTAAGGTGGATGACGCCCACAATGTCATCTTTAGATTCTTCCTGGACGGGAATTCGTGAATAGCCACTTTCCAGGCATAGGTCAATGAGATCTTCCAGGGAGGCTTCCCGCGAAATCGTGCGCATCTCAATGCGGGGCTTAATCACCGTTTTCACACTCAGCTGATCCAGCATCAGCGCCTTGTTGAGAATTTGCTTTCTCTGTAAATCAAGCTGACCTTTGCCCCCGAGCACCTCAATCATCAGCTGCAGATCAGCCACGGACTCACTGGGCTGATCCGCCTTACTTTGAAACAGACGAATGCCGAACTGAGCCACCCATTCAAAGGCCATCACAACGGGGCCAAGAATCGTGGACAGCCAGTTAATCGGGCCGACAACATAACGGAAAACAGCCATTGAATTGTTGACAGCCACAGACTTCGGGGTGATTTCCCCAAAGATCAGCAAGAAAATTGTAATCACGGCAGTCGCAATCCCAACGCCAACCCCCCCGAACCAGAAGACAAAAATATTGCTGGTCAGAATTGCGGCAAAATTATTCACCAGATTATTGCCCACCAGAATCGTGGTGATGAAGCGGGCCCGTTTTTCTAACACCTTTCGGTAAAGATGGGCGGGGTCGCCTTCCTCCTTCATCAAGGCTCGAAGTTTTAAGTTATCGACGGCAGTAATGGCGGTTTCCGACCCAGAAAAGATCGCTGAGAGCAGCACCAGCAGGCAGAGGATACCCAGATCCAAGCGAATGTCTCCGAGAAGAGGCTTGGCAGCATTCATTGTCATGAACGGGAAGTCGACCTTGAGCACAGAAAAATGCCAGTGCATGAACTCGTGGTTGAGCGATAGATCAGGTTACTCCAAATCATACTTTACTCAGCTCAAACCAAATCTCTGGGTTCGGACCGGTGCCCCAGAAGGCAGCGCTGGTTTCCAGAATTCTGTCCAGGCCAGTTGGGAGTCCCTACGAGGTGATCTGCCCTGCAACCCATCGGCTGACTACCAGGAGAACGCAAAGTCCAAACCACAGGGAACACCTCCGGCCCAGGGCCTGCATTTCCCAAGGTTTCCAAGATCCAGAGATGGTGGGACGGCTGTCCTCTCCTTGCCTAACCAGGGGATCCCCTGCAAGACTCTCTCCACCGCACCCTGTGTCGGTCGGCACAATAAAAGTGTCCCCTCTCAACTCCCAGGGTTGGCCACAATCAGCACATAGGGCTGCACAATCAAGGTGGGAAACAGGGTTTGCGGCTGTTCATTCCAGTGCTGGAGTTGATCAAGGGTGGGTTTTTGGATGAGGCCCTCTTGAATCCAGTGCTGCACCTGCGAGACTTGATCCTGGGCAATGGCAGTGGCAACCGCCACAAGGTCCAGGGTGGGATGCACGACAACTAACGCATCGCGATTGGCATGGGGCTTGAGATCACTCCAGCTCACCAATGCCAGGTCCTCAGCCAGCTGCGAAGCAACGGAGGGCTGAGAACTGGAGGAAGGAACAGTCATAGGCCAGTCAATCTAAGGGTGTGGGCTGGGGGGCACTCAGGCGGTCCTCAATCTCGTGGAGAGACGGAGTCAGCCTGTTGAGAGGATGGGGGCGCCTCGGGGGTCTTCTTCTTCAATTGTTGCAGCTTTTCCACGGTTAACTCCTCCGGGTGGGAGGGGGGGATGGCTTCAACGGCAATTAAGTTTTCAATGACGGCCTTCACCACAGGGGCGGCAACCGTTGACCCATAGGCATTTCCACCTTGAGGTTCATCCACCACGGTAAAGATCACGTATTGCGGATTCTCCAGGGGAAAAACGGAAACAAAGCTGGTAATTCGCGCATTGGAATACCCTCCCAGGGATGCCTTTTGAGCAGTACCGGTTTTGCCACCTAAACGGTAGCCGGGAATTTTTGCGGATTGTCCTGTCCCCTTCTCAACCACACTGCCCATCATTTTGACAACGGCCTGGGCCGTTTCGGGCGAAAACACCCGGCGAGGAGCAATGAGATCCGGCTGCACAACCTGTCGACCTTCGCTGTCGTATAAGCCACGCACCACGTGGGGCGTCACCAGTTTGCCCCCGTTGGCCAAAGAAGCGTGAAGCTGCACCATCTGCAGGGGGGTCACCGAAAAGCCCTGGCCAAAGGAGGTGGTGGCGGCTTCAATAATATAGTCAATAAACTGCTGTTTATCCTTCATCTGCCCAGGGGTTTCAAAGGGCAGATCCGTTCCCGTAATCTCACCTAAATTGAGCTTTTTCAGGAAATCAAAGTAAGTGGGCCGATCCAGCCGCTCCATGATGTGAACCATGCCCACGTTACTGGAATATTCCATCACCTGGGTGATGGTCAGGGGCCCACGACCCACACCGTCATTGTTCTGGATGGGCCACCCGCCGACGGAGATATTGCCTTCATCGAAAATCACGCTGTTTGGCTTAATGGCCCCCAACTCCAGGGCAATGGCCACGTTAATCGGCTTAAAGGTAGACCCCGGCTCGTACAAATCAGCGATCGCCCAGTTTTTAAACTGGGACGGGTCCGCCTCATAGAAACGTTCTGGGTCGAAGGTGGGCTGCGTCACCAGGGCCAAGAGCTCACCCGAATGCACATCCATGACAATGACAGCCCCGCGCTTCGCTTTAAACTCAAGCATCTGCTTTTTTAAAGCTTTGCGGGCTGCCCACTGCAGGCGGGTATCCAAGGTGAGCTGGAGCGAGAGTCGATCATCGCCCAGAGGACGGATAGGAAAGTCCTCGGGAAGCAAGAGTCCAGTGGCGTCCTTGGAAACCCAGTGGTTGGGGGGATCAACGGTGAGCAGGCGTCGCTGGCTATATTCAATGCCCGTTTGACCTTCGTGATCGGCGTTGACATACCCCACGGTATCGGACATCAAGTCACTATGGGGATAGACCCGCTGCCACTCCAAATTTAGCTCTAGTCCATCCAGGCTGAGGGCGCGAATTTGTGCGGCAACCTCTTCAGTAATGTTGCGCTGAATGGGAATGCCACTTTCAGCGGTGGCAAACATGGCCTCTAGCTGATCCGACTTAAGCTGGATCAGCGGGGATAGCTTGGAAGCAATCTCCTGAGTGGATTTTTGAAACAAAAAAGGGTGAGCAAACAGCCGAAAGCTCACGACATCCTTGGCCAAGAGGTTGCCGTTGCGATCCACGATGGGACGGAGCCCCTCGGTGGGAGGAAGCTTGACGCGCTGCTGATCCCTGGCAATTCCCTGAAGCGTTTGGGCCTCATGGATCTGAAGCCAGGCCAGGCGTCCGATGAGTCCCAGTTGACCCAAAATTAGAAATGCCCACACCAGCAGGAGCCTTAACCAGTGATTTTTTTGCCCGGACGAGGCTGGCGGCTGCGGGAGAGGGGGCAAGCCCTCCATCCGGCGTTTTTTTTCTCGCCGCTTCTGGGTAAGTAAAGGCATGGATCAATTGGATTAGGACATTACCAGGGAGGAAGACCGGGGACGCTGGAGGAACCTGGACCCCTGAGAATCAAGCATAGGGCCAAACTGAGCAGTTTGGGGGCCAGGGATCTCGTGAACTAGTAGCCGAAACTAGTAGCCGATGGGCAGGCGATCGTCTAAGGGTGTTGAGGGGGGACGAGCCGGTAAACTTTGCGGGGGAAGCGGGGGTTCCGCAGGGAGGAAGAGGGTGTTGTTCTGGGTTTGGGGAACAAAGTTTTCTGGGGTGGTTTCGTAGCGACGGGGCAACTGATAGTTTTGCCGCTCAAGCTCAATGGCAATGGCATTTTGCTGCCGCTGCGCCTGTTCCCACTGTCCGTAGGTTTTTCCCCACTGCTGCTGGAGCATCACGTTGGCGCTGTGCAACACGATCACGCCCACAATCGAGGCGATCGCTAAGGGCGTAGACCTCTGGCGAAGCATAATCACCCACGGGAGCCAGGATGGGTCCGGGCGATGAATGGACTCAATCACGGTAAACTGAGCTGCCTGTCCCTGCTTTGCAGCAGCCGATTGGGATCGCCAGGAGCGTGCCCGGAGACGTTCATCTTGGGTCCGACGGGATTTTACTGCGGCAGGCATACGTCAATTCCTCTTAACCAAATCCAAAATTTATACGAATTAGAACACAGCGCAACAATACATCATTGACTTCAGGAAAGGCCGGATCAATCCGCTTATCCGGAGGAAAAATTCCAGCAGTTGCTGTCAAAATCACGAAAGTCAATACGAAATGATACACAAGTCGCGGTAAATTTGCAGCCCTAATTTTAGAAATTTAGCTTTTCCTTAATTCCCCCAGGATCGCAACCCAGCCCAGAGGTGATCTGCACAGGCCACTTTGTCCGGCCAAGGCTGCTATCCCCAGAGGACATTACGTTAGATCTCAGGTCGAACCGTTGCTGCCGCCTCAACCTCCGGCCAAAGACGCGATAGGCGTTCGCGCCAGCGGGAAAGGGTTTGCTGTATGGTATCGCCAGGATCATTGAGATCGCCAATAATCCCTTCCCGGTACAACCGCTCCAGATTCTTTAAAGTGGCTTCGAGGGTTAGGCCCTGACCTTTGGAAGCCGCAATAATTAAGCGCACCTGCTGGTCCACATGGGCCTCAAAACAGCCAGATAATCCCTGCCGCTTGAGATCTAGCAAACATTTCACCCCAACGGCCAGGTCCGTTTCCTGAAGAGTGGCCAAGGAATGGTGAAAGGTACACCAGAGCACCTGATTGGAGAGGGCGTATCGCACTAAGCCCGTTAGCTCGAAATTAAACTCCATCAGATCACGCAGGAAGGGTTTAGCCTGGGAAGCCGTGGCAATCGGCACCTGGATCCGAAGCCATTGAGTATCCTCCGAGACCTGGATCATCCAGCTATCTGAGGATACATCCAGGGTCCAGAGGTGGTCTCCCGCCGCGCTGGGGAATCCCCCAAGCTGATGGTGTAAATGGTTGAGAACTTCGGAGATCAGCATTTTAATAGTCCAGCACCCAAGGGCTTCGTCACGATGGGGTCCGAGATCGGCCCGGCCCGGAATGGCCTCACCCTAGCCACCTTGAACGTCACGGCCTAGATTCACCGCCCTAGTGGACCTCGTAGTGAGCCAGTTCAATCCCGTCTAAAACGGGCAGCGGTAGTTTCCGAGAGAAACGAAAGAAAACCCACTCCTCCAGGGCTTCCAAAAGCTCTTTCTGACAGGTTTCCAAAGTATCACTGTAGGCTGTGACCTTGTCAAAGCCAGGAATTTCACCACGGACTCCTTCCTCCTCCCCGCAAATTTGGTACTGAGCGCGCTGCATGGCGGCATGGAGATAGTCATTTAACATTTACTTTACAATTGTGAGATCCGCGATGACACAAGGCGGTGCAATCGTTAAAATAGCTCTCAAACTCAACCTCCTCAGTGGAACCGACTGAATCAGGCGTAGTTAGACGTTTGATCGATCTAGTCGTTTTACTTAGGATAGACAGCTTTTGCCATTGTTGTCTCACTGATGTCTCACTGATACTGAACAGGTCTACCGTGTCCGCCTCTGATATTCCCGAAATTACCGTTGAAGCCTTTCAATCCCGTCTCCATGCCGGGGGCAGTTCGCTTCAGCTAATCGATGTGAGGGAACCGCAGGAGATCAATGTAGCTGCACTCCAGGGGTTTCAAAATTTTCCCTTAAGTCAATATCAACTCTGGCAGAATACAATTCTAGAGACCCTTGATCCCCGGGCTGAGACTTACGTCCTGTGCCATCACGGCATGCGTTCGGCACAAATGTGTGCTTGGCTCATCCACCAAGGATTTACCCAGGTCATAAACATTGGGGGGGGGATTGATGCCTATTCCCGTTGCGTCGATCCGTCTGTTCCCCGCTATTAAGGTGTTGATTCCTCCTTGTTGATTCTGGAGTTTGCCAATGACCTTTCACCTCACCCAACGTCAAGCACATATTTTGTGGGCCACCGTTGATCACTACATTTCAACGGCTGAGCCAGTCGGGTCTAAGGCTTTGGCCCAGGAGTACGAACTGCCGATTAGCCCAGCAACGATTCGCAATGTAATGGGCGGACTGGAAAAGTCCGGTTTGTTATTTCAGCCTCACACCTCAGCGGGGCGGGTTCCCTCAGATTCCGGCTATCGCCTCTACGTTGACAGGCTCATTACGCCCTCCCATAAAATTGCGGCCCACATCGCCCAACTTTTGTCAGAGCGGCTGTCTCCCCAGCGGGTCAGCCTGGAGACGTTGCTACGCCATGCTGCACAGATTCTTGCGCAGCTCAGCGGATGTCTAGCCTTGGTAACGCTGCCACAATCGCCCCAAATCACCCTACGTCACGTTCAATTGGTGTTGATTGAGCCCCATAAGGCTATGCTAATCCTGGTCACCCATGACTATCAAACCCAGTCAACACTATTGGATTTACCCGAGCTATCCGCCGATCCGCCGCTGGAGCGCGAGAGTCTTGAACAGGAGCTCTCTATTCTGACAAATTTTCTCAACCATCACATTACGGGCTGTACCGTCCGCGATCTACAAACCCTGGACTGGCAAGAGCTCGGACAAGAATTTCAGCACTATTCTAGTTTGGTGCACCATATCTGTCAGAAAATTGTCTCTCGCGTTGAGCCCGATCCCGTAGCGCCAGTACTCTTTGGGGGGCTATCGGAGGTGCTGCGCCAGCCTGAGTTTACTGAACTGAAACAGGCCCATACCCTGATTGATTTGCTAGAGGCAGACAATGCCCTACTCTGGCCGCTGATGTGGGACACTCATCGCGTGCACCTTCCCCTTGAGGAGGCGGGTGATCTCTCTAAGGTCAACATTAAAATTGGGACTGAGCATTCCTTGGAACCCATTCAATCTTGCACCCTGGTTTCCACTTCCTATCAGCATCGTGATTCAGCTTGGGGCTATGTGGGGGTCATCGGCCCCACCCGCATGGCCTACGAGAAGGTCATTGCTCTGGTGGAAGGGACCTCCTCTTACCTCTCGGCTGCTTTAGGATAGGCGCGTGGATGGATTATCCCAATTGCTGGATTTAAGCGAACTCTACCCATTTGCGCTAGACGAGTTTCAACAGCAGGCGATCGCGGCCCTGAATCAGGGCCAGTCCGTGGTGGTATCGGCACCCACGGGATCGGGCAAGACCTTAATTGGGGAATATGCAATCCATCGCGCCCGCAACCAGCGGAAGCGGGTTTACTACACAACCCCCCTGAAGGCCCTATCCAATCAAAAATTTCGGGATTTTCAAACCCAGTTTGGTCCCGATCAAGTGGGGTTGCTCACGGGGGATGTCTCCATTCACCGGGAAGCCCCTATTCTGGTGATGACCACGGAAATTTTTCGAAATATTCTCTACGGCACCCTTTTAAAAGACGTTAGTGCTTCCCTAAGCGATGTGGCGGCGGTGGTGCTAGATGAATGCCACTACATGAACGATCGCCAGCGGGGAACCGTTTGGGAAGAGTCGATTATTTACTGTCCGGCGCACATTCAGCTAATTGCCCTCTCAGCCACCATTGCCAATGCCCATGAACTTACCGATTGGATTGAGTGGGTACATGGCCCAACCCGACTCATTCAGTCTGACTCCCGACCTGTGCCGCTGCGGTTTCACTTTATTAACGGGCGGGGATTTTTTCCCTTGCTGCATCCCCAGCAGCCCAAACTCAACCCCAAGCTTAAGATTCAAAGCCGACGAGCGCAAACACGAAAGCAGAAACGCAGCGAAGTGCCTAGCCTTCCGGCCGTGGTCAAACATCTGAGCGATCGCGATCTGTTGCCAGCCATTTATTTCATCTTTAGCCGACGGCGCTGCGAGCAAGCCATCGATCAGCTAGGGTCGCGATCCCTGGTGACCGAAACCCAGGCCCAGGAAATTAACCGCCGCATTCAGCAAAAGTGGGAGGCCTTTCCAAACTTTGCCAAACCAGAGCAAATTTCAGCGCTCCAGCTGGGGATTGCCAGTCATCATGCGGGCCTGTTGCCCCTGTGGAAGGGGTTCGTCGAAGAATTATTTCAGCTAGGGCTGATTAAAATTGTCTTTGCCACAGAGACATTAGCCGCTGGAATCAATATGCCAGCCAGAACCACAATCATCTCTAGCCTGTCTAAACGGACCGATCTGGGTCACCGCCTCCTCAACGCCTCTGAGTTCCTGCAAATGTCTGGTAGAGCCGGACGGCGAGGCATGGACGAGATTGGCCATGTGATTACCCTGCAAACCGCCTTTGAGGGCGCACCGGAGGCGGCTTACCTGGCAACGGCGGATCCAGATCCGCTAGTGAGTCAGTTCACGCCCAGCTACGGCATGGTGCTCAATTTGCTCCAAACTCACACCTTCTCAGAATGCCAGGCCTTAATTGAGAAAAGCTTTGGGCAATATCTGTCCCTTAAAACCCTGGAACCTCAGCACCAGGCCATTCAGACCCTAGAGCAGGACTATCAACAGCTCCACCAGCAAACGGCCACCTTCGACTTTGGGGAAATTCACCACTATCAAAAACTGCAACAGCGTCTGCAAGTAGAACAAAAGCTGCTCAAAACCCTGCACCTGCAGGCGGAAGAAACGCGATCGCAGGAACTCCAAACCCAGGTGGATCACCTTGATCCAGGAGCAGTCGTGGGAATCAGCTCCAGGGTCCAAGGCCGACGATCCTCCATCCCCGAAACATTCCTTTCCTTAGAGTCAGCGGGCATTGATCCACCCCTCCCAGCCTGCGTAGTTCGCCAGCTGCCCAGTTCGGGCCAGCGGCCCTATTGGCTTTGCTTTGGCCAGGATAATCACTGGTACGTCCTGGGAGGGCCCCACATTGTGGCCTGCACGCCCCATCGGTTAGAGGCCTTGCCCAGCAAGCTTCCGGCCCCTCCTCCAAAACTGGTTCCCAAACCTGGCAAAAGCGCTCAGTCCACCCCTGAAACCCAAGCCCTTGCCGCCCAAATTCCTGATCTTGATCACTGGCAGCCCGCAGCAGAAGTCAAAACTCAGTTTCAACGGGTGCAGCGGTTAGCCTTGGACCTGCAGCAGCACCCGGCCCATGCCTATCATCGCCAGCACCAGCGTCTACTGCGCCAAGAGCGGCGATTAATAACCCTCAAACGCGATCTTGAGGACCGTCAGCAGAAACTTCATCAGCAAACCAGCGCTCGCTGGCGAGAATTCCTGGCCTTGGTGACGGTTCTGCAATCCTTTGATGCCATGGCAGGGGAGGCAATCTCCCCCTTAGGACAAATTGCGGCCCAATTCCGCGGGGAAAACGAACTCTGGCTGGCCTTGGTTTTCGCCTCAGGGCTGTGTGATCACCTGGCACCACACCATTTGGCGGCAGTAGTGGCGGCGGTCAGCTCCGAGTACAGCCGCCCAGACTCAAGCGTTCCTGGAGGAATTTCCCCAACCGTGGCGCAGACCCTGCAAGCACTACGTCCCCTCAAGCGTCAGCTCATTCAGGCACAGTACCGTCAAGCCATTTCATTTCCGGTCTACCTGGAAAAGGATCAGCTGGATTTGATTGAAAATTGGGCCTTGGAGGCAGGCTGGGATGAAATGACCCAATCAACCCCCCTCGACGAAGGAGACATTGTTCGACTGATTCGCAGAACCCTGGATATCCTTTCCCAAATTATTCATATCTCTGCCCTCCCCCCATCCCTGCGTCAGAACGCCAAGCGCGCTAAGTACCTGATGGAACGATTTCCCATTAGCGAACCCCTAGGAGCGGAAACGTTAACAGAGGAGGACTAGCTGGCTTCAAGATCCTTAATCAGCTCCAGGGGGGATCCCTCTTGCCCAGAGGATTCCTCCTCATCGGCTGAGAGGGCGGTGCTGGGCAACTCCAGGCAGTAGCCTGCCCCATAGACCGTTTTAATGTACTGAGGGTGACGCGGGTCCGGCTCTAGCTTTGTACGCAAATGGCGCACGTGGACCCGGATGGTTTCAATATCATCATCGGGATCGTAGCCCCAAACCTCTTGCAATATTTCACTGGGCGACACCGTTTGACCGTGACGCTGCAGCAAACAGTGAAGCAGCTCAAATTCTAATCTCGTCAGCTTAATCACAGACTCGCTCCAGAGCACCTCAAACCGCTCTGGGACCAGGGTCAAGGGACCATAGCTCAGAATTTCGCTGTGCCGAGCCGATTGGGGAATGCGGTTGGTCCGGCGCAGCAGCGCCCGGACTCGCACCAGCATTTCTTCAATTTCAAAGGGTTTTGTCAGGTAGTCATCCGCCCCCGCATTAAACCCCTCCACCTTGTCATGGGTTTGATTCAGGGCCGTCAACATCAAAATAGGAATGTCTGCCGTGCGCTCATCTCGACGCAGGCGCTGACAGATGGTAAACCCATCCACCTTGGGCAACATCAAATCCAGGATCACCAGATCAGGAACCAGCTGAACCGCTAGGGCTTGTCCTTTAATTCCATCGATGACAGGAGTCACCTCGTAACCCTCCATTTCTAAATTTATGGCGACTAACTCAGCAATTGCCGGATCGTCATCAATCACTAGAATGCGAGGTTTCATTTAAAAAAATCCAATGCTGCTGAACGGGCTGTTTCTATAATGCGTTTTCTGTAACTTACGTTATAAACTCTACAATTCAAGGCAACGATAGGAAATTGCGCACCGACAGGTCTGCCCAAATTATACGCATCCTCTCCCTATTTTGACGGAGGCCGAGCTGAAAATGCTAGATTTTTCAACATTTTTCTTTACAAAAATCCACACGTTGAGTTATTTATTGAAACAATTCCTCGATTCCTGGAGTAACGACTTCGGTTTACAGCTTTCGGCCTGAATCTTCCCCCATTAGCGGGGAGAGAGGGATCCCAGGCAAAATTTGCGACTTCTGAGGCCTGTGGCAAACCTCGGTTCCGAAAAAAAACCTAGATTGGCTTGCCAAACGAATCTATTTATCGTTACTATTTAATGCACGTTCCTCAGTAGCTCAGTGGTAGAGCGGTCGGCTGTTAACCGATTGGTCGTAGGTTCGAATCCTACCTGGGGAGTTTAAGACTTTAAGCTAGCTCTCGTTGAGCAGATCAGAAATTTTTGAATGTTTTCAAGCGCTTCCCTGGGGCGTTTGCAGTCGGTGGTCATGGATTGCGTCAGGGGAAGTACTTCTCCAGAGGTGAACTGGAGCTGAATTTGATAGAATGCGGTTCCAAAGATTTGAACTTTTTGGAGTGAGAGTTCTCGAATCTGGCTGATGGGGTAGTGCTTCGTACGCTGCTTCAGGCCGCGAATCTGGTGGAGCGTGAGGCAGTCTAAGGTTTTATCAAAGGTGCAAATCTCATTGGGACTAAGGACGTTAATCAAGCTGGCGATCGCAATGCACAGTCCGCCAAACAGGTCCACCGGCGGTTCGAAGGAGATAAAAATATAGAATCCGATCAAGGTGGTGCAGGCACTGATTAAGCGCAGGCCTAGAAGGTTTTCCTTGACCACAAGACGGACAGTATTGGCTTGGATAACCTTCATGGAATGGCAGCAGCGGCTGTGAAAGGAAAGTCAAGGGTCATATCGCGTTACGACAGGGGGGGAAGTTCTCCGCATCCCTGAGGAATACACCTGGCGTTAGTATGGACCAGAGGCCGTTAAGATTTAACGAGAGCAAGGCTGCAGATCCTCTTCAAAATCGTTCTTTATGGAGAGTTCGTTGGCGAGAAAAGGAGAGAAAATGCTTCGCAAGTTTGTGGGAAACTCAGAGAGGTGCCCCTTGAGCTGAGCACAAACTCATTGAAAATCGGGAAGACTAACTTCAGACTCCTTGATTGTTTGCGCCCCCTCCTCTTGAATTCATCGGCATGAGCTACTGCTTAAATCCTGCTTGTACCAATCCCAACAATCTTCCTCAGGATGTAACTTGTCAGACCTGTGGAAGCCCGTTAATCATGAACGACCGATATCGGGCCAGTCGGATTTTGGGGCGCGGGGGATTTGCCACAACCTTTCTCGCCATTGATGAAAGCCTACCGGGTCAGCCAAGCTGTGTCATTAAGCAGCTGCGTCCGGTGCTCTCGGCTCCCCATATTCTAGAGATGTCGCGGGAGCTATTTCAGAGAGAGGCCTCTACCCTGGGGAAAGTGGGAAATCATCCCCAGTTGCCGCGGCTGTTGGATTATTTCGAAGCAGATCAAGAGTTCTACCTGATTCAGGAATATATCGCCGGTGCCACCTTGCAGCAGGAGGTGCGGCGCGCCGGTCCCTTTGAGGAGGACAAGGTGAAGCAGGTGCTGGAGGAAGTCCTGCCCATCTTGAACTATCTCCACCAAAGTCAGGTGATCCACCGCGATATCAAACCTGCAAACATCATTCGCCGCGAGATCGATAGTAAGCTGGTGCTGATTGACTTTGGGGCAGTCAAGGATCAGGTGAGTCAAGTGGCGATCAACTCAGGAGACGACAATACGGCGCTCACGTCCTTCGCGGTTGGCACCCCAGGCTTTGCGCCCCCGGAGCAGATGGCCATGCGGCCGATTTACTCCAGCGATATCTACAGTTTGGGCGTCACCTGCCTGTACCTGCTCACGGGGAAGTCTCCTAAGGAGCTGAACTACAACTCTCAAACCGGCGAACTCGATTGGCAAAGCTGTATTTATGTCAGCGATGAATTTTCCCGTCTCCTAGGGAACATGATGGCGATTTCAGTCCGAGATCGCTATTCCAGCGCCACTGAAGCCCTGCAAGCCTTGGGCGCTCTCAAGCAGAGTCAGTCCCTCAATTTGGTGGACTCTCTCACAAGCGGCAACCTGACCACAGGGGGCCTGCGATCGGGCGGCAGTCGTGAGGCCAAGGCCTCCCCCTCTGCACGCTTGGCGGCCAAAATTCGAGCCCAACAAAATCGCCTGGGCACTGCCCACGATTCCGGAATGGTGCGCATGAATCAAGGATCGAACTATGCCGCAGCCCGGATGGGAAAGGCCGTCTCAGCCCCAGCGCAGCGATCGCGCCCTCGCCCTAAGAAAATCAATGCTAAGTCCCTGATGATGGCCTACGGCAGGGGAGAGCGCGATTTTTCGGGCTGCGACATGAGCCATATCCAGCTGCGCAAATGTCAACTGCGCAATGTCAACTTCCAGGAAGCAAAGCTCATCCAGGCCAACTTCCAGGAGAGCGATCTCAATAATGCCCAGCTTGGACGGGCCACCCTTACCGGCGCGGTGCTGAACAAAACCAAGCTGGTCCAAGCCTATCTCAGCTATGCCGATCTGGAGGGGGCCGATCTGCGAGGCGCTGATTTAAGCCTGGCCTATCTCAACAATGCCAATCTGCGCGGAGCTAATCTCTGTGGTGCCAACTTGACGGGAGCGAAGGTCTCCGAGCAGCAACTGGCCCTAGCCCGCACCAACTGGTCTACTATCTTGCCCAATGGAAAACGAAGCAAGCGCTTTGGCTTAATTTAGGAATGCCCCGAGAGGGAAGCTGAACCTGATAGAATAGGCGCTAGCGTTCTTTAGGGTTGGATTCAACACGATGGATATTTTAAGTTTTGGCTGGGTGGCTGTGCTCACATTGTTTACCTATTCCATTGCCATGGTGGTTTGGGCACGCCACGGCATGTAAGGGTGGGCCGTGACTCCTTCATTGACCAGTGTTTTAGCGACGCTTTCCTTTGCGATGCTGCTGTTCATCACCCTCGGCATCGTATATCTAACCTTTGTTGAATGGCGTGACCGGCGTCGGCGAGAGGATGAAAAAAGAGAGACTCGTCGGCGCTAGATCCCCTCTATCCTGTTCCCTCCATCCGCTCTATGCAGTCCGTTTCTGAACT
Source organism: Lyngbya confervoides BDU141951 (assembly GCF_000817775.3). GTDB lineage: Bacteria > Cyanobacteriota > Cyanobacteriia > Thermosynechococcales > Thermosynechococcaceae > Lyngbya > Lyngbya confervoides. The sequence continues at coordinate 30,421 of NZ_JTHE03000034.1, forward strand.
CCTCACGGCTCAGTGCCGTGAGGCCCTCGTTGCTGCCTTTGGCCCGTCCTTTCAAGAGACGGACCCGCTTTTGATGCCCACCAATCAGCCTAAGTTCGGAGATTACCAGGCAAATGTGGCCCTATCCTTAGCAAAACCGCTAAAGCAGGCCCCAAGAGCGATCGCAGCCCAAATTGTAGACCATTTGGCCGTAGACCACCTCAGCGAGGCCCCCACCATTGCCGGCCCTGGGTTTATTAACTTTAAGCTCACGCCTGAGTTTCTCGCCCAGCAGCTTCAGCAGCTTCAGCAGCATCCCAGACTGGGCATTGACTCGGTCTCGGATCCCCAGAAAATCATCGTTGACTTTTCAAGTCCCAATATCGCCAAGGAGATGCACGTTGGGCATTTGCGATCTACCATCATTGGCGATTCCATTGCGCGGGTCCTTGAGTTTTTAGGTCATGAAGTACTGCGCCTGAACCATGTGGGTGACTGGGGTACTCAGTTTGGCATGCTGATCACCTATCTGCGGGAAGCCTGTCCTGAGGCGTTAATCCAGGCCGATGCCGTTGATCTTGGCGATCTGGTCACCTTCTATAAGCGCGCGAAGGAGCGGTTTGATCGCGATGAGGCCTTTCGCGAGGCGGCTCGGGAGGAGGTGGTTAAGCTCCAGGCTGGTGAACGGGACACCCTGCGGGCCTGGACCATTCTGTGTGACCAATCTCGCCGTGAGTTTGACAAAATCTATCAGCGTCTAGATATCAAGTTGCAAGAGCGGGGAGAGTCGTTTTACAATCCCCTGCTCCCCAACCTGGTTGAGTTGCTGCGTCAGCAACAACTACTGGTGGAGGACCAAGGGGCCCAGTGCGTCTTTTTAGAAGGTTTCCAGAATAAAGCCGGGAATTCGCAGCCGCTGATCGTGCAGAAATCCGATGGAGGCTATAACTATGCCACGACGGATCTAGCTGCGCTGCAGTATCGCATTCAAGATGATGGGGCCGATCGCATTATTTACGTGACCGATGCTGGACAGGCCAACCATTTTGCCCAAGTCTTTCAAGTTGCTCGCCGCGCTAAACTCATTCCTGACACCGTTGAGGTCGTTCATGTCCCCTTCGGTCTGGTCCAGGGAGAAGACGGCAAAAAGCTAAAGACACGATCCGGCGAAACCATTCGGCTGCGGGATCTGCTGGATGAAGCGGTGGAAAGAGCCAGGGCCGATTTCCTGGAACGCCTACGAACCGATGATCGCCAGGAGTCGGAGGCTTTTATTAATCAGGTGGCCCAGGTCATGGGTCTCGGAGCCGTAAAATATGCGGACCTCAGCCAAAACCGCACCAGTAATTACATCTTTAGCTACGATAAAATGCTGGCGCTGCAGGGTAACACGGCTCCCTACATGATTTATGCCTACGTGCGGGTACAGGGCATTAGCCGCAAGGGTAATATTGATCTGAGCAATCTGCGATCGCAACTGTCCATAGTGCTCACCGATGAAACGGAGCTGATCCTGGCCAAACATCTGCTCCAGCTGCAGGACACCTTAAAAACGGTGGCGCAGGATCTCATGCCAAACCGGCTGTGTCAGTATTTATTCGAGCTCAGTCAAAAGTTCAACCAGTTCTACGATCGCTGCCCGGTGCTATCGGCTGAGGACTCAGTCAAAGCCTCCCGTTTGCTGCTTTGCGATCTCACGGCGCGAACTATCAAACTTGGGCTGTCCTTGCTTGGCATCTCGGTAGTTGAGCGCCTTTAAGGGGCGATGTCAGTGGCGATCGCGATGGCGATCGCCGTGGGGATCGGTGCCGGCGGTGCGAGTTTCCAACGGGGTTTTCTCAGTCAAAGCGCTGGCGCACCATCTGCTGGGCAGAAGCGGGATCGCTCACCTGGCCATCAAGGGTTGCATCTAAGATAAAGTCCAGCATGGCGCGAAATTTTTTGCCGGGCCTGTAGCCCATTTCAATCAGGGTTGCGCCATTAATCATGGGCTGGACGTGCTGCCAAATTTGAAGATAGCGCCAAAGGATCGCGCGCACTGAAACTGAGACACACACGGCACCAAGAATGATGAGTTCAGGGGAATAGGGGCGCAATGTTTTCACGACCCGACTGGGGGATGGATGGCCCTGGAGTTGATCGGAGCACCGCTGCACCAATGCCTGAAATTGCCCCAGGCGCATCTGACTTCCCTCCGGTAGCTGCAACTTCTGGGCAACTTTGAGCCGTGCCGACTCGGGAAGCTGCAGCAGCAGCACCTCCAGAATGATGGGCCAGCGCCGATCCCCTGGCTCAGGGTTGAGGGCCTCTAGCCAACGCGCCGCCATTTTAATGGCTCGCAAGCTTGAGGGCGGCATTGCCAGATCAGGATGAATACAGCACCAAGCACCAAGATCCTGAATGAGCGCAAGCGCCCTTAACCAGTGCACCTCTTGAACAATGTACTTGAGCTCGTTGCGCAGTCGACTTTGAAGGGCGGGGGCTTTATGGTGGTTCCCCTCAGTTTGCTGATAAATGCCGCTGGCGATCGCAGTTTGAAGATAAATTTTTGTCTGCTCGTCCAGGGAAAAGCCCAGCCGACTGGCAAAGCGAATGGCTCGGAAGATGCGGGTGGGATCTTCGATAAAGCTGTTGGGATGTAGAACCCGAATCAACTTTTGTTCAAGGTCTTCCACACCTCCAAAAAAATCGAGCAGTTCGCCCCGCTGCTGGGGCGAATTTTGGTGGCCGGTGAGCCTAACGGCCAAAGCATTGATAGAGAAGTCGCGTCGATAGAGATCTTGACGAATGGAGCTAACGGATATCTCCGGATTGGCCGCCGGATAGGGATAAAACTCGCTGCGCGCCGTGGCAATATCCATCGAAAAAGGACCCAGATGGCTCTCGTCATGCCAGATTAAAGCTGCCGTTTGAAACTCCCCATAAATTTGCAGCTGAGCCTCGGGAAAGTCTTCGGCAATGGATCGAGCCAGTTCCCCTCCTGCCCCCTGAAGATCCGAAGTTCCCCCGCTATCCACCACTAGGTCAAACTCGCGGAAATGAACCTGAGATTGGGCAAGCAAAAGATCGCGCACCGCTCCTCCCACCAAATACAGCTGCCAGCCGCGGGCCTCGGCTTGCTGGGCCGCAATTTTCAAGAGCCCCTTGAGGGGGGGCGGGAGTGTGCTCTCCAGGAGGGATCGAATCGAGGTTTTTGTGATGCTGGCCTGGCCTGCCTGGGGTCTTTTTAGCTGGTGGATCTGCCGCAAAATATCCGTGCGCGTAACGATTCCAAGGATCTGCCCGCCATCGACGACGGGCAGGCGACCAATATCGTAGTTCACCATCAACGCTTCAATCTCGGGCAAAGCCGTATCTGGATGAATTGTTTTCACCGGACTTTTCATGTAGCCTTTAACCGGAGCATGCCCAAATCCATGGTGCAGGGCAATATCAAGATCCCGTCGAGAGATAATGCCGACTAGATCTCCGGAGGGATTCACCACCGACAGACCAGAATGTCCGTAGCGTAACAAAATTCGGCGGGCTTGATTAATAGTAGCCTCAGGGCGAAGGGTTCTGACCGGAGAAGACATCAGATCTCGCGCCGTGGGAGGAATAGGCAGGGATTGACGGAGCGAGGTCACCATTTGATCCAGGGCCGCGCGAGGATCCTCCGTTTTGAGAGTAACCGCAGCGGCATGGGCATGGCCGCCGCCCCCCAAGGGCTGCAAAACTTGAGCGACATCAATGCCGTCCGCCCTGGCTCGGGCAATGACCGTGAGTCGCGGCGGGCCTTCGCCGTGAGTGCGATAGATATGCCCCAGTAAAATGGCATCACTCTCACTGAGGGTTGTCAGCTGGGACGCCAAACTGGACAGACCAGGAACATAGTAAGACGTTTGAACCAGCACCCAGCCCAGGCGATACCCCCGAACTACCACCGTTTGCAGTTTTTGCAGCACCTCTGCCAGCAAATCCTGTAGCTCCGTTGAAAAGCCTGGCTCGATGTAGTCTGCGATCGCCCGCTGATTCGCCCCTTGAGCCATGAGCCAGGCCAGGGCTCTAGCGTCTCGCACCGTTGCCCCCTCATAAGTTAAGGACCCAGTATCCACGTGAATGCCCAGGGCCATCACCGTTAAATCCGCCACCGAGAGAGGAAGATGCTGCTGCTGACATTGCTCCACCATCAATGTAGTCGTAGCCCCGACGGCCTCCACCCGCAGGTTATCGGTCTTGATATCTGCATCATTACTGACGTGATGGTCCCAAACCTCAACCTGCACCTGCGGTAAATCAAGCCAGCCCTGGGCCGGTCCCAACTGCTCCCGTCGCTGGGTATCCACCACCGTGATTCGCCGAATCGCCTCCACCGTGACAGAACGACGCTCGATTAAGGGAAACTCATCTCGGTAAAGGGCCAAAAAATTCCGCACCGCCGGATGGGCGCCACCGCAAAGCACAATGCGGGTCCCAGGTCTCAGTCTGGCCAGGCCCACCGCCGCCCCCAGCGCATCAAAGTCCGCTGTACGATGACACAAAACCAGTTCAGACAACGAATGCAACGCTGTGCCCCCTTTGCGGTAATATAATCACGGTCGCTCAACATATAACAAAAGCAGTCGCTGTAATTATATTGCGCTTTCTTCAAATCAAGACTGGTCCAGCATTGGGAGAAAACAATGGTATTTATTTTTGATCTTGCCCTACTTGCGTTGGTTCTATTGTCCTTTGTCATGGCCGTTGGGGTTCCAGTTGCCTATGCCTCAGGTCAAGATTGGGATCGCTCTCGGCAGCTGATCTGGGTTGGGTCCATTGCCTGGATTGGTCTGGTTCTAGCCGTGGCCTTCTTAAATTCCTTTGTGGTCTAGCCAGTCTAGCCCGAAGTGGACCTCTCGGGTCGCGCAGGGCTTGGATCGCACAGAACTTGGATCGCACAGAACTTGGATCGCACAGAACTTGGGGATAGCTAGAGCTGTCCCCCCAAGCCCCTGCCCCCTGAGAAGACGGCTCCACGGAGGGTCTTACTCCACACCAGTCGCAATGGGCGGCTTTTTTTTGGGATCTTTTTTTGGCGGCAACCGTGCTGTAGCACGATGCCGACCCAGAGCGAGATAGCATAGGGTGAGGTAAACTCCAGTCCTCTCGTAACTCTTAAGTTTCATGGCCACATTTGAAGGAAGCTTTGTCAATCCTCAGGACTTTCGCTTTGCCATTGTCATTGGTCGGTTTAACGATCTGGTTTCCCTAAAGCTCCTGGAAGGCTGTCGGGACTGTTTGCAGCGCCATGGGGTAACGGTTGACCCTGAGGATTCGCAGGTGGACTATGTGTGGGTTCCGGGAAGCTTTGAGATTCCCCTGGTTGCCAAAACTCTGGCTCAAACCAGACGCTACGATGCCATTATCTGCATCGGTGCTGTGATCAAAGGTCATACCCCCCACTTTGACTATGTTGCGGGGGAGGTAGCCAAGGGAATTGCGGCAACCGGGCTGCAAACAGGGGTGCCGATCATCTTTGGAGTGTTAACGGTTGACACAATGCAGCAGGCCCTGGAACGCGCTGGCATCAAGAGCAACAAAGGCTGGGATTACGCCATGAATGCCCTGGAAATGGCCAGCTTAATGAAAACCCTTCCCCAAGCTTAATCAGGCTTGATCTAGATCTCCCGATCCCCCTGAACCAGCTGGCCCGCACCATCGCATCTGGCTCAAAGGCTGTTTCAGGGGATACCCAATCTGTCACCGTTGGAAAGACGCCGGAATCTCGATTGAAACTTTACTAGATTGTTGACAGTGGCCCCATCTTTTGAGAAGCTATTAGACGTTGCGGGTATAGCTCAGTGGTAGAGCGTCACCTTGCCAAGGTGAATGTCGCGCGTTCGAATCGCGTTACCCGCTTTATGAAAGTTACCGTTCATACTCTCCAAAAGAAGAAGCGTAACGCTGAGCCCATTGTGGCGCTTACGGCCTGGGACTATTTGTTTGCAGAGTTAATCGATCAAGCCGGTGTGGATGTGGTGCTGGTGGGAGATTCTCTGGCCATGGTAGCCCTGGGGCACCCCACAACCTTGCCCATGACGCTAGAGACCATGTTGCACCATGCCCAAGCCGTGAGTCGGGGAGTGCAGCAGGCGTTATTAGTGTGTGATCTTCCGTTTCTGAGCTATCAAGAGAGTCCTCAGGTGGCCTTCCAGGTGGCCGGGCGGATCATTCAAGAAACCCAAGCCCAAGCCGTCAAACTTGAGGGGGGATACTCTGCCATGGTGGACACCGTCTCGTTCCTGGTCCAGCGAGGGATTCCGGTGATGGGGCATCTGGGTTTAACCCCCCAGTCTGTCCATCAGTTGGGATATCGGCAGCAGGGAAAAACGCCGGAAGCAGCGGAGCAGATCCTGACACAGGCAAGGGCGCTCGAGTCCGCTGGCGCCTTCTCCATTGTGCTTGAGCATATCCCTAAGGATGTGGCCGCTCAAGTAACCCAATCTCTAACCATCCCCACCATCGGCATTGGCGCGGGGCCTGCCTGCGATGGCCAAATTTTAGTCACCGCAGACCTGTTGGGGCTAACCTCCAAACAGCCTCCCTTTGCTCCCCCCTACCTGAACTTGCGTTCCAAGGTTCAAGAAGCGGTGCAGGCTTACAGTCAAGATGTTCGTCAAGGCAAGTTTCCCTAGGGGTTGACATCCTCCCCGGCCCGAAGCGGCGGGGATTCCCAGTCTGCCCACAGCCATCCTCATGGCACAGGTTTTATCAGAAGGCAAACCATTGTGTCACAATAGCAAGGTTGGTTTGGCTGTCCAGAGGTGGGCGTGTCCTCTAATCCAGAAAAACAGGCTGAGCCAGTGGGGAATGGATTGAATCCAGAAAATTCCTACTACGACATCCTGGGAGTTTCAACCCAAGCAACTCAGGAGCAAATTCGTTCGGCCTATCGGCGCAAGAGCAAACAGTACCATCCTGATACCACCCCCTTGGACCCCCGTGAGGCTGCGGTAAAATTTCAGGTGCTCAACCAGGCCTACGATCATCTGCGAGATCAAAAAAAGCGGATGCTCTACGATCTGAATCTACAGGCTGCAGCTTCTCCAAATCCCCCTCCTAGCCGATCCCAGGACCCCCCACCGCGCACGGGATCTAATTCTGCCTTCCTAGAGGCCCGCGATCGCCCCCTCTCCCCAGGTGAAATTTTTGCCCTCTTCATTCTTGGACTGACCTTTGTGGGCTGTCTGCTATTAGCCATTGTGGTGGGAATTTCTCGGGGGGAGGTCCTGATTCAGGCGCTGCCCCAGGAGGCTGCGAAAAAACCGCAGGTCACTGCTCAACAGATCACGGTTCCTCTGCCCGACAGTCAACCTCGATCCCCGACTCAAGCCCAGAGCCAGTTTTCTACCCGCCCGGCTCCTCACCTTTTACATCCCTTAAACCTGCAGCGATCTTCGGCTTCCGGTTAGGTTTCCTTATCGACTCGATTTGCAACACCGCCTCCCATGACTCCTACGCTCCCATCATCCGATACGCCCTTATATAACCATCCGCTTCCTGCCATTGAACTGTGGCTGTCCGATCATGGATGCAGTCAAGATCGTCAGCTTCCCCATCTCTGGCACCTGGAGCACCCACAATGGCGGGCAGAGCTGAATTTAGATATCGAAGATCTCACTGTGGTTTATTACCTTAAGCAAGATCCCGACCATCCCATCAAGCGAACCTTTAAATATTCGCTGAGCCGTCAGGATCTCGATGCCGCAATTTTCATGGGGCCTTAGCGAGGTCAGACCCCCGTCTTGTCCCTCCGTCCTCCCTAAAAATTGCCCCTAAAGCTTGCCAAACCGCCGTTGTCGCTGCTGATAGGACACCAGAGCACGGTGAAACTCCTGCCGATTAAAATCTGGCCAAAGAGTATTGGTCACGTACAGTTCCGCGTAGGCCATTTGCCAGAGCAAGAAATTGCTAACTCGCATTTCTCCGCTGGTGCGAATGAGTAAATCTGGATCTCCAATACCTGCTGTATACAGGTACTGCTCAAAGATAGATTCATCAATCTCCTCTGCTGCCAGGCGACCTGCCTTGACAGCCTGAGCAATCGCCCGGCAGGCCTGAACAATTTCTGTTCGTCCACCGTAGTTGGTTGCCACCACAAACTGAATGTCCCGATTCATTTGAGTGGCTTCCATGGCCCGATTAATCTCGCGCTGCAGCGTATCGGGCAGAGCCTGCAAATCTCCAACAAACCGAATTTGGACCCCCTCCTCCACCATCTCCTGAAGTTCTCGCCGCAACACCCGCTCAAACAGCGTCATCAAAAATTCCACCTCGGGCATGGGGCGTCGCCAGTTTTCGGTGGAGAACGCATAGGCCGTTAAGGCCCCGATTCCCCAGTCTTTACAGCAGCGCAGCAGGGCCTTGAGCGCATCCACCCCGCGTCGATGGCCGATAAAGCGGGGCAACCCCTGTTGCTGTGCCCAGCGACCATTTCCATCCATAATCACGGCCACATGTCGCGGCAGCTTTTGAACCTCAAGGTCTACGGGCAGCTTATCCAGGGCAGTAGAATTCACAGTCATGTTTTTTTCCGGAAACCAGACAGGTTGAAAAGATGTTGAACCAGGGACACACTTTGACTATGGAGGGACTTAAAGATGGAACTAAATCCTGGAGTCACCACATCTCGCTCTAGCGTAGAGGTGAGACGAGAAGACAAGAGTTCTTTCAACTTGCTGCTGGTTAGAGGGCGCTGGAGGTTCCCCTTCTCAGCCAGAGAAATTGAACCTGTTTCTTCTGAAACAACGATGCAAACGCATTGATCAACTCGTTCTGTGATCCCCATGGCGGCTCGATGGCGCGTACCAAGCTGCCGTGAGGCATCAAGGCGGTCAGATATGGGTAGGATAACACCCGCTGCGGCAATGCGATCGCCCCGGATCAACAGTGCCCCGTCATGGAGCAAGGTCGTGGTTTGAAAAATGGTTTGAATCAGTTCCTTGGACAATTCCGCATTCAGCTTAACGCCGGGAACAGAAAAATCACGCTCATTCATGGGCGTTGGGGAAGTCTCAAGGATGAGGAGAGCACCGGTACGATTTTGGGAGAGTTCTTTGACCGCTTCGACCACCTTGTCCACAGGGCTTTGGGACTCTTGCAAACTATAGGCCTTGGGCTTGAACAGCTGAAACAGTTCACCGCGACCGAGCTGCTCTAAAAATCGACGGGCTTCAGATTGGAGAATGACCGCCATGGCAACGGCTGACCCAGTAACCAGGTTAGAGAGCAGAAAAAACAGAAGATCTAATCCTAACCGCTCACTAGCCTTTGCCGCCAGCATCAGCAGGATAAACCCTCGGACCATCCAGAGGGTGCGCCGCTCCGCGATCACCAACAGGACCATGTAGGTCAGGGCAAGGACTAGGCCAATGTCTAAAAACAGAAGCAATGACTGATTTGCGATCAAGTCACTCACCCATTGCTGTAGCCCTTCCATTGAGACGGTCTTACCCTAAGCTATTCGTTGCGATTGCCAAACGACCAAAAGGTCAGTGTGTCTGTAGACGTGCGGGAACACAATCCTGACGGAGCAGATCCTGGTAAGTTTCGCGCCGTAAAATCAAGTTCGCTTGCCCCTCTCGGACCATGACCGCTGCGGGACGCGGAATGCGATTGTAATTTGAAGACATACTGTAGTTGTACGCCCCTGTTGAGAGAACCACGAGGTGATCCCCCACCTCACACACTGGGATTTTGGCGTCCTTGACTAGGATATCGCCCGATTCACAATGTTTGCCAGCAATTGTCGCCACTTCCGAGATTGGCGCAGACATGCGGTTAGCTAGGACCAAGCTATAGAGAGATTGATACGTTATGGGGCGAGGATTGTCGGACATGCCTCCATCTACGGCAAGATAGGTCCGAATGTCTGGTACCACCTTTCGCGATCCAATGGTGTAGGCGGTCACGCAGGCAGGGCCAATCAGCGATCGCCCAGGTTCGCACAGCAGCTTCGGATAATCGAGATGCCAGGTTTGACAAGCGGCCACAATGCCCTCGCAGACCACTTTGGACCAGTCCTCAATACTGGGGGGATCATCGGATTCCGTATAGCGAATCCCCAATCCGCCCCCCACATTTAGCTCCTGCATGGGGAGCCCCATCTGAGCAGCCTTGACGAACCACTCCACTAGCACATCGGTGAGATCTCGGTGGGGCGCAACCTCAAAAATCTGGGATCCAATGTGGGCATGGACGCCGATCCATTCAATCTCCGGGTGCGCTGCGGCAAAGGCTAACACCTCAGGCATCTGATTGGGGTCGAAACCAAACTTGCTGTCCAGGTGCCCGGTGCGAATATATTCATGGGTGTGGCATTCAATGCCTGGCGTCAGGCGAAGCATGACCCGGGGCGATCCCTGGATCAGGGCAACGCCCGCTGGCAGTTCGTGGGGATCGATCAGAGGCGTATGACGGCGTTGAGCCACCAGATCAACGAGCAAGTTTAGCTCATACCAGTTATCTGCAATGATGGTGCAGCCCGCAGCAATGGCCAGGGCCAGCTCCTCACGCCCCTTGTTATTCCCATGCACATAAATACGCTGAGCTGGCATGCCCGCCGCTAGGGCAGTATAGAGTTCTCCCCCCGAAACAACATCAATCCCAACGGATTCATCGGCAACCAGGGCACAAACGGCCAAACAGTTCCAGGCCTTGGAGGCATAAAGGACCAGGGACTCTCCAGGATAGTGGCGCGCAAAGGCCTGCCGATACTGCTGACAAGCCACTCGGACCGTTTGCTCATCTAATATATAGAGTGGTGAGCCAAATTGCTGCACCAGTTGGGTCACGTCGCATCCTCCGATCTCAAGATGATCTTGATCGTTCACGCGAGCCGTGAGGGGTAGAAGCTGCTGGTTGGGCGATCGCAGATCAACCGATAGATCATCAAAAGGCGCAACTGTGAGATCTTGAGAAGACACCATGGGAAAAAGCTGTGTTTAACTTAACTAGTCTACAGTTTGGCGGCCTTTTCATGTTAAGAGAATCTGGGTCTCCTCACCTCCATTGCGCCATGACTTCAACGCTGCACATCCTGGCTTTGCCGCGGGAGTTCGCCGCCGCCGCCGCCGATCTTGACCGTCAGACCCTGGGAGGATTTTGGACCTTAGGGGCCTATCAACAGGAGATGCAGCGATCCAGTGCGGTGCTGTTGGGATTAGTCGCGCCCCTGAGCGCCCCGCTGAGCAAGACGGTGCCGCGCGCGGGTCACTTCGGGCTATTGGGCATGGTCTGCGGGTGGCACATTCTCGATGAAGTTCACCTGACGATGCTGGCAGTTCATCCCGATTATCGGACCTTAGGCTGGGGTGGGGGCCTGCTCAACCGACTGCTGTACCACACCAGTCAGCGGCAAGGCACGCGCGCAACCCTGGAGGTCAGATCCAGTAATCAAGCCGCCATTGGGCTCTACGAGCAATACGGATTTAAGGCCGTGGGTGAGCGCCCGCACTACTACCCAGACGGGGAAAGCGCCTCCATTTTCTGGCTCTCAGGGTTGCATACCCCAGCCCGTCGACAGGTCCTCACGGATCGGTGGCGCAATCTGCAATCACGGGTGGCGCGTGAACAGCACCGCCTTCTCACCTATGTGGACTGAACCTATGTGAACCGAACCTATGGGGACCAAACCTATGGGGACTGAGGCAGCGCCCAAGGTGGCGGTGGATGTGGAATACCGATCCATGCGCGATCCCCCCATCCCCTAGGGAAGTCTTTACAATGAGTCAAGAGAGGTGGGCTAGGGGTGCAGAGATAAAAATTTGTTTTTGTGCTCATTTTTACGAAAAACGTCCAGAAGCCTCCCGCCAAAGCGCCCAATTTTAGCGAGTTTCTCTATGTTAAGATTGGGTTTACCACAAAGGACCAGGTAGTGGGAAATTGCCATGTTTGAACGCTTCACAGAAAAAGCCATTAAGGTCATCATGTTGGCCCAAGAAGAAGCCCGACGGCTAGGTCACAACTTTGTTGGAACCGAGCAAATTCTGTTGGGCCTGATCGGGGAAGGAACGGGCGTCGCTGCCAAGGTCTTAAAATCCATGGGGGTTAACCTCAAAGACGCTCGCGTCGAAGTGGAGAAGATTATCGGACGCGGCTCTGGTTTTGTTGCGGTTGAGATTCCCTTTACGCCCCGGGCAAAGCGGGTCCTAGAACTATCCCTAGAAGAGGCGCGCCAGCTGGGTCACAATTACATTGGGACTGAGCATTTGCTGCTGGGCTTAATTCGTGAGGGCGAAGGGGTCGCAGCTCGTGTTTTAGAAAATCTGGGGGTTGACCTGGCCAAGGTTCGCACGCAGGTGATTCGCATGCTGGGTGAAACCGCAGAGGTTTCCACTGGAGGCAGCCAAGGACGCACCAAGACCCCGACCTTGGATGAGTTTGGATCGAATCTGACCCAGATGGCCACCGATGGCAAGCTCGATCCTGTGGTGGGGCGGAAGAAAGAAATTGAGCGGGTGATTCAGATCCTAGGACGGCGCACCAAAAATAACCCGGTGTTAATCGGTGAGCCAGGGGTTGGAAAAACGGCGATCGCTGAAGGCTTGGCTCAGCGCATTGCCACCAGCGATGTCCCAGATATTCTTCAAGATAAACGCGTGGTGACGCTGGATATCGGATTACTCGTGGCCGGAACCAAGTACCGGGGCGAGTTTGAGGAGCGTCTAAAGAAAATCATGGACGAAATTCGGCAGGCCTCCAACGTCATCCTCGTCATTGACGAGGTGCATACCCTGATTGGGGCAGGGGCGGCAGAAGGCGCCATTGATGCAGCCAATATCCTCAAGCCAGCCCTGGCGCGGGGAGAGCTTCAGTGCATTGGCGCGACCACCCTGGACGAATATCGCAAGCACATTGAGCGAGACGCCGCCCTGGAGCGTCGGTTTCAGCCGGTCACCGTGGGTGAGCCCTCTGTGGGTGAAACCATTGAAATTCTCTACGGGTTACGAGAGCGCTACGAAACCCACCACAAGCTCAAAATTACCGATGAAGCCCTGGAGGCGGCCGCCAAGCTAGCCGATCGCTATATTTCCGATCGCTATCTACCCGACAAGGCGATTGACCTCATTGACGAAGCCGGTTCACGGGTGCGGCTCCTCAACTCTCAGCTTCCCCCGGCTGCCAAGGAGTTGGACAAGCAGCTGCGGCAAATCCTCAAGGACAAAGATGAGGCGGTGCGATCCCAGGACTTTGACAAAGCAGGGGAACTCCGCGATCGCGAAATGGATATCAAAGGGCAAATTCGTGAGATTGCCCAGTCCAAGCGCGGTGATTCCCAGGACGCCGACATTTCACCGAACGTCACCGAAGAAGATATTGCCAGCATTGTGGCTTCCTGGACCGGCGTACCAGTGAGTAAGCTCACCGAATCTGAATCCGAGAAGCTATTGCACATGGAGGACACGCTCCACCAGCGGCTGATTGGTCAAGATGAGGCGGTAAAAGCCATTTCTCGGGCCATTCGTCGCGCTAGAGTGGGGCTTAAAAATCCCAATCGGCCCATCGCCAGCTTTATTTTCTCCGGTCCCACCGGGGTGGGCAAAACCGAGTTAACCAAGGCGTTGGCCACCTACTTCTTCGGTTCTGAGGAGGCGATGATTCGCCTCGACATGTCAGAGTATATGGAGCGCCATACGGTCTCCAAGCTCATTGGTTCGCCCCCCGGCTATGTAGGCTACAGCGAAGGGGGACAGCTTACGGAGGCGGTGCGGCGGCGTCCCTATACAGTGGTGCTGTTTGACGAAATTGAAAAGGCTCACCCGGATGTCTTTAACTTGCTGCTGCAAATTTTAGAAGATGGGCGGTTAACCGATTCTAAGGGTCGGACGGTGGACTTTAAAAACACGCTCCTAATCATGACTTCGAACATTGGATCGAAGGTCATTGAAAAGGGTGGCGGCGGTCTGGGCTTTGATTTTTCTGGGGAAAGTGAAGCCGATTCTCAGTACAATCGGATTCGCTCCCTGGTGAACGAAGAGCTCAAGCAGTATTTCCGTCCAGAGTTTCTCAACCGCTTAGATGAGATTATTGTCTTCCGTCAGCTGACGAAGGATGAGGTGAAGGAAATTTCGGATCTGCTGCTGAAGGAAGTCTTTACGCGCCTGTTGGAAAAAGATATCCAGCTCACCGTAACCGATCGTTTCAAGGATCGCCTGGTTGAGGAAGGATATAATCCCAGCTATGGGGCCCGTCCATTGCGTCGCGCCATTATGCGGCTGCTGGAGGACAGCCTTGCAGAGGAAATTCTCTCAGGCAAAGTTCAAGAAGGCGATGCCATTCAGGTGGACGTGGACAGCGAGGGTCAAGTCGTCGTGATCCCAGGCGAGAAACAGCAAGAGGCACTTCCCCAAACCGTAGAGGCTTCTTCCTAGGTCTCTTACACCCATTCTCTGTTGGTCATGCTCCCTGGGTTGATTTAAGCCCGATGCATGAAAAAAGTTCCCCGAAATTTCGGGGAACTTTTTTGCGAGAAGAAACAAAATAAACGGGAATTAAGGGGAGGGTGAAGGTGCGAGAGGGCTCACGGTTTACTGGGCCATTGGGTTCCCTAGCGGTTTACCAGCGAAACCATCGAGAGACCTGGGGCATAGGATTCAATCACGCGACCAGTCTCATTACAGGTGATCAGTAGATAGTCACAGGTGCGGCATTGGGTGCGGATTAAGCTGGTATTTTTAACGCGGTCTCGGGTTGCATGACTGCCACAGTTTGGGCAGCGAACTTGAGTAACGTGATTCATAAAAGATTTAGATGTAAAGGGGGAGTCAAGAAAATGGGAAGGTCTAGGCCCACAGACTAAACCGGGGCATTGGGGTTCCATGAAAATTTTGAAATCCAGGCTAAAGAATTTATTCGGGATCAAGCAATCTACATGATGGCGTAGATTTCTAAATTTCGCCTCAATCTTTAAGCTAAATTAAATATTTCTAGATGGAGATCAAAGAATTTTCACCTTTAATCCAGGAACTACAGCGTAATCGCAACGGGGATCACTTTAGGGTATGGGCTCGATTTCCGGTTAGGGATGGAAGTAATCATAAATTTGCTGGGCCAGTTTGGGTCCAATGCCAGACACCTGGGCTAGTTGTTCAGGGCTGGCATCACGAAGGTAGTCGATAGATCGGAAGGTGGCTAGCAATTCCCGTTGACGGTGGTGGCCTAGCCCAGGAATTTCGTCAAGCCGCGATCGCCGCATCCGTTCCGATCGCTGCTGGCGGTGAAACGAAACGGCAAATCGATGAGCTTCGTCGCGCAGTCGCCGAATCAGCTGCACTCCAGGCTGTTCGGCCCTGGTTTCCAGGGGAAGGGAGGCCCCAGGCCGAAAGATCTCCTCTCGCTGCTTCGCCAAGCTCACCACCTGCAGCCTGTCCTGCAGATTCAGCTGATCGAGGGTAGACATCACCGCGGACAGTTGACCTTTGCCTCCATCAATCATGATCAAATCTGGCCAGTCGGCATCGCCTACCCTTGCCTTGGGATCAGCGCCACTGTAGTCTCGAAACCTGCGCCCAATCACCTCAGCCATACTGGCAAAGTCATCGGAGTGGCCAGGGCGGACCGCTGGATTTTTAATTTTGTAGCGGCGATACAGTTGCTTGGCCGGAACCCCATCCATAAAGACCACCCGCGAGGCCACGGCATCTGATCCTTGGATATGGGAGATGTCATAGCCCTCAATGCGATGGGGCAGATGGGGTAAATGCAGCAAGTCTGCTAGATCCTGGAGCGCCTGCAGGTTGCGATCGCGCACGCGCTGCATTCGGGTCAACTCATGGATGGCGTTGCGCTCAACCATTTCCAGCAGTTCTGCCTTCCGCTGACGCTGGGGACAAATCAGGGTTACCTTTCGACCGCGACGATCGCTGAGGGCCCGGACCAAAATGTCGGCGTCCGGCAGCGGTGTAGGCACCAGGATTTCCGCTGGAATCTCAACGGCCGCCGCACTGATATAGTGTTCTTCTAGAACCCGCTGCAGGATATCGCCCACCGATCCGGTTTGACTGTCTGCAATGTAGCCAAGGCGTCCCACCAGCCGTCCGGCGCGCACCTGAAAAAGCTGCACACAGGCCACATGGTCATCTGCAGCCAGGGCAATGGCATCGCGCGAGACAGTGTCATCGGGCAGGGCCACCTTTTGATCAGCCCCTAGCTTTTCTAACCCAGCAATTTGATCTCGAATCCGAGCCGCCACCTCAAACTGGAGCGCCGCAGCCGCAGCGTCCATCTGGGGCTGAAGGGTGTGAATGAGTTCCTGGGTTCTCCCCTGGAAAATCATGGCCACGCGCTGCATCACTTTGCGATAGTCCTGGGGAGAAATTAATCCCTGGCAGACCCCTGGACAGCGGCCAATATCGTAGTTGAGACAGGGGCGGTCCTTGAACACCGGCTTGGGACGCTGGCGCAGGGGAAACAATCGCTTCACCAGCCGCAGGGTTTGACGGAGGGCATAGGTATCCACGTAGGGACCGTAATATTTATCTTGGGCCTGACCCAGGCGGCGTTTACGGGTAATAAAGATCCGGGGATAGTCCTCAGACCAGGTAATGCACAGATAGGGGTATTTCTTATCGTCCTTGAGCAACACGTTGAAGTGGGGCTGGTGCTGCTTGATCAGGTTTGCCTCAAGGGCCAAGGCCTCTGCTTCAGTGTCGGTGACAATAAACTCAATCTCCACAATCTGCCGCACCATCAGCTCAATGCGGGGAGGATGATCCTGGATCTGCCGAAAGTAGGAGCGCACCCGAGTCCGGAGCTTTTTGGATTTACCGATATAAAGAATGCAGTCCTGGGCATCCTTCATAAAATAAACGCCCGGCTCACTGGGAATTTCCTGAAGTCGAGCCTCTAGGCGATCAAGGGTTTTGAGGAGGGGGGGACGATCCATTAAATTGGGAACCATGCCAAGGCAACTTTAAACAAGCGACGGGTTGATCAAGGCACCCCCTGGGGATAGCCCTCTAGCAGGTTGCCTTAAGGCAGGGACCAGGGTTGGGTGATGGCGATCGCCAGATCTGCGGCGGCGGCGCGCTACAATCGCTAACATTGTCAGAAGTGCTACCTCTAGATCTCTATGAAAGCCTTCGTTGCGGGCGCCACTGGTGAAACAGGACGCCGAATTGTAACCGAGTTGAGAGACCAGCAGATTGAAGTCTGCGCCCTAGTGCGCGATCGCGCCAAGGCCCTCTCCATTTTGCCACCGTCCGTTGATTTGGTTGAGGGCGGACTGGAGTCGGTGGGTGCCCTGGCTGAGGCCATGGCCGGGTGCGATGTCCTCCTTTGCGCCACGGGAGCACGGCCTAGCCTCAACCCCCTCGAACCGATGACCGTAGATTATTTAGGCACCAAGAACCTCGTAGAGGCAGCTCGGGATCAGGGAATCGCACATTTTGTCTTGGTCTCATCCCTGTGCGTGTCCAAGCTGTTCCATCCCCTGAATTTATTTTGGCTGATCCTATTCTGGAAGCGTCAGGCTGAGAAATACCTCCAGGACAGCGGCCTGACCTACACCATTGTGCGTCCAGGCGGTCTTAAGTCCACCGATAGCCAGCCGCCCCTGGTGATGGCACCCGCGGATACCCTCTTTGAAGGCAGCATCCCGCGCCTCCAGGTGGCGAAGGTCTGTGTGGCAGCGCTGGGGAATGCCCATGCCCGCAATCAAATCGTGGAAATTGTGGCCTCGGAAAGCAATCCAGAGGTATCCATCGCCGATCTCTATGGCCGTATTGCACAGGCAGGTGGTTCTGTTGTCCCATAGCAACCTGATTGAAGGCCAGCTGGGCACCACGTCCCTGACCAGACGGAGGCCATTCTCCAGTGTGAAGGCGCTCATGGTGGTCCTGCTCCTGCTGGGAGGCGCGCTGTTGATTGTGCCGCAGCAGGACTGGCGGCGGTCCCTGCTGCCCAACGCCCGCCCAGGGGAGATTGCACCCCTAGCAATGGAGGGGGGCGATCCCTACGTGCGTGCCCTTCTGCGCACGATTTCCGCCAGTGAGTCCAATGACCCCAGCCCCTACACCGTGATGTATGGGGGCAAACACTTTAGCGACCTGAGCCGCCATCCCGACCAATGTCGCACCATTGTTTCTGGCCCCAATCGAGGCAACTGCACCACCGCTGCCGGTCGCTATCAATTCATCACCACAACCTGGGAGGAAAAGGCAACGCTGTACCATCCCAATCCCGAAGGAATGCTGTTTTGGAAGCGCTACAGCTATGAAGCCTTCTATCAAGATCAGGTGGCATACAACTGGCTCATCGATGCCGAGGCCTGGGGCATTGATATCCAACAGCTCCTCAGGGAAGGGGAAATCCGTACGGTTCTGCAGCGACTTTCCGGCACCTGGACCAGCCTGGGCTACGGCATTGAAGATAACTGGTTTACACCCGCGCTTCCCCGAATTTATCAGGAGCTGCTTCAGGAAGAGCTGGAGCGAGCCAAGGGAACGGTCGAGGAGTCTCCCGTATAGCGCCCGGATAAACCGGACAGTGGCAGGGACGCAGCTTAGCCGGGGGTCCTAGAGTCCCACCAGCTGAGCACTGTAAGTCCACATGCGCTCGGCACGCTCCTGGTCGCGGGCCTGGGGAGAAACACGCTGATCAAAGGCTTCGCGCCCCTCCTTTTGCCGATTCCCCCAGCTCCAATAGGCGCCAGACTGTTTGAACTGCGGATCTGCAACCACCATGGCTAACCGTTCACCGGCGAGTGCCTGAGAGACGTAGCCCTTGGTAATGTACTTTTGGAACAGCGGAAACAGCTTTTGAAACAGGGGGTAGTGGTTTCTAAACAGGGGCGTATCGGCAACACAGCCAGGATAAAAGGAGGTAAAGGTAATCCCGGTGGACTCATGGTAGCGACGATGCAGCTCCTTGGCCGTGAGAACATTGCACACCTTGCTTTCCTTATAGGCTCGCACTGGCTCAAATTCCTTGCCATTGACCATACAGATCGGCTTTTGAAACCCAGCTTCAAAGCCCTCCAGGTTGCCCAGATCGGGACGGGGATAAACCTTCCCGCCCGGTTCATCGGGGTTGTGGGTCACCGTACCTAAAATCACCAGCCGTTTATCCAGGGCTGGTGATTGTTGGAGATCTTCCAACAGCAGATTCGCCAGCAGAAAATGTCCCAGGTGATTGGTGGTCATGGTGAGTTCATACCCCTCCGGGCTCCAGAGGGGTTCTTTGATTAACGGCATATAGATGGCCGCATTGCAAACCAGGGCCTGCAAGGACCGACCGCTGGCCCGAAATTCACCGACAAACCGGCGCACCGTCTCCAAGGATCCCAGGTCAAGATGCTTAATGCTGTAGCTGCCCTCGGGAAAACCGAGCGATCGCGCGGCATTTCCGGCTTTTGTAAGATTACGACAGGCCATGACCACATGCCATCCCCGGTTGATCAGTGCCTTGGCACCGTACAATCCCACACCGGAGGAGGCACCGGTAATAATGACCACTGGCTGATGCGCTTGTCCCATGCTCCTAAATGACCAATTAGCTGGTATTGACTATCTTCAAAGATATTACTCCAGGGCGCAGCCCGAATGGATCAGGCTTTGCGAAGCTCAACGAATTCGATTCGCTCTGGGCAAGATCAGCCTCGGGCACACTGAGATCCATGCACCTCGAGATCTCAGACGGATCCATCTGGGGCAGCTCAACCTAGATCAGCTCAATCTAGAGCATCCTCTGCCAAACTTTCCAGTCCCTGGAGTCTTCGGACCCATCTTCGTTACCATCAAAGAAAACATTGGGAGCGCAACATGGAGCTGACATGGTACGGATCAAATTCCTGGCTCATTGAAATGGCAGGACAACGAATCTTGCTGGATCCCTGGTTGGTGGGCCCCTTGGTCTTTGGCAAGCAAAGCTGGTTCTTTAAGGCCGAACATGCCCAGCCGCCTCAAATTCCCGAGCAGATTGACGCTATTTTACTCTCTCAGGGGTTGCCAGATCACGCCCATCCGGAAACTCTGGCGGTCTTAGACCGAAGCATTCCAATCATCGCCTCGGAAAATGGGGCCAAGGTCGCGGAAAAATTTGAATATCAGCAGATTACACCTCTATCACCCGGCCAATCAACACAGCTTGGGTCCCTTCAGTTGCAAGCTTTTCCGGGGGCGCCCATTGGCCCGTTGCTCACCGAGAATGCTTACCTGCTGCAGGATCTAGACCAAGGTTTATCTCTGTACTATGAACCCCATGGATTTCACTCCCCTGAGGTCAGGGCCCAGGCACCGGTGGATGTGACCCTGGTGCCGATCATTGATCTCACCCTGCCGCTTCTGGGTCCCTTTATTCGGGGAGGGGAGGCGGCACTGGAACTGGTGGATTGGCTGCAGCCCCAACTCGTCATTCCCACCACGGTGGGGGGAGAGATCAGCTATTCGGGCTGGCTTGACTCCCTCCTCAGCAGTCAGGGCGATCTGGAGAGCTTTCGCAGGCAGCTACACCAGCGGCATCCCCAAACCCAGGTCAGCGATCCCTTGCCGGTGGGCCAGCCCTACTCGGTGCCGCTGCGAACGCTAGAGCCAAGCGGCTAATTCCATGACGAGCATTCATCTGGGCTGTGCCATCTGGGCCTATCGGGGCTGGCTGGGGGAGTTTTATCCAGCGGACAGTCCCGTTTCGGACCTGCTCAGGCTCTACGGCAATCGCTTTTCCACGGTGGAATGTAATGCCACTTTTTACTCAGTCCCTAGCCCCCCCACCGTAGACAAGTGGCGCAGAACGGTTCCCGAAGGCTTTTTGTTCTGTCCCAAATTTCCCCAAAGCATCAGCCATCAGGGGGCCTTACAACCTAAACTCCCCGAGGCCCTGGACTTCATTACCCTCATCCAGGGCCTGGGCGATCGCCTTGGCCCCCTGTTTTTACAGCTTCCGCCCCGCTATTCTCCCCAGGGACTCAGGGACCTGGCGCAGTTCCTGGGTGGGATTGCCGATGCCGGGGTAAGGTTGGGGCTGGAGGTTCGTCACCCACTCTGGTTTGAACCGCCCCACCATCAGGCCTTAAGGGAACTGCTGCAAGGGTTGAAGATTGGGCTGGTGCTGCTCGATACGCGCCCGATTTATCAGGGACCAGAGGATCCCCAGCACCAGTCTCAGAGAAAAAAGCCTCGCCTTCCTCTGCGGCCCTGCACCACAGCGTCCTTTACTTTCATTCGCTACATCAGCCATCCCCAACTCCCTAAAAATCAAGCCTTGATGGAAAGCTGGATGCCCCCACTGCGGCAGTGGCAGGCCCAAGGCCAGGAAATTTTCTTTTTCATGCACTGCCCCGTCGAGGAACATTCTCCTCGCCATGCCAAGTTTTTTCATCAGCTTTTGCAATCCCACGGCATTAAGGTGCCGCCGCTTCCCTGGGATCAGGTGGTAGCGCCCCCCGCCCAACTAGATTTATTCGCGCAGGCTGACCCCGGATCCGGGTCGCGCTGAGCAGACACCCTTGAGCCCCGGCCAGCGATTTACTGCCCTGTGGATCCAAAGCCCCCGCCACCGCGCGGGGATGCGCCTAGGGCTTCAACTTCATGAATCTGAACTCGCAGAACTGGGGCAATCACCATCTGGGCAATCTTCATGCCCAGAGTCACCTCAAAGGGCTGTTGCCCCTGGTTAATCAAAATGACACCCACCTCCCCTCGGTAGCCCGCATCGATGGTGCCGGGCGTGTTTAGAACCGTAATGGCATGGTGCAGGGCTAGACCACTGCGCGGTCGCACCTGGGCCTCGGTTCCCGGCGGCAGGGCCACCGCAATTCCAGTTTTAATTAACTTAGATTCTCCCGGTGCCAAACAGGTGGGTTCAATGGCAAATAAATCCAGGCCCGCATCCTCAGGATGAGCATAGCAAGGTAGTTTTGCCAGAGGATGCAGGCGGACAACGTTGAGATGCATGGCGGCAGGGAAAGAATCAAGATAACTGCTCAATAATTTGGATGGGCGGAATATCTGCCAGGTTGCCAGAGTCCGCACGCAGCCCCCAGCAGCGATCGCGGTGGGGGATCTTCAGATCTGGATGGGTCGGCCCGAACAGGCCCACCACCGCGGGCTGAGTGCCGACCCCCAGGTACAGAGGCGGGTGATCCGTCGAGATCACCCACTGAGCATGATCCATCAGGGCCGTAGCCTGTCCCAGACTCTGGGGGGTAAGAACGGTTAACTCCTGCACCTGATTGCGCAGGTCTGACACCCAGGACTGATTTTGATCGTCCTGCAAAAGCACCAGATTGATCTGAGGATAGCGATCGCGGAGGCCATCAACCACAGCCCGCCAGTTTTCGAGAGGATAGGCCTGGGGGGATTGGTGGGGAGCAGATCCCTCGTAGAGAACCCCGTAGGGGCGATCGCCAGCGGCCCGCTGCTGCCATTGTCGATCCGCTTCGGTGTAGCGCAGCCGGAGCGGGGACAGGGACAGAGAAGCCCCCAAACACCGCAGCAGGGCCTCCTGTTTACTCTGCAAGGACTGCTGCGGGGCATGAGCCACCGTCTCTGTGAGCCAAAAGGTTCCCCAACCGCCGTCATAGCCAATACGGCGCGGAATCCCCAAAAGCCAGAGAAAAAACCGGAGCGATCCATCCTGACTGGGGGTTAAGGCCACATCGTACTCGGGCTCCCGCACAATTCCAAACAAATTGCTCCAATCCGCCAGACCTTTGCGATGGTCAAAGTCAAAGGAAATCACCCGGTGGATCCCCGGTAAAAGCTGATAGACCGCCTTCACCTGGGGCACAACCACCACATCAATCTGGTCTACAGTTTTAGACAGGGTCTCTAGGGTTGGAAAAAAGAGCAGCTGTTCGGTAAGGCCACCAGGCAAGAGAGCGAGTAGACGCGTCATGGGATAGAAGACTAGGGGACTGGAAACTGGGAGACTCAAACGGGCATGGGTAGAAAGCGAATTTATTTTAACGCTGACTTTTCCTGCATAGGGCAATCCTTCTCAAGGCTTTATATTTTGATGCAAAGTCTTGCAGGGGATAACCCGATCAGCGCAATCGCCAGGGGAACCCCCTGGGGGGTGACGTCAGCTCCTTGCCAATTTAGGATGGAAATATGGCAAGAATCGACCTTTTAGGCGTCTCTCATCATTATGAGCTGACCCCACCCCCGGCCCAGTCTGATGTCACCCTTGTTTTCATTCATGGTTGGCTTCTGAGTCGTTCCTATTGGTCCCCCATGATTCAGCGCTTGGCCGGGGAATGTCGCTGTTTAAGTTACGACCTGAGGGGATTTGGTCGTTCCCAGGTTTCAAGGGACGCTCGCAACTGGGCCTGCGATCAGCAGTACGGTCTAGAAACAATGCTCCGTACCGATAGCGCAGCTGGTATTGAACTGGGCGGGCCGACAAACTTTGCAGTCAAACCGCCCGCAGCAACGCGAAACACGGCAGAGGGCCCCTGGAATAAGCTCTTTGCGCAGCGGTGCCGGGTTAGCCCCTTTACGCCAGCTTCCTTTGCCCGCGATCTGCTGGTGCTGCTCGATAAGCTAGAGATCCAGCGACCCTGGCTGGTGGGCCATTCCCTGGGAGGGGCGATTGCCATCTGGACCGCGGCCCTGTGCGATCGCGTGGTGGGAGTCACCTGTCTCAATTCCGGGGGAGGCATCTATATTGAGCAGGAGTTTGCCAAGTTTCGCGGAGTGGGGCAGCGACTGTTGAATATTCGCCCCCCCATCTTGCAATATCTGCCTGGGATGGACTGGGTCTTTAGCCGCATGAATGTGGCCGATCCAGTGGCGCGCCAATGGGGTAAGCAGCAAATTATTGATTTTGTCAGTGCCGACGCGGAGGCGGCACGGGGGGCGTTGCTCGATTCAACCCAGGCCGAGGAGGTGCTTTTGCTGCCTCGTCTGGTTCAGGGGCTAGGCCAGCCCATCTTTTTTATTGCCGGACAAAGGGATCCGGTGATGAACCTGAAATACGTTTACCATTTAGCCAGCTTTCATCCCCTCTTTCAGGGGTCTGGCGCCAATGTGATCGAAATCCCCAACTGCGGGCATCTGGGCATGATTGAGCATCCCACATCCATTGCGGAGCATCTGTGCCAGATGATGGCCCAGCACACCCCGGCAACCCGGACCCAAAGTTGCCCAGAGGGAACCTTAAGGTCCTAGATCTAAAGAGATCCTGAAACCAGAATATTCTGAAACCAGAATGTCCTAGAACGTAGAAGAATCATAGAGCGCCATCACCTGTTCTAAGCCAAAGCGAGATTGCGCCCCCAGGCTGAGCGAGGATTGATGGCCTCGCTCTAGGTGTTCTGCCGCGGCACAGGCAATCATGGCGGCATTGTCGGTGCAAAGCGAGAGCGGTGGAAAGATCACTGTCACCCCCTGTGCCTGGGCCGCGGCGGTGAGATGGCTGCGGAGAGCACTGTTGGCCGCCACCCCCCCGCCCACCACTAGGGTTGAGAGTTGATGGTCCTGGGCACAGCGCAGAGCGCGTTTGGTCAGCGATCGCGCCACAGAGGCTTGAAAACTTGCCGCCAGGTCCGCCACCGGCAGGTCCCCTTCCTGGGCACGCAGCCGCTCCACCAGCCGGAGGGCCGCGGTCTTCAAGCCGCTAAAACTAGAATCGTAGGGGTGGAAGCCGCCCGCGGGCAGGGAAATATTCCCCTCAGGAAAGTCAAAGGCTCCAGGGTCGCCCGCGCGAGCCGCCCGATCAATGGCCGGTCCACCGGGATAACCCAGGCCTAACAAGCGTGCCACCTTATCAAAGGCTTCGCCCACGGCATCATCGCGGGTTTGTCCCAGGGTGAGATATTGCCCGCAGTTCTCGACGCGAATCAGGCTGGTGTGGCCCCCCGAAACCAGGAGGCAGAGAAAAGGAGGCCTCAACTGGCGATCCACGAGATAGGAGGCGTAGATATGTCCTTCTAGATGGTGAATGCCAATCAGGGGCTTTCGCTGTAGCATCGCCAGGGTCTTGGCCGCAGAAAGTCCCACCAGCAATGCCCCCACCAGCCCAGGGGCTGCGGTGACGCCAATGCCGTCAATTTGATCCCAGCCCAAGCCTGACTGGGCGATCGCCTCGGCGACAACGGCATTGATCATTTCCACATGCAGCCGAGAGGCCACCTCTGGCACGACCCCCCCATAGGCCTGGTGGGCTGCGATCTGAGAAGATACAACGCTACTTAAAATGTGACGTTTCTTAACAACAGCCGCCGCTGTTTCGTCACAACTCGTTTCAATTGCGATGACTGTCGCCATTTCCTGGTAGTTTTTTGAATGACCCAGTGTGTAATTTTATTTCACGTTACGCGCTGAGCCGTTACACAACGTCAATTCTACAAAGGGAAACACCTCTATGCGACGATTGTTTGCTCTCGTTCTGGTTTGTACCTTGTGGTTTGGGTTCGCGCCAAGTGCTTCTGCTGATGTGGCTGGATTAGTACCTTGTAGCGAGTCTCAGGCCTTCCAGAATCGTGCCGCCACTGCGAGAAATACCACTGCTGATCCTGAATCGGGTCAAAAGCGTTTCGAACGCTATAGCCAGGCTCTGTGTGGGCCAGAAGGACTCCCCCGTCTGATTGTAGATGGCCGTCTGAGCCATGCGGGTGACTTTGCGATTCCCAGTGTTCTGTTCCTTTATATCGCAGGCTGGATTGGCTGGGTAGGACGAACCTATTTGCAAGCTATCCAGAAAGAAAAAGATCCGGCCATGAGCGAAATCATTATCAATGTTCCGCTTGCGGTTAAGTGCATGATCTCTGGGTTTGCCTGGCCTCTGGTTGCCTTTAAGGAGATCACCACAGGCGAAATGTTTGCCAAGGAAGAAGAAATCACGGTTTCACCGCGTTAGGGTTTTATCTAACGCCCGATGTCAGCCCTCTATTGTGGAGCAACAGTAATGAGTAAGTTCTTATCTTCAGCCCCAGTCTTAGCCGCGGTGTGGATGACTATCACTGCCGGAATTTTGATTGAATTTAATCGTTTTTTCCCCGATCTCCTCTTCCATCCCCTTTAGATCTCGGGAGAAAGTTTCCTAAAACATCCCTCGCGCTACGCCCACTGGGCCTGGGTGCCGATGTTTTGACTGTTCAGCGTTCTCCTGTTCCCTCTCCCTGTGGGAGACGCTTTGAACCCTTGAATGACGTCAGCTTTGTTGTCAGCATAGTGTCATGGTCGGTGGTGTATCTTCAAAGATAGGCCACCGATTGCTTTTGGAGGCCAAGGAGGTCGAAACCATGACTCTAGTGCCCTGCCGCGTTTGTGGCACCCTCAATAGTGATCAAGCAGATCTGTGTCTGAGCTGCGAATATCCCATTCAGGGACGGCGGCGCCCCTGGATTTTTCAAGGCGCCGCCGTCCTGGTGCTGTTCCTGTTTCTGGCGCCGGTGCTAGGAGTGGTGCTGGGCTTCTTTCAGTTTGAGCCTCAGCGATCGCCATCGCCCCTCAAACCGGATCAGTCGAGTTCAGGCCGTTAGGATGGGGCTTCCATGACCCTGTGAGTTAAGGGGGCTGATTCGGGAAATGGGGGAAGCCATGATCACCCGCGCGGGAGCGGGGTCAATGGCGCCAAGATCATCAACTTTTTTAAAGAAGATTAGACAGTTCTGCGGCTGCGACGATAACAAGGGGTATGACTCACCAGAAATTTTCCTGCCTCCCCCTGGATCTGCGTCAGATTCGTCGCCATCAAGTTCAGCAACATCTTGCTTGGGCTGCTGCAGTTGCGCTACTACTGGCAAGCTGCTCAACCGGCCCTGAGGATTCGGCCGCTGTTTCAGAGGTGACTGACCAGAACGCCAACGAACAGATTAACGCCGTTTTTTATAAAGATACTGAACAGTGCGAGGCGGATATTCGCCAGCAGCAAAAAGAATACCAGGTGCTGGTGAACGCCCATCAACAGGGGGAACTAACGCAGCCCCCCAACCCACCCATCATGAAGGTGGAAGACTGCGAAGCCCAAATGTTGGCAGCGCAGCAGGAGCATGATCGCAATGCACCGGTTTATGCCACCCAAGCCGAATGCGAAGCTGAAGGGGTGCAATGTGAGGCGACCCCAGTCCAGTCCTCGGTGAGCGGGTATCGGCCCACCTATGGCGGCACCTATCTCTATCCCTACGGTGGTGGATCTGACTTTATCTACATTAATACAGGGGGGAGTCGCCATCGGGTGTATCAACCCCGAACGGTTTATCAAAGTAAAACCTCCGGTCAGGTGGTCACCCCCTACGGACGGAGCGTGACCCAGACCCAAACCGGGCAAGTCACGGTGCCCCGTCACACCAGCGTCACGGCTCCCCAGCGGCCCGCCGGAACCGCAGCCAAGGGGACCATTACCGGGCGAGGCACTCAGGGATTTGGTTCCACCTATAAAAGTACTGGACGGGGGGGGAAATAATGCGTCCCCTGAAGGTCATTCGCCGCCCCAACTGGCAGCGGCACATCCAGGAAAATGCCTATCAGGCCGATGTGCTCAGCGATGCAAAACAAAAGTACTGGATTGAGGCCCTGCCTCAGCCCTTTGCCATTCAGTTTGACACCCAAGAGGAGCAGGCGATGGCTGAGGCCACGGAGCGGATCTGGGATCTGTGCGTTGAGTTTTTAGACTGGTTCTTTACCGATGCACAGGAGGGGGATGTGGATCGACGCCTGGCCACCCTGAAGATTCGACCGGAATATTGGCAGGCCATTAAAAATAGCTGGGATCGCACGGAACCGGTGGAGGATCTATCCCTCTGTACTCGCTTTGATCTGGTGGTCACCGAGGATCGGCAAATCAAGCTGATTGAGATTAATGGGGAAACACCGCTGCTCGGGGCGGAAACCATTTACCAGTGGAACTGGTTTGTGGACTATAAACGCAATCATCAGGCCAGCCAAGCCCCCCTCCCCAGTGATGCCAGCCAGTTCAATGAATTTTGGGAAATGATCGCGGGGCAATGGCGACGAATTGTGGAGGACTACCAGATCAAGAAAACCGGGATTTCCTTCCTGGTGGATGAAAATCTGGAGGAAGATCAGGAAATGGCCATGCAGCTCATTCAGATTCTTCAGGATGAGGTGGATGATCAAATTTATGTTCAGCTTGTGTACTTGAGGGGACTTCAGGACCCGCAGGGCAATGTGACCCAGCGCGGCCTGGGACTCGATGAAGCGGGTTACTTCATTGATCACGTCAACGAGCGCATTCCCGTCCTCTGGAAAATGTATGACTGGTCTGACATTCAAAACGATATGGCCAATGAGGGCTCTACGGAGGCCTTGGCTCGCCGCCTGGAGGCAGGGGATGTCAAGGTGATTGAGCCGCTTTGGAAGCAGGTGCTCTCCAACAAGGGATCTCTAGCAATGATGTGGGATCAGTTTAAAGATTCAGACTACCGACCCTATCTTCTAGAAACCTATTTAGACAGCAATCTTTCTCCCGAGGCTACCAAGCTCATTCTGGGCATGCATGTGAAAAAGCCCATGCTGGGCATGGAGGGGGTAGGCACATCCATTGAAGCAGGGGTGGGGGCCTTGGAGCAGCGCGACACTCTGGGCTATGGTCAGGAGGGCTTTATTATTCAGGAATATATCGAGCTGCCCCAAGCCTTTGGGTATCACTATATGGTCGGAAGCTGGGTCATCAATGATGAGGCCGCTGGAATTGTGATTCGGGGGGATACTTCGCGGATTACGGGCCGACATTGTTTGATTATTCCCCATTTGATTTCAGACGATGGCCTTTATATTCCTGAGTCGACCTAGGGAAAAGGGATCCGCCGGGAGAGACCGTATGTCTTTAGGGTTAAAATCAGTTGATTTACCACACTTCAGTCAGAATAACTGGACCTTAGATGACGTTTTGCCGCTGGACTACGCGGTTCCGCCGCAGGTTCTGGAGCAGGTGCCCTCTGGAGTCCACGAAAATTTTTGCACCCTTCTCAGTCGAGATGTTTACTCAGAAGGGGATGCCCAGGTTCTCTACGACCATATTCTCGCTCGACAAGCGGAGATGTCGGCTGCTTTTGTGGCTATGCTCAAGCTATGGCTAGAGGATGAGCAAAAGCATTACCAAGCCCTGCGGCGCACCTATCGCTGTATTGCAGGGGTCAGTTTTGCCCAGATGGACCGGCAGTTTGCCCATCGTCAGCCTGACTTCAAGCCAATTCAACGAGTCCTCAGGGATGAATTTACGCTCTTGGTGACGCTCATGTTTGATGAGATAGGATCCGTTTATTCCTATCGTCGAGATTTGCAGGAATATTATCAACATTTTGGGGGGGCCATTCGCCGCATTGGCCACCATCTTGTGCGGGATGAAGGAACGCATTTTGGCAATGCGGCTGAACTTTTACAAACTGTTCATGACCATCGGCTCTATGAGGTGCCAGAACTCCTCAGGCAGATTTCTCAGCTGGAGCAAAGTTTAGGTCAATATCATTGCTCTTTCTTTTTAGATCATGCCCAGGAACAATATCGGTTCCCGCCAGAGTTTAATGCAACCATTATCCAGATTATTTTAGCCAGGCTGAATCTGGGTCAGCGACCCAGTCAGAAGTCACTACAGCGGTTATGGCAATGGGTGCCGACAGGACATCGCGTTGTTCCGGTGCGAATGGATCAGGCGGCTGGGGTGTGATCTTGGTCAGGAATAGGGCAATGATGAGTCGTGACGGGAACAGGTAGACCGCTGCTCAAGGAGTGATTTAATGTCGCATCCTCTGATGGTTCAACGGGTGGGGTGGGGGTTCATGATGGCCATTGCCGATGAGGATTGAAATGGTTCTGTTAGGGTCCTCCCACGTATAGGGGCAGCATAACGGGTTTAAGATGGTGGATGGTTGGAGTGGGGAGGTGCGGGAGTCGTTGGTGTTGTCAGAGCTGCCAATGGCGGTGGTGGAAGAGGCGCTGAGGCGGGGGCAAAGGGAGGATGACGGGGTGGTCAATCGCTGGCTATTGAATCTACTTGCAGCGGACGGATGAAGACCGACACGCTATTTTATGAGTTATTTCAGCTTTATCCGCTTATTTTCTTTGAATTGATTGGGGAGTCTGCAACGTTGGCTGATGATTATTCATTTCAGTCGGTGGAGCTGAAGCAGACGGCCTTTCGAATTGATGGCGTGTTTTTGCCAAAGGATCGTCAGGGGATTGCCTATTTCTGTGAGGTGCAATTTCAGGAGGATCCACAGCTCTACCATCGTTTTTTGGCGGAGGTGTTTTTGTTTCTGCGCCAGTTTCCGCATACCCATGACTGGAAGGGGCTGTTGTTGTATCCGAGCCGTCGAATTAGGCCCGGTGATTCAAGGTTCTTTCAGGAGTTGTTTGAGTGGGGGCGAGTGCGTGAGATCGGCTTGGATGACTGGCCTGGGCTAGAGGCGGGATCCTTGGAATTGGGGCTGGTGCAATTAGTGGTGGAACCGGAGGCATCTGCACCTGATCTGGCAAGAGGTCTGATTGAACGAGCCTCACGTGATGTTGGTGAGGCCCGCTTGAGACAAACCTT
>NZ_JTHE03000035.1 GCF_000817775.3 Lyngbya confervoides BDU141951
CCCTCAATGACGCCCCCTAGCCTTGGGAGTTTTGAATTCGACCAGAGTAATTCCGTTGCCCAAGCGCAGCTTGCAGTCCAGGGAGAAGGGCTTGCACAGGAGATTGCGGGGCAGATTCCATCCCAAGAACTGATCGAGCAAATTCCAGCGCAGGTGAATCCAGCGCTGTCTGGTGCGATTGTCACCCAGTCTTTCCTCCATAACCCAACTCGGCTGGTGCTTGACGCCGTCTACCCAGAGATTGCCCCAGGCGATCGCATTCTGATTGAGCGCGATCGCCAGCTCCAGGTGCGGACGGTCGATAACCTGGATCTGTTTGCCGCGCCAGTGAGTGAACCCGTCCTAGAGTTGACTGATCCGCCCACGATTCCAGTCACGCGGGTTCGACTTTCCCAGCCCCTGCCTGCGGCCTGGATTGCCACGCCGTCTCGCCTGACGGTTCATTTCCAGATGGTGTCGGCTGGAGCGCTGACCCGAGTGGCCAAACTCCATCTCGATCAAGGTGACTTTGAACCGAATGGGTTGGCGCTAGAGGGGCTAATTGAGCCGTTGCCAGATGGCGTTGCCGCCCCCGGAGCGCTGCTGCTCCAGGACGCCATGGACCAGGGACGACAGGTGAGCGGGGCGATCGCGATCAATCCCCAAGGCCAAGGCAAGGTCACCCTGGACCAGGATACTGACCCCTTTCAGCCCCGACTGCGCACCCCGGTCACGATTTTTGGCAACGTGATTCAGGCCAGTCGCGGTGAGAGCGTGATCGACGAAGTGCTGGGCAGTGGCGATGCCGCTCAACCCTTTCAAACCTTTGCCCTCCAGAAAAGCCCCCTGACCTACTTCAATGACCCGGCAGCTCCCAACGGGCGACGCAGTACCTTGTCTGTGCGGGTGAATAGGGTGCTGTGGCGGGAAGTTCCTAGCTTTTTTGGGCAGGGTCCCCAGGATCAGGTTTATATCGTTCGCCAATCGGAGCAGCAGGAGACCACTCTCACCTTCGGGGATGGCAAAACCGGGGCTCGCCTGCCGACCGGAATTGATAACGTGATTGCCACCTATCGCTACGGGGCTGGAGCTGCTAAACCTCCGGCAGGGGCGATCGCCCAGCTTGCTAAGCCCGTGGCGGGACTGCGGCGCGTCGTCAGTCCAGTAGCTGCAGGCGGCGGAGCCGATGCCGACCGCCCCCAGGATATCCGTCGCAATGCCCCCACCAGTGCCCTAATTCTAGGCCGGGCGATCTCCACCCTCGATTTTGAGGCCCTGGCCCGCGAATTTGGCGGGGTGATCAATGCCCAGGCCACCTGGGCTTGGGATGAAACCACGCAGCGCGCTGTGGTGAAGGTGTGGTTCATTGGCGATGGCGGCGACCTGGCCGCCGACCTGCGCAGCTTCTTGCAGGGACAGGCGGACCCGACGACGCCCCTGGTGGTCACTGAAGCGATCGCCCAGCCGTCAAGCCTGGTGCTGGATGTGACCCTGGACCCGCGCTTTACGCCTGCCCTGGTGGAAGATGCCCTCCGTCAGGCGCTGGTTCACGAAGAAACAGGACTGCTGGCTCTGGCGAATCTGGCGATTGGGCGACCGCTGTTTCGCAGTCAGCTTTTTGCCACGCTGCTGGCGGTGGAGGGCACCTGTGGCGTCCGCGCGATCACCGTGGATGGCAGTCCCGCCCCCTTTGCAATGACCAGTCCAGAAGGCACCTACCGCGACTTTCTCGCAAATCTGGAGATTTCAACCACGCCAGCATCTACCTTGCAGGAGGTGAGTGGATTATGACGCAGCAATCCGATGCCCTGACCCCAGCCCAAGACCAGTTTGAGCGCTACTACACCGAGAAACTCTGGGACTGGATTCCGGCCATCTACCGCGACGAGGACGGGCTGGCGGACTATCCTGGCGTTCTGCGAGCCCTGGTGACGCTCCTAGCGCAGCAGGCGGCGATCGCACGGCGCAGCCTCGACCGTCTGTGGGAAGACCAGTTTATTGAACTGTGTGATGACTGGGCGATTCCCTATCTGGGCGACCTGGTGGGCACCCGCCTGGTCCATGAGCTAAATCGACGCGGGCGACGGGTGGACGTAGCCCGGACCATTTTCTATCGGCGTCGCAAGGGCACCCCCCTGGTTCTGGAGCGCCTGACCCAGGACATTACGGGCTGGGAAGGGACCGTTGTCGAAAGCTTCCGCCGTCTGGGACGCACTCGTCATGGGTTAGATCCAGAGCTGGCAGACCTTCAGCCGATTGAGGCCATTGCGAGTTTGTACACCCCACCGGGCGGCTGGGCCAACCTCAAGTCCGCGGCCCCAACCGTGGACGGTCCCTTCGAGGGACTGGCCCATACTCCAGATTTCCGGCAGCTTCGCGGACATCTGGGTCGCTACAACATTCCCAAGCTAAATGTGCATCTGTATCGGCTGCGGGCCTATGCAGTAGAGCTGGCTACCCCCTTCGAGTTTGGCTCCGGTCGCTGGACTGTGGACCCCTCTGGGCGGGATATCCCACTGTTTCGACCAGACCAACGTCTGGGGGGCGAGGAATGGCAGTTGCCCCAGGAATGGCAGTTCCCGGCGCCGATTCCCTGTCGGCTGCTGGGCGATGCTCGCTACCAGATCAGCTTCGATCAGCTGGAAGCGCTAGAGATTCCGGCGGATTCGCCCCTGGACGCCCCGGCCCTCTCGCCACTGGTGGGGATTCCCTTCCGTCAGGAAGCGCGACTGCGGCGCACGCTCCAGTCCTTGATTCCCAACTTTGCGGCCCTGACCCCGGCGGAGCTGGCCGCATTTGAAACGCTTCTGGATCAGATTCTGGCAGTGGCGATCGCCCCTAGCTCTCCCAAAGCCTATCTGGTCCCTAGCTCGATTCAGGTGGACCCCACCGCGATTGCTGTGGCGGAAGGCCTAGATCAGGACCCCGGCAACGCCAGCCTGGATCGGGTGCCTCTTCCCCATCAGCGTCTGGTGGCGGGGACTTTAAGCGACTGGGGGGTGAGTCTTAGCGGTCTGCTGCCGCCGACTAAGCGCCTGGTGATTGACCCCGAGCGCGGTCGGCTGTGGTTCCCTCCGGTTCTAGGTGAGGTGGATCCAGTCTGGGTGCTGCGCTATCACTATGGCCTGGCCGGAAATCTGGGCGCTGGAACTTATGATCGACAGGCTGCGATCGCCCAACCGAATCTGACGGCAACCCCGCCCTGTCCCTTGATCTCGATTCCTCCTGGCGATCTCAACAACCCCGGTCCGATTCCCTGGGCTCTGCCGCCGGAGCGAGTGGGCATTTTCCAATTTGAGAATAGTAAAACCTACACCTTCAGCGAAGACCTGATCGGGGTTGAGCGGTTGGTAATTCAGGTGGAGAATCCCCAGCGGCCCTACCTACGGCGTCTGGAATCTGAACCGGCCATCTGGCAGATTGAAGCTGCCCCCAAGCCCGATCCGCCGGACCCCGAGCTTGATCGCCGCACCCTGATCCTGGAAGGACTCTGGATTGGCCTGGAATCCCCTGAGGCGGTGCCTGGCCCGCCGCCGCGATCGCCGGTCATGGCCACCCTGGAACTGGCCGGTAACTTCGATCGCGTCGAGATTCGCCACTGCACCCTGGACCCAGGGGGGGAACAGGCTGTTGTTGAGGGAGTCACCCGCGCCATCCCAGCGGTGCAGCTGCTGGTGCGCGGCACGGTGGAGGATCTGGTAATTGAGTCCTCCATTGTCGGGCCGATTGCGGAGGCCAGCGATCTGGAAACCCCCGGTACGATTGCCCAGATCACCATCCGCGACTCGATTGTGCAAAGTCTGGGTCCAGCGCCCGCGATTGAAACCCATCGGGGTACTGTCACTCTAGATCGCTGCACCGTGTTCGGGGAGGTGCAGGTGAAGGTGCTGCAGGCCAGCGACTCCCTGATTCAGGGACGGGTTGCGGTGGTGGATAACCAGCATGGCTGTTTCCGGTTTAGTGCCACCCGATCTGGAGCCGATGTTCGATTGCCGCCGCAGTTTGAGTCACACCTGTTCACCCCGGAGATGCCCAGTCTCTACTTCGTATCGCGGCGGTTTGGCGATCCGGGCTACGGCCAGCTCAGCGATCGCGCCCCCCTGTCCATTGTTCGCGGCGCTGAGAATCGGGCTGAAATGGGGGCCTTTAATCACTTGTTTAATCCAATCAAGCTGGATGACCTGCGGGCCAAAATGAGCGAATTTATGCCCTTTGGTCTGATTGCTCAATTCATCCATCAAACCTAAGGGAGTGAGCCATGGCCACTGAAGATATTTCCAGATTCCTCTTCCAGCCAGAAAAGCGCTACGCCAGTGTGCGCATGCAGCAGGGCCGGGTCCTGATGGACTCGGACTGGAACGAGGCCGAACGCCTGGACCAGGAGCTGGATCGCCAAACCCTGATGGACCTTGTTTGCGCCAAGGGCACCTCCAACACCGGGTTTCAGATTGCAGATCCCGCCGCGGCAACGGTGTCCCTACCGCCGGATGGGGATCTGTCCAATGACGTGCAAACCTACGACTTTGCGATCGCCCCCGGCAGTTTTTACCTGGGGGGACTGCGGTTTACAGCTCCGGGACAGCCGTTTCTCGACCAGCTCGACTGGCTGCAGCAGGATGCCAGGGGGGATGGACTCCCCTCCAGCCCCGAGACGCTGGCCAGTAATGCGGTACGCCAGGATCTGGTGTATCTGCGCGGCTGGGAACAGTGCGTCACGGCGGTTGAGGACCGCGAGCTGCGGGAACAGGCCCTGGGTGGCCCGGATACCTCGGTGCGCATGCGGCGGATGCAGCGGGTGGAAGTGCTACCCGATGTGAGCGACACCTGTGCAGCGGCCATGACCCAGCTTCAGCAGCAGTTGACCGCAGGGCTGCACACCTTCGACGATCGCACCTGCGAACTCCAGTCGGCGGCTCGGCTCACGGTCAGTCCTGACCCGAATGGTGTAACCGAAGATCCCTGCCGGCCAGCGGTGAGCAGCGGCTATTTAGGGGCCGATAACCAAACCATTCGCGTTCAGCTCACGGCCCCGGATCGATTTCTCTGGAGTTACGACAACGCGGCTCCCCTCTATCGAGTGCAGGTGGATGCCAATGACTTAACCCAGGTGCGGTTTCTGACCCTACCCCGCGACCAAGAAGCTCAGCCGTTGGCGGGGCAGGCCGTCGAGATTATTCCCTGGGGGGCGCTGCTGCCCAATCAGGAAAAAATAGCGGAATTACAGGGACAGTTTTTCACCATTGCCAGCAGCTATGATCCTACGACACAAACCTTGACCCTGGCCCAGGGGATTGATCCGGCCTGGTTAGTTTGGCTGGCCGATCACCCCGAATACCACAGCGATCGCGACCCCAGTCAGGAGCAACAATATTTTTACCTGCGGCTGTGGACTGGAGGCAGTGGCGAAGCGACTAGCCCCGATTTCGGCTTTACGCCCACGGTTCCAGTTTCGTTGCCGGGAACGGGGCTGAGTGTCACCTTTAGCAGTCTCGGACTCACCGGGGATTTTTGGATCATGGCTGCCCGCCCGAATACGCCCGCCTTGGTGGTGCCCTGGGACCTCTTGGTCTCTGCTCCTCCCATGGGTCCCCGGGTTTATGTTGCGCCCCTGGCGCTGATTCGCTGGCAGACTGATGAAAATGGGGAACTCCGGGAGCCTGAGGTGCGCGACTGCCGCGATCGCTTCCAGCCCCTCTGTCAGATTCGCGGCTGCTGTACAGTAACGGTAGGCGATGGCAATCAAAGTCAGGGGTTGTTCAATGCCCTGGAAGAGGCGATCGCCTTTCTGCCTCCCGAAGGCGGCAAAGTCTGTCTGCTGCCGGGAGTGCATCGCGCCAATGTCGTGCTGGAAAATCGCCAAAACCTTCGCATATCGGGCTGCGGTCCTCAGACGATTGTCCAGCCGCGCCCGGATCAGGTCGATCAACCCATCTTTCGTCTGGATGGAGCTCAAGACATTCACCTGGATCAGATGACCCTGGTAGCCCAAAGCGGCACCGCCATTCAAGTGCTGGATACTGAAGCTGCGATTCAGCCGTCCCGTGGCATTCATATTCTCTGGAACGATATCGTTGCCCGTGTTCACGCGATTGAAATTCGTGTGGATAATACCCAATTGGGCAACAGTGAGATACGGATTGCTCACAATCATCTAGGCATCCTCGACACCGATCAGGGACGTGCCATCATCTTTAGCTTGGCGGATGATGTGGTGATTGAACGCAATCGCCTGGTTGTCGTACCCGCTCCCGACCCCAGCGATCCAAATGACCCAAGACGTCCCCAGGACTTCCCGGATGACCCGTTTGATAATTGTATTCGGCCGCAGTTTTTCTCGACCGCTAATTTTGCGATTCAAGCTTGGACAGTGCAAACTTTTAATTACATTGCCATTCTCACCTATCTTCCGCCTCGGACCTATCAGGCGCAGGGGGGCATTCAAATCGGGGGTAGCTCAGACCAGGTCCGCATCGTGGGCAATGAGATTTTTGGGGGCAGTGGACATGGAGTGACCTTGGGGCATTGGCCAACGGTTGTTACCGATACCGGTCGGCTTGAAACTGGGACTTTTTTTGTCAGTCAGTTCCCAGAGCAGGCCTTTGCTCGGATTCAGGAGGCGTTTGTGAGCACGCTCTACGCCATTGTGATTGCCGAAAACCAGATTCAGTTTATGGGCCTTTCTGGGATTGGCGTGGGGGCGTTTCTAATTGGCGATCGCATTGGCCTGCGGGTGCGAGTCGAGGACCTGACGGTCTATCGCAACCAGATCACCCACTGTGCCCAGCAAATTCCGGCAGAAATCCCGGAAGCACTGCTTCCCGATATGGCCTTTGGGGGGATTGCCCTCACCGACTGTGAGCTGGCCATTATTCAAGAAAATCGAATTGAAGACAATGGTCTCAGCCACCGCGATCCCGTCTGCGGCATCTTTATTCTCTACGGTGAAAAGATTGAGATCACTAACAATCGGATTCTCAATAATGGTCCCCGCACTTCCGCCAGCAATGCAAATCTCCGTTCCGGCGTTCGCGGCGGCATTGTAATCGGCATAAGCTTTCAGCCGCTCGCGCACGAGATTGACCAGGGAGAAGAGCTTCTCAGTCCTGATGGGATTCCAGCCGTTAAGATCCACGGCAATATAGTCACCCAGCCCCTAGGGCAGGCTCTGTTTATCGTTGCCTTTGGGCCAGTTTCCATCGTCGGAAACCAGTTCACCTCCCAGGATGTGGATGTTCAAGTTAATCCCATTTCATTGCTGGCTGGGACCGTGTATATTCTCAACCTGGGACTCTCGCAGGATTTGGCGACGTCGCTGCTGCTTAACTCTTTTCGGACAGCGGCCACCCACAACGCGGCTGGATTTGAACAAGCTCCTCAACTGACTTCTGATCCGGCAGCACTGAGGCGAATTTTCTATCTGCCTAGCGGCAGTATTTTGTTCGCTAATAACCAAACCACCTTAGATCTTAGAGCCGAGGAGATTGACTTAACGCTGAGTTCCCAACTTCTAGCCTCTCTGGATGACATTGCCTACAACAGTAATCAGTCAGAATGCACCACTATTCTGGATTTCCTGCTGACCAATACCATGATGCTTGGAGTCACAATACGCAGCAACGACAATCGATTTCAAGAGGGGGCGACAATTACGGTGTTTTCCTTAATTTCACTAGGCTTTGTGAATATGGCCACGGGCAATCAGGCTACGCATTGTTTATTTGTCTATAGTCCAGCATTTCGGGTTGAAGCTCTAAACACGATTTTGTATTCAGGGTTGTGTGAACGAGGCAACGTGATCCTGGCACGATTGCTAGGATTACCCCCAGTGCAGAGCCAGTCCAGGGCTTGAACTGAGTCGATGATGCTGAACGGTTGAAGCGGGTATAAATTAAAGCACAGGAGAAAGCCATGGCCAGCAATCAGAAGCAACCGGGTTTAGAGGAAAAACTACAGGCCGTTGACCGGGGGATCGACTGCTTGGATCAAGCGCGATCGCAGGGTCTAGAGCGCTTACAAACGCTGCAGGTAATCAACAACACCCTCCTGGAGCGAGAACAGCAGCGTCTTTCCCGCAAGTACGGTGCGACTCATCCCCGAACCCAAAAGGTAAACCAGCGTCTGGTCTACAACCAGGGCGTTCGCCAGGAGTTGGAGCGAGAAATTGAGCGATCGCAGATTCAGGTGCCCAAAACCGACGATCAGACCTGGCTGGTGCATGGTCGCCTCCTCACTGCGGAATTAAAAGGAATCTCCGGCTTAACCCTTTCCCTCTTCGATGCGGAAAATCGCTGGGTGCGGCAG
Source organism: Lyngbya confervoides BDU141951 (assembly GCF_000817775.3). GTDB lineage: Bacteria > Cyanobacteriota > Cyanobacteriia > Thermosynechococcales > Thermosynechococcaceae > Lyngbya > Lyngbya confervoides. Next base: position 8,281 of record NZ_JTHE03000035.1, read on the forward strand.
CTTGGATTTACCTGTACCGATTCGCGGGGTTACTTTGCGATTTCCTATTCCCCTGACCCCAACTCCCCTGATCCGAATCCCATTCCTGCGGATCAGCCCCTGACGCTAACGGTGACCGATGGCGATCGCCAGATTCTGCATCAAGAACAAACCCCGCTGTTTGTGCGCCTGGGCCTGATCGACTCCCGCGAGATTATTCTTGACCCCAATGCCGAACCCAAGACGCCCCCAGAACCCGATGATGAGACGCCAGTCCCGGATGTTTTCCCCAAGGCTGTCCAGGTGACTTCGATCCAGGCTCCAGCGCAGCTCAAGGTGAATGAAGTTGGCAACTTTAGTGCTGAAATTAATCCTGATAGCACACCACCCGTCACCACCCAGTGGCAATTTGGAGATGGAGCCACGGCAATGGGGTTATTGGCGCAACATAGCTATGCTGAGGCCGGAACCTATCGAGCAGTCTTTACGGCCAGCAATCAATGCGGCAGGGATTCTAAATCTGCAGATGTGCAGGTCAGAGCCGACTCCCAACCCCCCATGATTGAAACCGTGACTGTTCAGCCAGAGAGCCCTACCGTCGGCAGTCCAGTTAAGTTTGAGGCAACGGTTCAGGGCAGTCCGCCGCTCTCGTTTCAGTGGAAGTTTGGCGATGACCAAATGGCTCAAGGTGCTGGGGTAACCCACACCTACGATCGCCCCGGCCTCTTTACCCTTGCCCTTACCGTCACCAATCCGGTGGGAACCGCAACCGCAGAGCGAGAGATTCGTGTAACGTCGTCCGAGCGAGGGTTTTGGGTGGTGCGCGGCAGGGTCACCAACTTAGCGAATCGAGAGTTTGCCACGGTTACTGTAGGATTGCGTAACCGGGCTGGAGAAGATGCTTTTAACCTGGGAACGGTCCCCCTTGACCGGGAGGGGGACTTCACTCTCCGCTATGCTGTGGCAGAGTTCCCAAGTCTATTCGAAGCCAGACCCATGCTGTTTCTGATAGTTCAAGATCCAACGGGTCGGGTGCTGGTTCGCTCCAATGAAGCGGTGCAACCAGAATCAGGCAAGCGCGATCGCATGGATATCGCCCTACCCTAGATTGCCCCTGGAATGATGCATGTTAGAGAGGGTTGATATGAGAACCTTTGCCCCTAAAACCCATGCTCCCGCCCAGCTCTCGCCTTAGCCGCGATGGTGTTCTCAGCCCCTCAGGCGACAACTCCAGCGCCAATGTGCCTGTGGGGGCCTTCGTCCCCGCTGTCAGGGTCAATGTTCACTCCCCGTTAACTACAGAGGGAAGGAGCAAACTCTTGTTGACCGCGACCCCGACGACAGCGATAGCGACCTCCAGCCCAATCAATCTCCCAGAGGTTTTGAGTGCGGATCAAGTCAGCTCTGATTTCCGACGCGGCTACAGAATCGTCCGCGCACTGTTCTCCCTGGGAGTCTCCAGTTTTAACCAGCACAGTCACCCAATTGGGGTCTTGCGATGCGATCGTAGAGACACTATCAGGTTGACAGTCCGATGAGTCAGAGAATCCAGCTAACCGTATCGCCACTTGCTCCGGATCGGATATCCAGGGCGCATTGTTTGCTTTGGCTGCTTGGTAGGCTTGATTAAAGCTAGATAGCCAGGGATCACCCTCAAAATCATAGGGGCGGTAGGACGTCCTCGGCAGCAGTGCGGAGTGTCCTGAATCCGCTTGTGTCACAAAGTCAGAGCGGACCCAGCCTTCGGCTTTGGATTTCTCAAACTGTAGATAGTACCAAAGATAGCTGTCTTCTCCCTCAGCCTGTTGGAGCAGGGTGACTCGGTCACCTTTGAGGCCATAGTGTTTGATTTTAGACTGGGTTGAGGGCTGCGATCGCACATTGATTTTCGAGCCCGCATATTGACTGGTCAACTGGGCTGCGACTGGGTCAATTTTTTCAGCGACGTAGGTTCTTACTTCCACCTCGCGCTGGGGCGGCGGCTCATTCCCAGGAGTATCAGAGGAGGGTGCTTCTCCTGAAGGTTCGTTGACGATGGCCGTGGTATCTGGCGATCGCCCACGCGTTTCAGTATCAGGAGAACCTTGCTGACAGGCTTGAAGGAGAATACAACAGACACAGAGGCCAGCCAACGGAATCAGATTGCGGGAGGTAGGGCGTATCATAGTCAAACCAAGTGGTGTGGGAGCAAATCAAAGGGGATTGGGCATCCAAACCTCAGGGGTTAGTCATTGAGCAGCACCAAGTCTTCTCTGACCCACCCCTTTGCCCCTGACTCGTTAAACTTCAAGTACCACCAGCGGTAGCCATCATTGCCATGGGCTTCATTTAAAATAGTGACGCGATCGCCGGATAAGCCGTAGTGTCTGGGGTAAAAATAAGTACCGGGGCCGGTGCGAACGTTGATTTGAGCATCCGAGTAGGATGAGTACAGTTCACCGGGGACGTAATATTCGGGAGAGGGATTGTATTCTTGGGGCAAGCCATAGGTGGCGATCGCACCTTTCAGGGAATCAGCATTTGCTTGGGGCGTAACGTTTACGGCTGTGTAGCCCAGGGCACTTGCTAGGGTGATCAGACCGACGATTTTGACACTTTTATTGAGCTTCACCATTGTTTTTCTCTCCTGAGTCGATAGGTTCAAGATAGTTCAGTCCCAGGAAAGCCCCGGTGATGTGTCTCACAGTTATCTGTCAGATCCGTTCACCCGGCTGCCACGAACCACCCGTTTGGGCTATGCCATCGCTCGGTGTCACTTCTGTCACGAGACTTCCCGCTGGCTAGGTCTGAAGGATAGGGGCAAGGCGCAGGAGACCCCTAGGGAGCGATCGCTCTTTCCTTCTCTTAGGTGGCGTTGGGGCGATCGTTGTTGCTTGTCGGCTTCACTCGCCGGACTCGATTGTGGGATCTGCCATTTCTTCTCTGAGTCTGACCAAAACATCACCAAGTCCAAACCATTCTTGGCCTTGCATCCCTCCTGACCATGAACTCATCCACCTGCATTCCCAGCACCGTAGGTTCCAGTTTGCCTTTTTCCAGGGTGACGTAGGCGCGTTCCTTCAGCGTCTGGTTAGCGATGTGCACTCGGATCAAAGAGAGAGTGGCATGCAGTCATTTCAGTGGACTTTAAGTGGACTTTAAAAAGAAGCCAGGAACGTGATTTCCTGGCGATTGAGATCAGAGATGAAAGATCTCATCAGTTAGCCTAGATAGGCCCAGTAGCAGACTTTTCTAAACTGAACTCTTACCCGATGACGCCACCCCCCTACACGCACCCAGCGGCAAATGAACCGTCTGTGCCGTTGAAATTGCTGACGACTCCCGCGGTTTCCCGATCGGGTCATTTGGACACGTTCTTCTGGCTGGGGCATTTCAGAAGAGTCGGATCCTTGAGGACCAGAGGACATATAGGCCGTCGCAGGGGCAATGATCAAGGAGGTCATTGTTGCGGCCATGAGCCCCACAGCGGAAACTCTAATGGGTTTAAACATGATTTTTTCCTCTACGCTTGGATTCAGATCGACCGGATGTCCTGCGACTGGCGGATCCCTGGTAAGAGGCGTCAATCTCTGCAATGAGGAAACACACCTGAATTCTATCGACCGGGGGATCTAGGTCACCAGGATCTTTGGTCATAACGGCCCCGGATCTATGGAACTATTATTCTCTGGAGATTTAGTACCAGGCTGGTGGCGATCGCCAGGGGGTTATCTAGGCTTTATCTAAGCGGTGACCCCTGAGCGGTTGTTTGAGAAGGATCAAACCCATTGCCCGCGCCCCCTTTTCTGGTATGCCCGGAGGGCTTTAATCCCCCAATGTTGGGGGACTTTGACCTTCAGACCCCCCAAACTATAGCCTTCGGCATTCAAGAAAGGGGGGGGCAGGGGGGCGAATGCAGAGTCTGGAGAGACTTTTTAAACTGCCTCTGAGGAAACGCTGAACGGTTATTTGGAACTATGAAACAGCGATGAGTTTGGCAATAAAGTCTGCGGCCCAGGCGTGATGCAGGTACGCTCAAGGGAGCCTGGAGAGTCCATCGGATCTCTCTCCCTAGCCTGGAACGGACAATCGCTTCACAATCTCCCGGATGATCTGGTCCGCCGTTTTTCCAGAAAAGCGGGCCTGGGGATCGACCACCAGACGATGGGCCAAGACCGCAACAGCCATCTCTTGGATGTGTTTAGGACGCACCACACTGTACCCATCAAAGAGCGCCAGAGCCTGGGCTATTTTCATCAGCGCAATCGATCCGCGGGGGCTCGCTCCAATCTGGACGCCCTCGGCTTGACGAGTCGCGTTAACGATATTAACGATGTAGCGTTTGATCTCAGGACTAACCTCCACCTGCTGAACCGCCTGCTTCAAGGTCAAAATATCTTCCAGCGCCAGGCAGGGACGCAGCTTGGCCATGGGGGACTGCTGCGTCTGATTCGAGAGAATCTCCACCTCTTCTTCGGCGGAGATATAACCCAGGCTAAACTGAACCGCGAAGCGATCCATTTGAGCCTCGGGAAGAGGATAGGTGCCGCGCGAGTCCACCGGATTTTGGGTGGCGATCACAAAGAAGGGATCGTGCAGGATGCGCACCTGACCCTCGATGCTCACCTGGGATTCGGCCATGGCCTCTAGCAGAGCCGACTGGGTTCGCGGAGAGGCGCGATTAATTTCATCGGCCAGGATGAGGTTGGCAAAAATTGGGCCAGCGTGGAATTGGAAGGATTGATCCTTGGGATTTAAAACGGAAACCCCCAAAATATCCGAGGGTAGCAGGTCTGGGGTAAACTGAATCCGCTTGAAGGCAATATCGACGGAGCAGGCCAGGGCCTTGGCTAGGGTAGTTTTTCCGGTCCCAGGATAATCGTCGAGCAGCACATGTCCGCCACTAAAAAAAGCAGCCAGCAGTTTACGGATGGAGGCATTCTGGCCCTTGATCACGGTTTGAATGTTTCGGGCTAAGCGCTGGTAAATCTCTTGACCGGTGCGGCTTTCCGTAGGTGAGGATGACAGGTCCATGGGGGATTTTTTACTCAGCATGCCCCGTTGAGGCGCAGGGCATAGCGCATGGGGGAAGCGATCCCTGATCCAGGGGGACCCCTGCGATGGACGGGCAGATTCCCTAGCTCTGACTGCTTTTCTTTTTTACCAGAGCAAATTGATCAAACTGCTGGGCCTGCTCCATCAGGCGCTTGCTAATGGATCCACACACCAACTCGCACAGCTCAAAGATAATGGGATCAACGATTTCGTAGTAGACGCTGACACCACTGGGCTGCCGCGAAAGAATCCCCGCCTGCGTGAGTAGCTTCAGGTGCTTGGACAGATTCGCCTGCCCCAAACCGGTTTCTTCCACTAACTCGGTCACCGTCATGGGACCCTTTTGCAGCGCACTCAGGATTTGCAGACGGCTTCCCTCGGAGAGCACCTTAAAGAAATCGGCAATGGATTCCAGAACGTTTTCGGAAAGTTGAACCATGGCTTACGTGTGCATCCATGACCATATATTAGCATAGGGATTTGCCTGAACCGCAATTGGGCCGCGCTTCCCACACAAATCCCCAAGAGTCTTTTAAAAGCCTGCTCAAAGTTCGCCGTAAATTTACAGGTCCGGAACTCTATTGATAAAATCGATGTATCGACATTTAATTATATAGTAATTATAATGGGATTAATAATTCAGCCGCGTCCCCGTTTGGGGTGAGCTGCGGGGCTGAGAGATTTGTTTTGGGAGAAAGCCCATGTTATTTCGCCAATTGTTCGATCCTGAAACCTCAACCTATAGCTACCTCATGGCTGATGAGGGCACGCGAGAGGCGGTGCTGGTGGATTCGGTGGCAGACCAAGTCCCTCGCGACTGGAAACTGCTTCAGGAGTTGAGGCTAACGCTTAAATACTGTCTGGAAACTCATGTTCATGCCGACCATATTACCGGGGCTGGGCAACTGCGAGAGCTGTCTGGCTGCGAGACCCTGGTTCCCGAGCAGGCTCAGGTTAGCTGTGCCACTCGAACCCTGAAAGATGGCGAAACTCTGCGGTTGGCCAACCTGACGATTCAGGCGATCGCCACGCCGGGTCACACCGACAGTCACCTCAGCTATCTGGTCAACGGCGATCGCTTGCTGACGGGGGACTCGCTCCTGATTCGGGGGTGCGGTCGTACCGACTTTCAGAGCGGTGATGCCGGGTTAATGTACGACCATGTGGTGGGGCGATTGTTTTCCTTGCCAGACCAGACGCGGGTTTATCCGGGCCATGACTATCGAGGACACACGGTTTCGACGATTGGTGAAGAGCGCCAATTTAATCCGCGCTTCCAGGGAAAAACCCGGCAAGACTTTATTGAATTCATGGCGACTTTGAACCTGCCCAGCCCGAAAAAGATGGCCATCGCGGTTCCCGCCAATCAGGAATGCGGCCAGGTTTCCGCCTAGCGTCTAGACCCGACTTTAAAGAACAGGCTTTCTTTACTTTTGACATGATTGATCCAACCCCAATGTCCAAACCTCCCTCGGCGGCCGCAATGGCCATGAATGCTCAGACCCTCAAGCAGCACCTCAATCACCCTCACACCCTCCTCATTGATGTCCGGGAAGCGGTTGAATTTTCCGGTGAACACATTCCAGGCGCTGTTTCCATGCCGCTTTCCAGCTTCACTCCCCAGGCGCTTCCCCTGCCGGGCGATCGCCAAATTGTCTTCTACTGTCGGACCGGCAACCGGTCTGCCCAGGCGTTGACTCAATGCCATCAGGCTGGATATTCCCAGTTCAAACATCTCCACGGGGGGCTAGAAGCCTGGAAGGCGGAGGGGTTTCCCACAGTTCGAAATCCAGAGGCCCCGATGAGTTTGATTCGCCAGGTCCAAATTGTGGCCGGGAGTTTAATTTTGGCCGGGGTGATCTTAGGTAGCTGGCTATCCCCCACCTTCTATGTCCTGAGCGGACTGGTGGGCGCAGGGCTCTTGTTTGCCGGACTCACAGATACCTGCGCCCTAGGGATGCTGCTGGCAAAGCTACCCTATAATCAGCCCCGTCCCTCTCGCCCAATCTCTCGCTCAATATCGCTCTAAACTGGGCTTATGCCCTATCGTCCATGGGGGATTCAACGTCATGATCTGGTGGATTGGTCACTTTCTTGCGGCCGGAATTGGAGTCAGCCTGGGGCTGATTGGAGGAGGGGGATCCGTTCTGGCCCTGCCCATCTTAGTGTATGTGCTAGGTGTGCCCACCAAGGCCGCCATCCCCATGACCTTGATCATTGTGGGAACCGTGAGTGTGCTGGGGCTCATTCCCCATTGGCGATCGGGGAATGTCAACTTTAAGGCCGCCACCGTGTTTGGCCTGGCAACCATGGTGGGTGCTTACGCCGGGGCCAGGTTAGCGGTTTGGGTCCCTGGAACCGTCCAGCTGCTGCTGTTTGGACTCCTCATGTTTCTAGCCGCGCTGTTTATGATTCGCAAGGGCCGACGGCGACCTCCACCGGAGGACGCATTAGCCTATTATCCCAAACCAATTTGCCGCTGGTGCTGGCTTTGGCTGCCCACGGAAGGACTGGGAGTGGGGCTGATGACGGGATTGGTGGGGGTGGGGGGTGGCTTTGCCATCGTTCCGGCCCTGGTGCTGCTGGCAAAGGTGCCGATTAAAGAAGCCATTGGCACCTCACTCCTGGTCATTGCCCTCAACTCCGTCACGGGATTTATGGGTTACCTGGGCCAGGTGGATATCAACTACCCCCTGATGATTTCCATGACCCTGGCTGCGAGCTTAGGCACCTTGCCGGGGGCGTATTTATCCCGCTACGTCTCGGCCCAACAGCTGCAGAAAGGATTTGGCTATTTCCTGCTGGCGATGGCGGCCTTTGTGTTGTTTCAGAATCGACCTCAACCCACGAAGGCGGCTCACCCCCCGAGTCATGGCCCTTTGGCCTCCTCCGGTAAGTCTGTGCCGTTTCATCATTACAGCTCCTGATCAAACATCATGAAACCACCCTGGCAAAACTTCAAGCGTGAGGCTCTTTTCTCAGCAGTTCTGAGGCAGGGCGGGCTTTGGGTGCTGGGGCAGGGCCTGCTCATTTTGTTATTTGTGACCCTGCCTACGAAACCCCTGCCCCTTCCCCATGATTTCTGGCCAGTCCAGGGGCGGCTGCACTGGCTTGCCAGCCTGGGTTGTGCCCTCACAGCCCTGATCTTTTTGGGGAGAGGCCTCCTGGATCTGGGCTCCAATCTCACCCCCTTTCCCTACCCCCGATCCGAAGGAACCCTGGTGCAAACCGGTATCTACAGACTCATTCGGCATCCCCTGTATTCGGGCTTGATCCTGCTAGAACTTGCCTGGTGCCTCTTTACCCTCAGCTGGACCCATGCCCTCGCCGCCCTAGCCTTGGGAAGTTTCTTAGACCAAAAGGCCAACCAGGAAGAAGAATGGCTTCAGGAACAGTATGGTGAGTATGCTCAATATCAAGAACGAGTTAAAAAGCTCATTCCCTTTGTGTATTAAAGACACCTTTGTGTATTGAAGACCTATAGACCGGACATGGATTCGACATGGATTGGACACGAGGGTAAACGCGAGGATAAAAAAGACCCGGTAGATTCCCAGGGCTTAGGCCGAATGATGCCGGGGGATGTCATTGCCGTTGCGGGTGTCTCAAGAAAATTTTAGCTCTCTGCCTGATGGAGGCGAGAGACTTCAGGTTCTCCCAGGGTGAAATAGAAGGTTGCGCCTTGATTGGGCTGGCTTTCTGCCCAGATTCTGCCGCCATGGCGCAGGATAATGCGTTGGGCAATGGCCAGTCCGATGCCAGTGCCTTCAAAGTCCCGTTGATCGTGTAGCCGCTGAAAGGATCCAAAGAGCTTGTTGGCATATTCCATTTGGAAACCCACGCCATTATCCTTGAAAAAAATTGTGCCCTGGGGCAGAGCGCCAATTTCAACCCGAGGCTGGGGCTGGGTGCGGCTAAACTTGACTGCATTGTCCATCAGGTTGGTCACTACCTGTTGCAGCAACGTGGTGTCCCCCTGCACGATGGGTAAGTCGCCTACAACAAATTCCACCGCTGCAGAGTCCCCTAATTCGCTCTGCAGCAGTGCCATGGCTTCTTGCACGAGATCACGGAGAGGGACCGAGCGCTGGACCATCGGCTTGCGTCCCAGACGGGAGAGGGTCAGAAGGCCCTCAATCAGCAAGGACATTTTTTTGCTGCTGTTCTCGATGACCTGTAAATAGTGCAGCACCTTGGCATCGGGCGGAACGCTCTGGCTCTGGAGGTGTTGCCGGAGGGCGTTGACAAATCCATTGACATGACGCAGTGGTGCCCGCAAATCGTGGGAGACAGAATAGGAGAAAGTTTCCAGTTCCCGATTCGTGGCTTCGAGCAACAGCGCCTGCTTGGCTAGGGCCTGGCGAGATCGCACCAGTTCCGTCACATCTCGGGAGGATCCAATCAGGGCGTACACTTCACCATTGGAACGCTTCAGCGGGATTTTATAGGTGTCGAAATGTAGTTGTTCCTGGGAGATCGACAGGAATTCCTGGAGATGCAGGGTTGTTCCAGATTCAAAGACTTGGCGATTTTGCGCGGCAAAGTAGGCTGCATTTTCCGCAGAAAAACACTCAAAAATGTTCTTCCCCTCGACTTTTTGGCGATCGCCTTGGGAGGTGGTGCGGGCCAGATGATCGTTACAAAAGACAATTCTCATCTCCTCGCGCTCGATCACGTAGATAGAGTCTGGCAAGGCATTGATAAAGGTCAACAGTTCAGCCGTTCGCTGCTCCACCATGGCCTCCAAGTTCCGGTTTTGCTGTTCCAGGGCTTCATTCAGCTGCAGAATTTCCTGATCGGCCCGCTTGCGATCGGTAATTTCGGTCAAGTAAATGGTTAATCCATCCTCAGAGGGATAGATGCGATTTGCAAACCAGCGGCCCCAGGGCTCATAGTATTCCTCCAGGGAAAGGACCCGTTGCTCCTCCATGGCCCGATAATACTGCCGATAGAACGGTTGATCGATTCCCTCCGGAAACTCTGTCCAGATATGTTTGCCCACCAACGCCTCGGCAGATCGGCCCAACAGGTCTGCGGCTTTTTCATTGACGTAGGTGTAGCGCCACTGGTTATCCAGGGCAATGATGCCATCGTTAACCCGCTCAAATACGCTTTGGAGTAAATCTCGGGTTTTGTCCGCCTCCTTTCGAGCCGAAAGCGCCTCAGACAGTAATCTCTCCCGTTCAAGTTCAGCTTCTTTGCGGTCGGTAACATCGCGCATGAAGCAATAATGACCGTCGTATTTTCCCTGGCTGTCTAGAGATTTAACCAGAAGCAGACGTTGATAGAACCGGGACCCATCCTGACGAAGGCCTTGAAGATCCTGTTCGGCTCGCCCCTGTGCCAACATTTTTTGGACGCTTTCCTGGGCGATCCCGTGGTCCGCTGCCGCAATGGTCTCGGTCCAGTGCATCCCGAGCAATTGCTCCGGCGCATAGCCCAGGATCTGTGCATATCCCTCCCGCACCAGGGTGAAATGACCCGAGGCATCAAGTTTAGAGACACCGGGCATGGCGTTTTCCACCGCAATGCCAAGCTGAAGGATTTTTTCTTCGCTTTGTTTTTGATCGGTGATGTCCTCCGCTACGCCGCAGATTCGATAGTGTTGACCTTTCTCATTAAAGATCGGGAAACTATGGTCTGATATCCAGCGAATTGAGCCGTCAGGACGGACAACCCGATAAATGGTCTGGGTTTTTTCTCCTTTTTTCTGTCGATCCAGGGATTCGAACACCTGTGGATGGTCATCTGGATGGATTGCCTCCAGGAATGACTGAGGCTGATGGTATAGACTCTGACAGCTGCGTCCCCAAATTTTTTCGTAGGCAGGACTGACGTATAGAACCTGGGAATGGCTACTCTCCGATAAATAAAACACTTCGTGGATATTGTCGGTGAGCTGCCGAAATTTTTCCTCACTTTGCCTCAGATTGGATTCCGCTTCGATGCGATCGCTGATGTCCTGAGCAAAGGACAGCATCGATTGCAAATGACCGGCTTGGTCGAAGATGACGGAGGAGTTCCATTCACAGGTAATCACCCGTCCATCTTTTCGATAATTTCGATTCTGAATTCTGCAATTTTTTAACCGTCCTTCCCTGAGGGCTGAGATTTGGCAGGCGACGGCGTCATAATCCTCCTCATGCACAAATTGCCAGACAGACAGAGACATCGACTGAATTTCTGCTTCTGTCCAGCCGAATATCTTCTCTGCCTGTTTAGACCACCGGGTAATTTTGCGATCTTTATCCCATTCAATAATTGCTAAGAGGGAATTTTCGAAATGACTATCCAACGCCGCCAACGAGTTGCTCAGTTGTTGCTCCACCTGCTTGCGATCGCTGATGTCAGTATGGGTGCCAAGCATCCGTAGCGGTTCGCCGTCCTCGCTCCATTCAATAATTTTTCCCAGGGATAAAATCCATTTCCAGTCCTGGCTACAGGTTCGTTGCCGAAACTCCACTCGATATTCTGGAATATCTCCAGCAACGTAGGCTCGAAAAATTTGGAGCACCCGATCCTTGTCCTCTGGGTGCAAGCGATCAATCCACCTGGCGTTGGTTTCAACAAAGGTGTCCGGATCGTAGCCCAGCATGGTGGCATATTCAGGGCTGACCAGGGCTTCTCCCGTTTTGATATTGAGGTCATAAATGCCTTGATTGGCGGCCTTAAGGGCCAGTCTGAGCCGCGCTTCACTCGCCTTAAGCGCCGCCTCGGCCTGTTTTCGGCTGCTGATGTCGGTCACAAACCCTTCCAAACAGATCAACTCCCCCCTCTCGTCATAGATGCCGCGCCCCCGTTCCCAGACCCACTTGAGATCCCCGGATTTCGTAATAATGCGATATTCGCACTCGTAGGGCGCTTTCGCCCCCAAGGCTTGCTGAATAATCTCCCAAATGGGATGGGCATCCTCGGGATGGACTTCCTGACCACAGGAGATGGTGCGATCAACCAGATATTCCTCCGGACGGTAGCCCGAGATCTCAAAAACGCCTGAGCTGATGAACTCAGGCGTATAGTTTGGGTCGTTGGCCACGCGGTACATATAACCTGGAAGGTTGCTCATCAAGGTCGCGAAGCGACGCTCACTTTCTGTCACAGCCTCCTCAGACCTCTGGGATGCTTCTGTTTCCTTGACCCTGTCCGCCCCGCCATCGCGCGGTCCTTGCCCGTCCGCACCAGGGGGCAGAAAGGAGTGGAACCTCTGGCGAACAGGCCTTTGCCAGGGAATCATTCCTCCCAGGACTATTCCCCCGATCAAGAAGAGAATATTGGGGAGTAAACCAGCGATCGCGGAACTCTGGCCAAGGTTATGGAGGCACTGGCTCCAATCATTCCCCATATTCAGATCCATAACGCTAATCATGACCGTGCCTTACATCCTGCTGCAACTGATTCATTCCCCTCTATTCACCTGCCCCTCCCTTGAAGTCTGTCCCCAAGTTTAAGGATAGTGGCCGAATTCTTCAATCAAATCTGGCAGATCTGGGGATTGCTCCCTGGGGCTGCGAAGGCCCAGGGGGCAGCGGCCCCTCAATAGAGATGTCGCAGCCTGAGACCAGGCGGCTATTCACCCCCCAAAAAAGATACTTGACTTTTGTATAACTATACAGTTATAAAATGATTTATTCATTGATTCCTCACATATTAAGGATGACTCAGTCATGATATCTACCTACCTACAGCGCGATCGCGTTTCTCCTTGGGAGAGATTCTGTCGCTGGATTACCAGTACCGACAATCGGCTTTATATTGGGTGGTTTGGGACCTTGATGATTCCCACCCTGCTTGTGGCGACCCTTGTCTTTATTCTTGCCTTTGTGGCGGCCCCGCCCGTTGACATTGACGGAATTCGCGAACCCGTTTCGGGTTCGTTGATGTACGGCAATAACCTCATTTCAGCAACGGTTGTTCCCACCTCTGCTGCGGTGGGGTTGCATCTCTACCCCCTCTGGGAAGCTGCATCCCTGGATGAATGGCTGTATAACGGTGGTCCCTGGCAAATGATTGTCTTTCATTTTCTGATTGGCATTTATGCTTACCTGGGACGGCAGTGGGAACTTAGCTATCGGCTGGGAATGCGTCCCTGGATTGCGGTGGCCTTTTCTGCGCCGGTGTCCGCGGCAACAGCGGTTTTGCTCATTTATCCCATTGGGCAAGGCAGTTTCTCCGATGGCCTGATGCTGGGCATTTCTGGAACCTTTAATTTCATGCTGGTGTTTTCCCCAGAACACAATCCCCTCATGCATCCCTTCCATATGCTCGGAGTGGCGGGTGTCTTTGGCGGCGCACTGTTCTCGGCCATGCATGGGTCCTTGGTCACCTCAAGCCTGATTCGCGAAACCACCGAGGTTGAATCCACGAACGCCGGTTATAAATTTGGTCAAGAGGAAGAAACCTACAACATTGTTGCGGCCCACGGCTATTTTGGTCGGCTCATTTTCCAGTACGCAAGTTTTAACAACAGCCGCAGCCTGCACTTTCTTCTGGCGGCCTGGCCCGTGGTCGGGATTTGGTTTGCTTCCCTAGGGATTAGCACCATGTCCTTCAATCTCAACGGATTCAATTTCAATCATTCCGTCCTGGATCACAATGGCAACGTCATTCCCACCTGGGCAGATGTTTTGAACCGTGCCAACCTGGGAATTGAAGTCATGCATGAGCGCAATGCACATAATTTTCCCCTGGATCTGGCGGCTGACACCAGCCAGCCGGTGGCTCTGGTTGCCCCTCACATCGGTTAGCAACACCTGAACGCATCAAAAATTTCCTCTCTTCTTGTTGATGGGGCGCTTGTGATCAAGCGCCCTTTTTCTGGGCAGGGGCAAGATTGCTAGAGTTCAATCTGCGCAGGAATTCCACGGATTCCAATGCCCACCAGACCTATGGGAAGACGACGGCAATGATCCCCCTGTTCCAGGCCCGGAGCAAGGGTGCCAGACTCCGGTGTATTGCGATCGCTACTCAGGCGTCCCTAACACCAAGAGGCTTCTCCCGATGGGCTGTTGAGCAACTCGCGAATGTTCGCTTCAATCACACGATACCCAACGTTGCCATTCAGGCGTTGCCGACCTTCGTTAAAGATGAGGGTTGGACTGACCGTTACCGCATGGGCCTTGACTAAATCTAGATCTTGAGAGAGCCTCGCGTAGGCGGTACCACTCTCGATCTTCTCTTGGATCTGGGCAATGGGGAGGTTCAATTCCTCGGCAATCTCCAGCTGAACGCTACGATGAGAGATGTCCCGTAGCTGGCAAAAGAAGGCTTCTCGACAGGCCTTTATGACTTTTTCCAGCAGGACGATGGATCCTGGGGATTGCTCTTGCTCCACAAGCTCGATGGCCTTTAAAAACACGTGGCTGGACAGGGAGGAGGTGGGAACGGTTTGAGTCCAAACTCCAGGATTTACATTGATATGATTAAATTTTTGACTGACCTTTTGGATGTGCTGACCATAGGCCGCCAGGCCGCCTCGATCCTGCCATCCCTTTTCCAGCTTTTCGCGGGCACTCCCAAATACTGAGACGAAGTGATATTGAACCGCCACCTGGGTAGAAAAGTTTCTTTGGAGCTCATCCAGGCGAATTTGAGCAATATAGGCCCAAATGCAGAGAATATCTGAGAAGCAAAAGATTTTAATGGGGGCCATAATAGCTCGATATGTCTTGCCAAATGTTCATCGATGTTCCACCATCGCCAGCTGGGAGAGAAGCGTGCCTGCAGCCGGGGTCAAGCACCCCGGTTAGCTTAATTAAGCCTGCGGCGGCAGGATGACTTTGCGGGCTAACCCCAGGGTTTTCAGGACCCAAATGGCCCACCAGGTGGGGTCATATTCCCACCATTTCCATCCGGCCTTAGCAACGTGGGGATAGGCATGGTGATTATTATGCCACCCTTCTCCGTAGGTTAATATGGCAGCCCACCAAAGATTTCTGGAATTATCGCGGGTTTGAAAGGAACGATAGCCCCACAGATGAGTGACGGAATTGATAAACCAGGTACTATGCCAGAGAAGCACCGCTCTGACAAACACGCCCCAGATCACGAAGGACCAGCCGCCCAGGAGGTAGAGCAAAAGACCGAGGGGAAGTTGCAGCAGCAGAAAGTAACGATTGAGAATTCTATAAAAGGGGTCGCGGGCTAAGTCAGGGGCGAATGGTTTGTACTGTTCATAATTGAAGAACTCGGCCTGGGGATAGAAGATCCAGAGCATATGGCTCCACCAAAATCCTCGACTGGCGGCATAGGGATCTTTATCTTGGTCTTCGGTGTAGGCATGGTGTAAACGGTGCCCTGCGACCCAAAAGATGGGGCCACCCTGCAGCGCCAGGGCCCCTATCATGGCGATCGCGTATTCCAGAGGTTTGGACACCTGCAAGCTTCTGTGGCTCAAGAGGCGGTGGTACCCCAGACAGATACCAATACTCCCCAACAGCCAATGCAGCAGTAAGGTCACCCCGACGGCAGACCAGGAAAAGTAAAGGGGAGCCAGCAGGGCCAGCAGATGAACGCTGCCGAAAAAAATCACGGCAATCCAGCTAAGCGGTGGGGTTTGCTGCGAACGGGCATGGGTTGAATGAACGGTCATGTATTTCTGGGTAATCGTTGTGCGCCTTCGGAAATCAAGGGCCTGATCGCCAATCGCTGCCTTTACTGCGCCCGTTAGGGCAGAGACCCGGTCTGGATTGATCTAACAAGGCCTCACTGGTCTTATGGATAACGCATTGCGGGTAATGCACATCCAGGGTTGCCTCCTGAGTGTGCCCAACCTTCCGTTGACTATAGCAGTTTATAACTAATTAGCTATTTATTTGTAAATTTTTTCGAAGCCTTGACTTGAATCCTTAAAATGCGATTTATACTCATTAACCTAGGTGTGATTTCTTGGAATTTTGTCTATAACTGCTAGGTGGTTATGCAAGGGTTGGGCGTGATTAACCCGATCAAGCTGCTCGCACCAATCTAGATCAAGCGAGGAGGCTTGCTCCGCCTTGGTCTGTCCCCTAGCCCTGGTTCCTAGCCAAACCTTTTTAGCAATGAGGTCATCATGATGCGGTCTCCCCAAGCGTTTACCTCCCCTGATCTCTCCGATGAAAGACCGATGCTCAATCTGATGGGATATGTCGATTGCTCGGAGGTGAACGGTCCTGGTCGGCGGGCAGTGGTGTGGCTCCAGGGATGTGTCCGAGCCTGTCCCGGCTGCTTTAACCCTGCCTCCTGGTCCACGGCTCCGAATCAGATCCTCTCTGTTGAGGAACTGGTGGCCCGAATCTTAGGAGATCCCCTGAATCAGGGCGTCACCTTTTCGGGGGGAGAGCCCTTTTTACAGGCCCTTGCCCTCACGCAGGTGGCCAAGCGGGTAAAGGCCCAGGGATTAAACGTAATGTCGTTTACCGGATTCACCCTGGATCAGTTGAAGGGGCCCCAGGCCCCTCCCGGTAGTGAGTCTTTACTGGCGCAGCTCGATCTTCTGGTGGATGGTCCCTATGTGGAGTCCTTGGCGATTCACTCGCCCACCTCTCTGGTTTCTTCCCGGAATCAGCAGGTGCATCGTCTCAATCCACGGCTCTCGCTGTCTCTGGATTGGGCGAGTGATCAGGTGGAGGTACATATTCTGAAGGATGGGCAGCGAATTATCACCGGGTATCGAGGCGAAGTTCTGCATAAAATCGGTGCGAGCTCCCTTTGAAGAAACAAGCATGACGGCATCCTCGGACTGGTCCTGCCAGCAGGGGTTCTTTGAACTCGAAACGCCCTGGCTCAAGCTCTTGGGTGAACAGTGGCGCGATGAGACTGGGGCAACCTTGAACTATTGGCGCATTGAAAAGGCTGATTCTGTGATAGTCATTCCTCTGTATGACCATCACCTTCTGCTGCCCCCGCCCCAATATCGACCTGGGATTGGGGCGGCCACCTGGGATTTTCCGGGGGGGCGACTTCCCTCCGGCCAACCCCCTGCGGCGATCGCCCCGGTGATTTTGCAACGAGAACTGGGGCTGGCGACCGAATCCATCGGCACGATTCAGCCGATCAATGATTCCGGTTGGGTGGTCAATAGCTCCTTTTCCAACCAGCGGGTTTTCGCCATGGAGGCGCTGATCCAGGACTCCACCGATCTCAAAAACCTCAACATCGGTCAAAAAATCCCCGCCACCCAAGCGGGGGTCGGGGACTTGCTCAAACTGTTGATTTGTTTACAATGTCGCGCGGTGCTGCTGGAATGGTGGTTTCTGCGCCACTGCTGACCGGCGTGTGGATTCCCGCCTATGGGGAGGCCAAGGAGGGGTCGAGTCCGGGCTCCAGGTCGGCGGTATGGGGACTTTTGAAGGTGTTCTGAGCGCTGGGCTGCTGACAGGCCACCATGGTTTTTACATGCTCCATTTCGTCATCGCGGATGGCCACAAAAACATCGTAAAGATTGTTAATCTCGGGACGTCGCTGGGTGGGCACCTGTCCAGTTTGAAACTCATCAAACATGTAGAGGTCTCCGTCCCGGTAATAGTGAACGGCAACCTCTGGGGCGGCTTGAGACTGGAGAAATTCTGCCTGAGAGTTGAGGAAGCCATCGTAGCTATGATAAGCGTGCTTTTCGACTTCTTCCATGAAATGATAGGCCGCTTTAGGATGGAAAAGGTAAAGAATTGCAATGATCCAATAGTAAAGCAGGGCTGTGTGACGAGCCAGGAACCGATCGATCCAATGGCGATCGCCCCCCAACGCTTCCATGATCAGCAGATGGTGCAGCTCATTCCAGGATTCCGCGAAATGCACCTTGAGCCAGTCGGCCTTGCGCCACCAGCCAATGGTTTCGTAGAGATGCAGCACCGACAAATAGGAAAAATAAGGCACCCGCGCCACGGTTTCGAGCACGTAAAAGCGGGGATAGGGGCGATCGCGGTACACCCGATTAATGACAAACACTAACAGACCGACGAGTAATCGAATCATGGGGTAGGTTCTCCCAAAACGGAATAGCTAGGCTCAACCCAGAGGTTTTCTGGGGGCTGGCCTCTCCTTTTCTATCCTGCTGATCCCCGATTCCTTTTCAAGGAACTTTCCTGGACCCTCCCTACTATCCCTGAGGGAAAAAATAGGGTTTCCTCCGGTAAAAACTTGGGCGAAGTCTGGCACCGGGAGAATCGTGAAAAAAAAGTTAAGATCCCGGTTCTGTGTGCAAAATTCCCCCAGTGGCGGTGGGCATTGGGAATAATAGAGGACGTTTGGTGCAACCCAGGGGTTTATGTTGAGTACAAGTGACTGTCTGCAAGGGGCGTGTCCCATTAGCCATGTGCTGGATCTCATTGATGGCAAATGGTCGATTCTGCTGTTGCGAGAACTGTTTTGTGGCGATCGCCGCACCCATGAGTTAAGCAAAGCCCTAACCGGAATTAGCAGCAAGACGCTTTCCCACGAACTGAAGCGTTTGGAGAAATACGGCTTACTGGATCGCCGCGTCTATGCCGAGGTGCCGCCCCGCGTGGAATACAGTCTGACGCCGAAGGGACGAGAGATTCAGCCGGTTTTGAGGGCCCTCTACGAGGTGGGGCGGCAATGGTTGGACCAGGACAGCTGCGATTGTCCGATGTGCTAGGGAAGTTTGACCGACTGGCAAGCGTGGCGGGAGGATCTCAAAGTGGCATCCAGATCGAAGGGGCTCAAGGTAAACCGAGACGAGAGTGAGTAGGCCGGAAGCATTCCTACACCGCCGTCAGTCCCATGCCCCAAGTGCATGCCAACCCCTTGGAGGCCTTGAATAGTGCGCTACGGCGTCGAGCTACGGCATATCGCAGACAGCAGAACCACTATGCCAAACACCGAGCGGGGTAACAGCGAGGGTTGAATGTGCAGCGATTACTTCATAACTGGGTGCGTCCGCACTGGAGTCTGGGAAAACAGACCACCCTAGCCATGGCGATGGGATTTGTTGAACGCCCCATCACGATTGCGAAAATCTTGATCTGGAGAGGCTTGAGTACCTTTACTCCTTAACTAGACAGTGCCACTTCCAGGGTAAGGGAAGAGTAAGGAGGGGAGGTCGTATTAGAATCAGGTACATACAAGTCAACCAGATCTACCCTCACTTATCGTCACTGCTCCAACTAACGCTAGATCAAGCGTTTTATAGAACGAAATGGGTGTTGCAAGGGGGGGGAGAAGGAAGGGCGATCGCCAATCGCTGAGGTTAGTCCGACCAATTGCTTGAGTTCCTCCCCAGGGAGTGGGTGGGCAAAAAAATCTCCGTCACAGCCCCTGCCTTCCTGAACATGGATTTTCGATTGAACCAGATCACTAGCCCAGCAACGGCCACAAATAGAACCGTATCGTAGGGTTCTGCGTCCGGCCAAAGCGGATTGATGCACTGAAAATGGAATAAGGCCGGTAGCAGAATGCTTCCGCCTGAGGCGTTCAGAAGGGGAGTGACGATGACGCTGAGGGCAATGGTGCCCACAAAAAACGGAGTGAAGGACCAGTGACTTTGCTGAGTTCCACTCAGCAGGAATGCCGGTAGATGCCAAATTCCCCAAATCCCGCCCACAATTAAGCCAGCCCAGATCGGCATAAATCGGCGTTGGAGCAGTGGCAAGAGCAGCCCCCGCCAACCCAATTCCTCAATTGGACCTTTAATCGCCGCTAGAAGCAGAGCCGCAAGCAGCGACGGAACGGAGTCAAAGGGCAGGGGTTCAGTAAAAAGCGTTCCTTTTAAGGCAGATCCACCGCCAAAAATGATCGGCATTCCGATGAGCAAGAAGGCATACCATGCCAGGGAGCAGCGCCAGAGCAGGCAACGAGTGATATAGGCCTGCAAGCCACCTAAGCCACCACTAGACAAAACAATGAGGCAAGCCGCGATCGCCGGTGCCCACACGGATAGATAAAAGAGGGGATGCTGACCGGTCAGTTGGCCAAAAATTGAGACCATGGGTGCAGGCAGCAGAATAAATAATCCCAAAATCCCCCAGGCCAGGCCAAAGGTTATCAGCAGAAATGGCACAAGGGCGATAAAGGGCACCTGAAGGGGGGTGGCACTTGAGGATTCACTGTTCATCACCTTCTCCGTGCAAAGCAGATTCTTTAAACTATCATTGCCGTATTGAGGGGCGGGTATAGGTTGCAAAGGACTAAGCCTTGCTCTTAATGATGCCAGGAACCGTTGATCGCCCTGCGAAGATGGTGCAACGTTCAGGAAAAGCACGAGCAATGTGCTGAGACTGAACGCCCCATGGGTTGCGTAGGCAATTTGCGATAATAAAGGTGTGAGCCATCATCTCCGTGCTGACGGAAGGGGGTTCTATGAAACTCTGCGGGAGTCTTTTAAGTGTTTTAACGGCGGGTCTACTCTGGGCCATCCCCGCCTCCGCCGAAACCCTGATTTCCGATAGTGGCAAAACGCAGATTTTTGACTATCAGTTTAGCCACTATCCAGGGGATGTCCTTGAATACCATACTGAAGTGCGCGGCGAATCGTATCATGGCTTGATTCAAGTCACGCAAGTAGGGAATGGCTTTGTCTCTGGATGGTTTAGCGATCGCAGCCAACGGGGGGATACCGGCTGCACCGGCAATGTCCACATCCGCTTTACTGGAAACAATCGCTATACCTCCATCTGGGATGTGGGCGGAAGCTATAGTCCTTACCTCACCTGTCCCGATTCTGGATCATCCTTCAGCTTGGGAATGACTGCCTACCCATAACGCTTTAGAATCCCTGGCATCAGATCGCGTCCTGCGAAAGCGGAGGGGCTGGGCACAGGCGACTCCACCCCCCACCAGGCCACTGCTGCGATCTGCCTGCCTGAGATTCACCCAGGATCGCTTTTCCAAGCGTTGATGCGCCTGTGAGTCGTTTTGCCACAACATCCTCCCAGGCAGACCGCCTTCCCTGGGGTTAGCTGTGACAATGACAGCCCGCATGTCCACAGCCCGAACCCCCGTCATGACCGCTGGCGCAGGCCTCGCTGCAAAAATATTGACCGCTTTTCTGTACCGCAGAACTCACGTCCACAACACATAAACAGGACTCGCAGGCACATTTCATTTGACTTACAGTTGCCATGGGAACCTCCATCGACTTAACATTTGAACACTTGTTCATGTATTAACATAGCACAAGCCGCCTGGCTCCAGGTCAAGAAACTCTAAAAATTTAGACTCCCCATGACTTCCCCTGCCTCCGACCGATCCCTGCCGAACCAGACCTAGCTGCTGAGTCCCGAGAAGGCAGAGCGGATGGCCCAGTTTTTTGGCGTTCTTGGCGATGCTAACCGCTGGCGCATTTTGTCGGCCCTGGCAGTCCAAGATCTGCGGGTGAGCGAGTTGGCCGATCTCGTGGGCATGAGCGACTCGGCAGTCTCTCATCAGCTCCGAGTCCTCAAGGGCCAGCACCTGGTGCGCTACCGGCGCGAGGGGCGCTATCGGGTCTACACCCTCAAAGATCACCACATTCTCACTCTCTATCGCGAGGTCTCAGAGCACTTGGACGAGGATCTTTGAAGGATCGCGGCCGAAGCCCCAACAAGATCGCCTCAGAGCATCCGCATTTGCTCGTTCGGAGGCGAATAGCCCAAATGCTTCCAGGCTGCCGGGGTGGCCACCCGACCGCGCGGGGTGCGATTCAGATAGCCAATTTGTAGCAGATAGGGTTCATAGACCTCCTCGATGGTTTGGGAATCCTCCCCTGTGGCGGCCGCTAGGGTGTCCAGGCCCACCGGTCCCCCCTGGTAATGTTCAATCATGACCGTCAACAGCCGTCGATCGGTCCAGTCTAGCCCACAGGGGTCCACATTAAATAGCTCCAGGGCCTCCACTGCGATCGCTGGGGTCACAGATCCCGAGGCCCGCACCTGGGCAAAATCGCGCACCCGCTTCAACAGCCGGTTGGCAATTCGAGGTGT
Organism: Lyngbya confervoides BDU141951; assembly: GCF_000817775.3. Lineage (GTDB taxonomy): Bacteria > Cyanobacteriota > Cyanobacteriia > Thermosynechococcales > Thermosynechococcaceae > Lyngbya > Lyngbya confervoides. The sequence continues at coordinate 30,186 of NZ_JTHE03000035.1, forward strand.
TCCCCGCGATCGCCGGGCAATCTCCAGCGCCGCCTCCGCCTGCAGCGCCACCTCAAAAATGCCCGCGGTGCGTCGGACAATCTGGCTCAGTTCCTCCGCTTCGTAAAAGCGCAACCGCTGCACAAAGCCAAAGCGATCGCGCAGGGGGGATGAGAGGGCCCCCACCCGCGTCGTCGCACCCACCAGGGTAAAGGGCTTCAGATCCAGGCTGCGCGTGCGGGCACTTTGCCCCTTACCCAGGGTGATATCGAGGCGAAAATCTTCCATGGCCGGATACAGCAGCTCCTCACTCATGCGCGAAAGCCGATGAATCTCATCAATAAATAAGATATCTCCGGGTTGAAGATTGACCAGCAGCCCCACAATATCGCGGGGACGCTCCAGGGCTGGGGCACTGGTCACCTTACAGTTCACCCCCATCTCCGCCGCTAAAATCAGCGAAATGGTGGTCTTTCCTAATCCCGGTGGACCGTACAGCAGCAGGTGATCCAAGGGTTCAGCGCGGGACTTGGCCGCTTCAATGGCAATGTGCAGCACCTCCTTGAGATCGCGCTGGCCCACATAGTCGCTGAGCCGCTGGGGCCGAATTTTGTCTTCGCTTTGGGGTCGACGTTCCTCTTCATCGGCCTCGGGCTGGAGCAACTTCGGGTCAGGGGGCTGCGGCTGTACCGTATTTTTCTCTGGCGCAGGGTCAAAATGACCGGACTTGGAAGAAACAATTGCCATGCAGTAGAGTCTTAGGCTGAAGTGTTCTCTATGGTAAGAGGATTTGGTGATGGGGGGGAAAATAATCGGGGGTCTGGCCATCGCCGCCATGACCACCGGAGTTTTTGCCGGGAATGGATCTAATGCCCAAACCCTGGACAATACTTGGATCACTCGCGTGCGGATGCGATTGGCCAATTCCTGGACCGCGGCTTTGCCTCAGCGGCGATCGCGATCTCAAATGCAGGCCTACAGCCTGAAGCTGGTGAATCGAGACCGCAAGAACTACCGGCGATCGCGCCTTATGGCCGATCCGCTCTTAACTCAAGTTGCCCAGCGCCATGCCGAGGATATGGCAACCCGTAATTTTTTTGGTCATGTCAATCCCTGGGGACAAACCCCCAGCGATCGCATCAAGGCCGCAGGTGGATCAGGCGGCGTGGCGGAAAACCTGGCCTACCAGATGTCCGGGAGCGGCATCCATCCCTCCTATCCCCTGGCGGAAACCTTTCAGGACGGATGGATGCGCAGTGCCGGACATCGCGCTAATCTGCTGAATCCGACCTACCATCGGTTTGGGTATGGCATTGCCACCTCACGCGATGGGACCAAGGTCTTTGCGGTGCAGCTCTTTCGCTAACAGCCCAGGTCAGCGAGAGCCAGAAGACATATGATTTAAACCCCTTGCGTCAGAATGGGTAATCCTAGAACGCATATTGAACCCCAGCGGTCACGTGCCAATCCGTTTCAAGCTGGGGTCCATCCAGGGATTGAAAAATTGGCAATCCAAATTCGAGGCCTAAGCGCCCGCCTTTCAAGGCCCCTCGCGGCGCAAATAGATTGAGGCCAAGATTTAAATCTATGCGGCTTCCGCCACGACGGCTTGGATCGGCGGTAGGGATGACCAAGGGGTTGAGCCGAGGATCAGCTCCAGCAATGTCCCCCCAATCTCGCCCCTGTAGGCGTAGGGAGGTGCTAATCCAGTCATTCCAGCGTCGTGCGCCCCAGATCGTCCCATTAATTTCGTTGCCGAGCCGGTAATCGTTATCATTCTTTCCCAGACGGAGCGTACCCAGCATCTGCACTCCCCAGGACCAGTCTTGGGTTTGTCCCAGATAGGTGACGCCAGGGCGCAGATCAACGGTGCCTGAGCCAATTTGCATGGGATAGGGCAAAACCTGGTTTGGGCCAGCAGGGGTGTCATCGCGTTGATTAATGGACCCTGTGGGAAAGCTCGTGCCAAAGTTCAGATGAACCCGATGCCGGTCTCGATCCAGAATTTTATAAAGGCCGCTGAGACTGACATCTCCAAGTCCAGAACTGTTTGTGGTGAAGGAAGTACCCATGCGAGTTTGATGCTTCATTTCCTTGGTGATGAAGGGTACCATCCCCATCAAGGTCAGCTCATGGGTGGGTGCATACATTATCCCAAACATATGCATGTCCATAGTCATGTGAACCGGGGCAACCGGGAACTGTTGAAGGACATCAGCTAGGGTCAGGTTCGTCGTTCCGGTTAGATTTCCTCCCATCCCCATGGACATATATCGGTAGGAAACCATGAATTCGCCTGCCTGGTGTGTGTGATCGCCCATAACACCCATGGGAGCGTGGCCATCGGGCCGACCAGCGGTCCAGCGCAGCTGATCTAAACGCCCCTCTTCCGAGACAACCGCATCGGCCATCAGACTGGGGACAGGAGCAAGGGCGGGTTCCTCCCCAGACCGAACCTCTGGGGTTGTCCGGACTGGCGAGATGTCTGTCTGCTCTAGCAAAGGCTCCGCTGTGGGCAGGGCAAAATGATCCCTCCCCGAGAGAGGTTGATCGTGCCCGAGAGTCTCTAACGCTAGAGGTTCCCCTGCGTTCCCTGGGGTGGGAAAGTCCTCTGCGTTCCCTGGGGCGGGAAACAACAGTGGGAGATCCCAAAATCCTCCGCTGATAAGCACCATCCCCTTTAAAAATACGGAGGACCAATTCCCCCGAGTACGCTTTTGATTCACTGAGAGCTATCCTCATGTCCACTAAAGACCTCAATATCAAAGGCCGATGCATCAAGTCAAAAGACGGACTGTCAAACCACCGCAGGCCAAACCGCCGCAGGTCCAATCACCGTAAGGGAGACATCCTTTGTCTGTGGGTTGCCGGCGGATCTATAAGGCAAGGGCTCAAGACCCCAGAGAGAATACCTGCCCCCATCCCAAAGAATCCCAGAGGCTGCGATCGCAAGCGCGGACCTCTTTTCCTTGATACAGTAGGGCTTAGGTTTATTGCGTTGGTATGGCTCCCTTTCCAAACCATTCCCCAACCTCACTATCTTTAGGGCCTCTAGAGTCTGAGATTCTTGGAATTCTCTGGCATTTAGAGGCGGGGACCGTGCGGGAAATTCATGAACTGATTTTGGCCGATCCCGATCGCGAGTTGGCCTACCCATCGGTAACCACCGTTTTAAACCGGCTGGCAAAGAAAGGCTGGGTTCAATGCGATCGCCAGGCGCAGGCGTTTATTTGGCGACCGCTGATCTCAGAACACGAAGCCCAGGTGCTGCAAGCCCAACAGCATCTCAAAGATTTTTTAAAGGTCAGTCATCCAGATATTGTCGCGACCTTTATCGAGAGTCTGGACGAGGCCAGCTTGGCGCAGCTAGACGCCATTTCCGCCCAGATCAAGGCAGCAAGGGAGGCTAAACAAGACCCATGATTCATTCAGCCTTCTTGCTTAGTATGGTTGGGGTGGCTTGGGGACTGCGCCACTGTCGCCTAAGCCGCTTATTGGGTTCCGGGGGAAAAGATCAACGCAAGTCCCTCACCATTTCTCAACGGTGGCTATATGCTCTCCTGGCGCTGACCGTTCCTCCCTTAACACTTCTGATGAGCGTGGTGTCTATTCTGATCATGGGGCCTTGGGAACAGGGAATCCCTGCTTGGGAAGGCTGGCTTACCTATGGACTGTGCTGGTTGATCCTCCTCTATGGGGGAGCCTTGGGGATTGATCTTCTCTGGTACAACCACCTCATCCTGCGTCAAATTCGCACCTGGCCTCAGAGGACGGTGCAAGGACAATCCTGCCGAATTCTGGAGACCCCCCGGCGATTTAGTGGACTCTTTGGACTTTGGCACTCAGAATTGGTCCTGAGCCAGGGCCTATTGGATCAGCTTCAGCCTGCCCAGGTGGCCGCGGTTTTAGCGCACGAAAAGGCCCATCTGTTCTATTCAGATATTGGCTGGTTCGCGTTGATCCACTGGCTGAGTCGGATGTTTGGCTTTCTCCCCTTCACGGAAACTCTCTGGAAAGAACTGCTGTTGCTCCGAGAGCTGAGAGCAGATCATTGGGCCGCTCAGCGCACTGACCCCTTTGTCCTGGCGGAATCTTTAGTTCAGGTTGCTCGATACCCTTTGCTGTATCGATCAGACTTGTGTGCCACCCTCGGCAGCGAAGTACCTCCCTCCCGACTGCAAGAACGCGTCCAGGCCCTGCTGAATCCCCACGTGGCTCAGGTGAAAGCTTCAAGGGTTTGGCTAATCTTAGGCAGTATATTCGCCTGTGGACCGTTGCTTCTCATTCCGTTCCACCGTTAACTTCTGAAAATGCGTGATTTCTCGGAAATACAAATTGATATACCCAAAGAAAAATAGGGAACGATCAAGGTAAGTTCCCCAGTTTTCCAATCTATGTGTGCCCCCTCCCTGTGTCTGGGAGTCTTCGATCGAAGACTCTCTTATTCTTGGCTGTTTGCTTCGATCTGGTGGATCCAGCGGCTTCGTCGCGGGACGGCGATCGCCTGGCGCATCACCACAACGAGCCTGGGACAGGGGTGGTCTAAGCTGGCTTGGGGATGGGGGCAAGCCCATAGCGTCACCCCTGGAGATGAGGATCGCCAGAGCCACGCATCCCCCGCTGCCGTCGTGGGATATTTCGGGGCGGTGCAGCGAATTTTAATCATTGACGATGCTCCCGATAATCGGGCTGTACTGCGTTACCTTTTAGAATCTTTGGGATTTCAGGTTATTGAAGCGGAAAATGGCGAACAAGGACTATCCCAGGCTCAAACCCAGCCCAATTTAGTCATTACCGATTTAGACATGCCCGTGCTGGACGGCTACGGCTTTTTGGCCGCCCTGCGCGCTCAACCGGCCCTGCGATCCCTAACGGTCATTGTTTGCTCTGCGGCCCTTTCCGCTGGAGAGCGCCAAAAAATCCTGGCGGCAGGAGCCAATGATCTGCTGCCCAAGCCTGTGTCAGAGTCGGATCTGCTGCACATTCTCAGGCAGTACCTTCCCATCCGCTGGCGCTATGCTTCGGATTCCGAAGAGTCAAGATAACCCATCTGCGCGCCGCCACGGACCTAATCCCCCGAATGATGCCAAACAATGGGGGCAATGGGGTGAGTATGGAATGAACCGTCGGAATAGGGGCCTGTGGTTTCCGCATCTAGAACCTGGATCACGCGCTGATGTACCCGCTGTGCCTCCTCCGGTGAGTTCCCAATACTGGTCATACCCAGCTTGCCAAACTCCGAAAGACATCCCATGAGATGAAACACCGTGCCAGTTTCACTGCCGGTATCAAAATGCAAGCCATGGTGGGCAATGATATCCATCAAATCCGTCGGCATCAATCCCCGATAGGAATCCCGCTGTAGATTATCGGTTGCCAGATAGTACTTGGCCGCCCCCTGCTTGCCCAGAAAGAGACCCGATTCAGCAATATAATCCCCGTTGGTGAGGAGTTTAAGGGTCATAAATGGATGGGTGGTTCCGCCTTTGCGCAGATTGATTTCAATGGCGTCTAAGGTCCAGTGAACTTCCCCGGAGGGGAGAGGATGGGCCACCGCCACAAAATCCACACCGTAGCGCTCCAAGACGCCCAGCTTGCCTAAATATTCTCCAATGCGCTGGCCGTAATCGTGGAGCATTAATCGATAGGCCACATCGGCGGGAAAATGACAGCCCAGATAAATCTGTCCGCTGGGTCCCCCCAGAATCTGATCGTGGGTGGACAAAATTTCCACGCTGCCATCGGGATTGATCTGCCCCTGTACGCTGGGCGATCGCTTGGTCTCTCCTTCAATGAAGGCCTCCACAATGACGCCTAATTCTTGAATCTGCGCTTGAAAGCTCTCCCAGGTTTCGGTAGGCGACTCAAAGGCCATATGGGGAAGGCGATCGCGGATATAGCCCTGCCGCTGATCGAGGGCCCACTGGCGGCTTTGATCCAGGGGCAACAGGCTCAAAATGGCGTTGCCCTCTCCCGAAAACCCTTCATTGAGCTTCACCACCAGCCGCTTCAGGTCGGGGTTCCGATGCCAAAGCCGAGCGGCCTCTAGCACCAGGTCCTCCTGATTGGCCAGCAGCAAGCTGCCATCGGGATGGGGAATCGCGCAGTCCCGGAAAACCTGACGGCTACCGCTTTTAGTGCCCCACTGCAGCAGGGTGGGGTCAGCCGCAAACAGAGGAATATTCAGCCGCACCGAGAGTTCTTGCTCCAGGGCGGTGGAATTGAAGCAGACCATATAGGCACAGTCAGGACGCAGGGCCGTTTTAATCCGCTCAATCAGCCGGGGACGCTCCAGGATTTTCTGGCTCAGGGGCTTGAGGGACAAATCGTAAATGGGCAGCAGCAGCAGGCGATCGCGGGCATGGGAGAAGGGAATCCCCGGCAATAGCTGCAAATAGTAATCAATGACGATGGACGGTAGGGGCTGAGAGGTCACAAAAATCAGTCGCGCCCGCGGATTGCGTAACCGGATCAGGGAGAATAGCATCCGCTCTTCGTAGTGCAAAAAGCCCTCAATTTTCTGAAGTTCCTGCTGATCCAGACTAAAGGAGGGCACCACTAAAATATCCGTATTGCCATAGCGAGCGTCACGGATAGTGGCCCAGCGATCGCGCAGCTGAGCCTGTAGACGGCGGAAATTATGGGCCAGATCAGGGGATAACTCAGGGGACATCTCACTCGGGGGCATAGGGCGGGTGCAAGCACAGGGGCCAAGGCAACAGCAGGTGCAGGGACGTTCTCGATACCCTGTCTGTTCACGATAAATCTTAACCGGGGTGACGGGTCTATTTCTCCCTTTAGTTTTAAGCCTGGGCCGGGTCAATTCCTGGATTTTTGCATAGGATAGAGCCGAGGCCTCCTCTGAGAATGGTTTCAATGCCCCATCTGCAACTGCGTCTCAAAGGAATGAGCTGTGCGGCCTGTGCCAGCACCATTGAGCGCGCGCTGGCCCATATTCAGAAGCTCGCTGACCGCATCACGCGCTGGTTTGTGCCAGCGGTCATTGCCATTGCGATCGCCACCTTCCTCCTCTGGCTAAATGTGGCGGGCAATCTCACCCTGGCAATCCTCACCTTGGTGAGCGTGCTGATTATTGCCTGTCCCTGCGCCCTAGGACTGGCTACCCCCACTTCGGTCACCGTGGGCATTGGCAAGGGAGCCGAATATGGGATTTTAATCAAACGTGCCGATAGCCTGGAACTGGCCCACCAGGTTGACACCATTGTGTTGGATAAAACCGGAACCATCACCGCCGGGCAACCTGCCGTAACCAATTTTGAGGCTGTAGCACCCACCCACCCCCTGTCGCGAGACCAGCTTCTCCACCTGATGGGCTCGCTAGAGCATCACTCCGAACATCCTCTGGCCGAGGCCATGGTTGCCTATGCCCAATTAATCAATCCCCCATCCAGCATTCCCGGCCAAGCCTGGGCAACGGTGGACCAATTTGAGGCCATTCCTGGCCGAGGGGTTCAGGGATACGTCGAGTCCCGTTGGGTGCAGGTGGGTACCGTTAGCTGGATGGAGGACCAGGGCCTTTCCATTCCCACGGTCGTCCCTCCCCAACAGTCTGTTTGGGAAGATCAGGGAAAAACTGTGGTTCTAGCGGGGGTCGATGGCCAGGTTGTGGGTCTCATTGCCATTGCCGATCCGATCAAACCCACCTCTGGCGATGCCATCTGGAGCCTCCAGTGGCTGGGGCTAGAGGTGGTGATGCTCACGGGCGATAACCCGCGCACTGCCGCTGCGATCGCCCAGCAGGTGGGCATTAAACGCATCTTTGCCGAAGTGCGCCCGGACCAAAAAGCCACCACCGTGCGTCGCCTCCAGGAGGAGGGCAAGCGTGTGGCCATGGTGGGCGATGGCATCAACGATGCTCCGGCCCTGGCCCAGGCCGATGTGGGGATGGCCCTGGGCACAGGAACCGATATTGCCATTGCCACCGCCGACATCATCCTCATCTCTGGGGATCTGCGCGGGATCTGCACCGCCATCGAGCTCAGCAAAGCGACCATGGGCAACATTCAGCAAAATTTATGGTTTGCCTTTCTCTATAATGTGGCCGGCATTCCGATTGCGGCGGGGATTTTGTTCCCCAGGTTTGGGTGGCTCCTCAGTCCCATCCTAGCCGGAGCCGCGATGGCTTGTAGTTCGCTCTCCGTCGTCTCAAACGCCCTGCGACTGAGACAATTCCAACCGCGACTCTAGGGAATGTCCGGTCCCCATCCACTGCCCAAGGTTGAATGCTAGGATAAACGACGTCTGAGGATGTTTGTTTGCCCCTTTGCCAATGTCCCCACCCTTCGACTGGATCTTTTTTGACTGCTTTAACACCCTCATCGACGATTTTGATCCCCATGGGGATGAGTCTGGCCTGGGTCCCATGCAGCATCTTCCAGTGAAAGCCGGGCTTTATGCAGATGTGTATGAACTGCGGCGAGATTATCTGAGCTGGCGTCAGCAAACCGTGAAGGCCCAGCCCGAGGAAATGCCCATTCAGGATCGGCTCCGGGCGCTGCTAGAACGGCGATCGCCTCCCCTTTCCACCGCAGCCTTAGATCAGCTGGTGACCCAGATGGTGGATTGTTTTATCCAAACCTATCCGGCCACCCTGCGCCTTCCGGCCGGGGTCCAGGAGATGCTCGGTCACTGGCGTGGCACGGTTTCCATGGGCGTTGTGTCAAATTTTCACGTGGGCGCCTTGCCAGAGCAGCTTCTAGAGTCCTTCGGACTGCGCCAATATTTTGATTTTGTGGTGGACAGCGCCCAGTGTGGCTATCGCAAGCCCAGCGATCAAATTTATGCCATTGCAGCGGCCACGGCTCAGGTTCCCCCGGAAGAGTACCACCGTATCTTGTTCATTGGCGATCACCTCCAAAACGATTGCCTCAAACCTCGAACCCTTGGCATGAGCGCCGTCTACTTTGACCGAAGTGCCGTTCGTCCTCGATCTGCAAGCGCCCCTGAGAACATTCCTGCCATTCAGCACTGGGATGACTTTCGTCAGGAAACTTTGCCGCAGATCTTGGGATTATCCTCCTCCCCGCCATAATTTTTTTGAGCCTGCGGACGATTTTCGTATAATTTAACGACAATATCACTGTCCCTTTCAGCAGGGTTTATCCTACTGGAACGCAGACCAATCCTCCCGCAAGTGACCCGCTAATATGGCTTTTTACCTGGATTCTGCTGACTTATCGCAGGCTCAAGCAGCCATGGATTGGGGCTGGGTGCATGGAATTACCACCAATCCAACGCTGATGGCGCAACAGTCCCAGTCCCCTGAACAGATTCTGGCCCAGCTCAGGCGGATTTGTCGGGGAGAGCTGTACTATCAGCTCATGGCACCTGACCTGCCGCAAATGATCCGCGAAGCTCACCTGGCCTACGACATTGTGGGACCGCAGCTGGTCTTGAAAATTCCAGCAACGCACCATGGCTTTCGGGCGGTAGCTCAGCTTGCGCCACGGATGACCTGTTCCGTGACGGGAATCTACAGCGCGGCCCAGGCGGCCATCGCTCAGGCGGCCGGGGCAACCTACGCCATTGCCTACGTTAATCGCGCCACTCGACTGCTGGGCAATGGGATTGAACTGGTGCAGGGCATGGCTCAGGTGTTAGCCGGTACCAAGACGCAAATTCTGGCGGCCAGCCTCAAAAGTTCGGAGGAAGCCGTCGCTGCCCGCATTGCAGGGGCCAAGCACCTGACGCTTCCCTATGATTTGCTCAAAACTCTGGCTGACCATCCCTTATCCGAACAAACGGCAGCAGCCTTTCACCAATCCGGACGGGGGCTGAATCTTGAAACCCACTGACATGAAAACATCCCACCTCTCCGTGGCCGTTCTCTTTACTGAGTACCGCAAAAAAGTTCTCCAAAAGCGCGGCGTACTTTGGTTTCATGCAGACTACGGGCATTCTCCGGAAAAGATGCCGCCGCCCCCGGACCCAAGCTCTCTGCTGGAAGAGATCCCGGGGCCTGAATCTCTCCCGCTGGAGGAAATCGTGCATCGCCCTCCCCCCTCGTTTCAGGAGGGCGTTGACCCGCGATCTCTAACAGAATCAGCGCCATTGGGACTGCCCGTGTCGCGTAGGTCTGAACCCGATTCGCTGGCCCCCCTGGACCAGATGAGGGATCTGACCTCCTCCTCCCCTGTCCATCTTTTTCCCTTCTCGCCGCCTGCCACGGTGCCGCCGCCTGCCACGGTGCCGCCGCCTGCCATGGTGCCGCCCCCGGAGGAGATGCCCGCCCCCTTTGATCTCCATGAGCTAGACAGTGGCGAACTGGAAGTTCCCCCCCTTGCGATTCGCGAGCAAAAGCCCACCTTTTATGAGCGCATTGGACCTGAGCCACCGCCCACCCCGGATCCGCCAGCCCTGGAAACAGACCCCACCCCTGACCTGCCCAACTCCGCTGACCAGTCTTCGGCTGCGATCGCCAAATCTCGACTCAAAAACTGTCTCTAGCCGCTGCCTTTCCCCTGTTTATCCATTCCCTATGACTTCCAACCCTATCCAAGGTGGGGCTGCAGCCAGCGCCAATCCAAAACTCCCCCTTGGGTTTTGGATTATGGTGTTTATTGCATTTATCAATGCGGTGGGATTTACGATTATTATTCCCACCCTCTATCCCCTAGCCAAGCAGTTTCAGCTGACGGACTTTGAAGCGAGCCTTTTGAGTACCGCCTACGCCGGATCGCAGTTTCTTGCCACCCCCGTACTGGGTCGCCTTTCCGATCGCCTCGGGCGCAAACCCTTGTTGATTCTGAGTTTACTGGGCACGGTGGCAGCCAACCTCCTGGCCAGCCTCACGCCCATTGCCTGGCCCCTCTTCGCAGCTCGCATCCTGGATGGCTTAACCGGCGGGAACACCTCCATTGCCCAGGCCGTCGTCAGCGACCTCACTTCTCCGGCCCAGCGCGCTAGAGCCTTTGGACTGTTCGGGGGAATTTTTCGATTGGGATTTGTGGTCGGACCGGCCCTGAGCTACTTTGCCCAGTCCCTGCCGCCGATCCCCGGTGTTTCTTCCCTAGGGATGAGCTTCATTGTCTCGGCGGCGATGGCGCTTTTGGCTGCGCTGTTCACGCTGCTGCTGCTGCCAGAAACGGCCCAGCAGACTGAACCGTTTCAGCTGCGATGGCAAGACTTTGGGCTGGCTAAGGTGTTTCGGGCCGCGCGCCACCCCAACCTGGGGCCCATCTTCATTCTGACCTTCCTCAATGGTGGCACCTTCACAATTTTTACCTTTGCCTTTCAGCCCTTTTTTCTGAATGTGCTCAACCAGGATGCCAAAGCTCTTGCGGTCGTCTTCGCTGCCATCGGCATTCTGGGATTCATTGCCCAGGCATTTCTGCTGGAGCCGCTGCGACAGAAACTCTCCCTCCAAAGGGTCTTGGTCACCAGCTTGGGTCTGCGCGGGCTGATCTTTCTGGCAATTCCCACCTTTCCCACCCTCGCTGGATTTACAGCCATTATTCTGCCCTTCGGGATTATCAACGCCTTTCCGATGCCCATCATTGACACCCTGCTCTCCCTGCGAGCCGATGAAAAGCAGCAGGGGGAAGCCCTGGGAATCAATTCTTCCTACCTGAATATTTCCAACGCCCTTGGGCCGGCGGTGGGGGGATTCTTAGTGGGATTAGGCTATCAAGTGCCCTTCTGGACGGCGGGTGCCCTGACCCTCCTCACCGCCGGGTTTTCCCTGAGCCTGAAGCCAACGCCACAGTCCCCAGCCTGAGGGACCAGACTGTCTTGGGTGCGGTCTGTCGGGCGCGGCCTGTCTTGAATAAGGACTGTCTTGATCGCCAAGGACGTCAAGGCGAATCTAGGGGACCAGCTAAAGACAGACCTATACAGTGGCGCCATCGCCCCTCACAATGGAAACATGGTTGGATATTGTCAAAGATACAGGACATAGATGAGTGATAGACATGAGTGAACTATCCGGAGCCGAGGCCGTTGATGCCGCGATCGCCCAGGGAATTGATTTAGACGGCACGCCAATTCCGCCCCAAAAGCTGTCCCTGTATCGGCAGATTATGGCCCTAGAGGCACAGCGCAAACGCAGTGGGGTCACCACCAGTATGCGATCGCGGATTGTCCGGATTGGCGCCAAGCATCTCGCCCAGGCAGACCTCAACCAGAAGTTAATCGATGCCGACTTTCCTCCCCTCAAGGACAAGGAAATAGCCTTTTACTATGGCCAGTGAGGGTTCTACCAGGCATCAGTTCTGCCGGGCATCAGGGTCCGAGGGGAGCTTGATGCCCGTCAAATCCTCCTGCGTCTCCTCCTCGGCAAGGTCTAGGTCCCACGGGTCCATGGACAGCTTGCCCACCTTTTCACTCAAGGTTTGATGCGGCAGATGTTCCTGACCGGGCAGCTGAATCACGGCCTCTCCCAGTTCATAGATGGATCGACGGGTGGCTACCAGCTTACGATCCCCGATGATTTGGAACCCAATGATCTGAGAGGTGGTAATTTTCGTGCCCTTAGGGTACTTGCAGTGATGCTCTACCCATCCCCGAATGCGGATGCGGTTGCCCTGTGACTCATCAATGACCCATTGGTTAATTCTGGGAATCACAAATCCCACGGCAGGCCTGGACTGAGGGGACCGGGACTCTGCCTCCAGTAAAGCTTTAATTTTTCCTGCCGATAACCACATAGACAGCACCCATTGAAGTCCCCTAGAGCAGGATTGCGCCCCTGATTATTTTCCAGGAGAGATTAACTTCATCTTATCGGGTCGGTGGAGGGAATGGTTTGCGTGGGTTCACGGAAAATCAGGTCCCTCCTGTCCAGCCAGACTCGCGCCATTCTTGTCTCCGCTGTCCCTCACCCAGGGAGCTCTGGTCCGTCCTGAGGATGGAAGCGGGGCTCGGGGATGATGAGGTCATCTGAGGCAAATCCTGGATCTGGGCCTGGAACTGGGGCCAGTCCACTGTGTGGTCTACCTCTCGCAGGGGCACTTCGTAGAGTGCTGCAAATCCATCCTCTAAGCGGGGAGGCTGCTGGTTGAGCAATTGGGCATAGTCAATGATCACATCCAGAGGCACCTGGCGATCGCGCTGCTGATTGCGCTCCAGGCAAATCTTGACTGGGGTCAACAGGATCCAGCCCAGCCATTGCAGTTGCGGATAGGCACCGATCAAATCCCGCCGCCAGGATCGCTTGACATTGGTGGCATCGTAAATGACAGAGCGATGGGCCTGAATGGCCCCCTGAAACTGTCGCCGGACTTCCGCATTCACGGCTTCCCAATCCCCTTGAATAATCGGATCGCCATACAACTCATCGCGGATGGCGTCCGGGGCAATGACCACCAGACTCGGGTCGAGGGCCAACCACTGCTGGGCTAGCGTGGATTTTCCCGACCCAGGAACCCCCATCAGGCAATGACAATAGAGCGTTGTGGTCATGGCAACGGCTCACTCATAGCGTAAAGGTAAAGTCTCGAATCAGCATTCCGGGCACAAAGGATCCCCCCAGTGCCCGCGCATCGTAGGTGTCCACATCGGGAATGAAGGACTGCTGCTGGGTCACAGCCTCTAGATTCTCTCCCAGGAACTGGTAGAGGCTATCGTCAAAGCGCAAATCTTGAATCGGGGCAACAATCTCGCCTGCTTCAACCCAAAAGCAAGCGTAGCGCGTCATTCCCGTAATCCGCCCCCCAGGGCGATCGCTCCAGTTCAGGTAGTGCAAGTTAGACAGGTAAAGTCCGGTGCCAAGGACGCTGAGAACCTCGGCGGGATGCAGATGGCCGGGTGCCACATCGGGGGCTCGCAGGGATTCGGCCAGGTTGGCGCTGTTGCTCTCCAGGCCATATTCTTTGGCGGTGCGGGAATTCACTAGGGTTTGGGTAAGCTCGCCTGCTGTAATCAAAGGAACCTGCTCTGGCGCAGTTTCGCCAAAGCTATTAAATCGGGGCACCGTTCCGCGGCTAAAGTCCTCTTTCAGGCTAAACAGGGGCGATAGGGACTGACCATCCCGCAGCTTTTTGAGGGCACTGCCCCCCTGGCGCAGGGCGGCTTCGCTCACCGCTCCCCAAGAAAACATGGTCAGAATTTCGGCAAGGGCCGCTGGCGCCAGATAGGTGCGATGCTGGCCGGGAGCGATGGTTTTCATTGGGCGCTCTAGGACCAAAATCTGCTGCTTGGCCTGGTCAATTTGCTTGGAAAATTCCTCCCCCTGCCAGGTGGACCCCGCCAGGGTGGACTTGACGGCTTTTTCGCTCGGGGCAATCACAGAGTAGTCTAAAAAGAAGGTTTCTGTGGAAAACCAGTGGCGCTGCCCGACAGAGTTCCGATTGGCCCGCACAATGGGACCGGCCGCATAGATCCCCGTGAAGTCAAGGCCCTGCACCGTTGGTAAAATGGCGTCGGCAACCTGATCCGGGTCCAGGAGAGTTCCCGCATAGGCATCGTGACTGGACCCCAAATTTTGCGGCCGGATCAGATAGGGATCATCCGGAAGCTGCGGCAAGTCGGCCCGCAGCAGGGCAATCTGGTCCAGGCCTAGCCGGGTGTCGCGCTCCAGGTCGCCCGTAAAGGGAAAGGTTGCGGTTGCGGTTTTAGCGTCGTGAATGAAGGTGAGGCGAATTTTGCCATCGGTCACCAGCCCTGTTTGACGCACCCTCGCCGCGTTCAGCCGCATAAAGTGGCTTTGCTCACCCATCAGCTCAATGGAAAGATGTTCTGCCGGGGCCAGGGCATTAAACAGGCGATCGCAGAGCTGATCAAAGCTGGCTTCCCAGGTTTCAATGGCCATAAAACTCATGCTGCCCCTCCAAACACTTCAATATCGCGAAACGCACAGACTGGGGAAGCATGGCCCACCCGAATGCACTGATTGGGTTCTCCTTTGCCGCAAAAGGGGGTGCCGTACATCTCAAAGGTGCTGGCATCGCCCACTTGAATTAAGCTGCGCCAGAACTGATTGGTAATCCCGCGGTAGTTCGGGTTGCGCAGGGTTTTGGTCAGCCGGCCGTTTTCAATTAGCCGGGCATATTCGCAGCCAAACTGAAACTTATTGCGGTAGTCGTCAATGGACCAGGATCGGTTGGATTCCATGTAAACCCCGGATTCAATGGAGGCAATCATCTGATCAAAGCGGCTCTCTCCCGGCTCCAAGTTGAGGTTGGCCATCCGGTCAATGGGGGGCCGATTCCAGGAGGTGGCGCGGAAATTAGCCACCCCTGCCACCTGCGATCGCGCCTGACTCTCTAAACTGCCCAACCCTCGCAGCAGCAGGCCCTGCTTGATTAAATACTCGCGCGATGCTGGCATCCCAGCATCGTCAAAGGCATAGCTCGCCATTTCTCCGGCGACGCTGGGATCAAAGGTCACGTTCATCAGGGGAGATCCGTACACCAGCTGACCAAAGTCCGAGAGCTTCACAAAACTAGATCCGGCATAGTTGCGCTCATCACCCAGGATCCGGTCTAACTCCAGGGGATGACCAATGCTCTCGTGAATTTGCAGCATCATCTGATCCGGCGCCAGAACCAGGTGGGTGGTAGTGGTGGGGCATTCTTGCGCCTGCAGCAGTTCCAGAGCCTGCTCCCCAATCCGCTGCGCCCGCCCCAGAACGGTTTCTAGATCCAATACCTCAACACCGGTTTGATAGCACCGGGCAAAGGCGCCGTTGTCCGACCGCTTCTGCACAATGGTGCCCTCTTGGGCCGTGGCTTCGTAGTCGGTGTCAATGAAGGTGAAGGACTGGAATACGTCCGATCCATTGCTGCTCACAAAGCGCTGTTGGGTTTCGGTGGTTTGGGCCAGCGCCGTGGTGCTGACGATGGGATCTGCAACCTTAAGGGTGTCGCACACCTGTACGAGCAGTCCCACCACATCGCTCACAGACATCAAGTCCAGGGGTTTTTGCAGAGGAGATTGATAGGTGCCAACGGCCTTAGGCCGTGCTGCAATCGTAAACCCATGCACCCCGTACCGAGCCGCGGCGATCGCCTGATGGTAGGCCCGCTGCGCCGCCGTTTGCAAACTCGCCAAATCCAGGTGATTCGTGGCGGCATAGCCAAACTGCCCCTGGGCCAGCACCTCCACCATCACCCCCTCCGATCGAGATCGGCTGTTGCTCTGGGGCTTACCATCGCGTACATAGCGACGGGTGGATTGCTTCGCCTGATGGCGTAGACCCACCCAATCCGCCTGGGGCAGGTCAAGCTGGTTCAACACTGGGCTGATATCAAAATTCACGCGATCGCTCCTCAAGGGGACTGAACCTCAAGCCTATTTTTAGCCTATTTTCTAAAGCGTATTTAAATAACTCAACAAATCGGCCATCTCCGAAGAAGAAGCCTGAAACTTAGGCATGGGTGGCGTTTTGCCCGTGGTAATTTGCCGAATCAGCCCAATCTGGGTTCGGCGGGTGGCCACCCCCTGCAGGCTCGGTCCCACCTTCCCCGCGCCAAAATCACCATGGCAGCCAGCACAGTTGAGTTGAAAAATTGCCTGGCCGTTGTTAACGTCGCCGGGCGTCGCTAACACGTCACGCACATAGGGATCGGACATTCGAATGGCGTAGACGCCGCCCACTAGGAACAGCACCCCTATGACAGTGCCAAGGACAGCTAAAATGACTCTGAGTCGTCCAGTTTTAAGCGTTTGAGGCGGCTCGGTGATCATTCTACGGAATATCTACGGAATATCAAACAACGGTTTTGTAATGGGTGAACCCACCAAGATGGGCCTCAGAGGACTGCTCAGCGGTTAGCCTTTGATCATTACATTGGGTTTTGTAAACATCTATTTGCATATCTTAACTGTTAGGGTTCAGAAACGGTTAGGGGTCTGGTCGAAGAATCGATCCCTCTGTTGACCTCGGGGACGAGGGTTCAAACGCACCTGCTTAACCCTCTGGCCCAACAGCACCTCAGTGTTGTAGCGTTCATCGCAGGAATGCAGCTAATCAGAGAGATCCATGACCGGCCCAGCTCAAAAAAATGTTGCCCTCCTTCAACTGTGGGCAGGCGCCACCTGTATTGCCTTTGCCCCCATCTTGGTGCGTTGGAGTCCAGTCGGCCCCACGGCAACAGCCTTCTATCGGCTGGCCCTGGCCCTGCCCTGGCTCGCGACATGGCATTGGCAGGATCAATCTCGGCCAACCCGTCCATCGTCCTCCGCTTCGCTCTGGACCGGTTCGCCCGCTTGGCCCCTGGCCCTTTCGGGACTTTTTTTCGCGGCCGATTTAGCCCTTTGGCACCAGTCCATCGCCTTGACCAGCGTGGCTAATGCTACGCTGTTGGCTAACTTTGCCCCGGTTTTCGTGGTGGCTGGGAGCTGGATTCTGTGGCGGGAGCGCGTTGCCCTTCACTTCTGGGGCGCCCTGGCCCTCGTCTTGGCTGGTATGAGCCTCCTAGCTAGCGCCAGTTGGGAGGTCAGTTCTCAGCGGCTCCTGGGTGATGCCCTCGGCCTGCTGACGGCAGTTTTTTATGCGGGCTATATCTTGACGGTCTCCCATCTGCGATCGCGCCATCGAACCGCCAGGGTTGCGCTCTGGAGTAGCGGCATTGGCGCCCTGGTGCTGGGGCTTCTGGGCCTGCTCGCCGGGGAGTCCTTCTGGCCCCAAACCTCCACGGGCTGGATCCTGTTGGGGAGTCTCGCCTTGATTTCCCAGGTGTTAGGCCAAAGCCTGATTGCCGCAGCCCTGGCCCATCTGCCCCCATCCTTTTCCGCCGTGGGCCTGATGTTGCAGCCTGCGATCGCCACTGTGTTGGCCTGGCATTTCTTTGGAGAGTCCCTGACCCCATCCCAGGGAGTGGGCGCTATCCTATTGTTGATCGGCATTTACTGGGCCAGAAAGCTTTCCATTCCCCAGCCTGAATCCATCGCGCCCCTGGAGCAAGACCCATGACCGTTAAGGTAACCGTCAAACTGTTCGCGGCCTATCAAGAGGCCTACGGCGTCCCGGAAATTATTCTGGAGGTGGCCCCCGGCACAACGGTGCAAGCCCTGGGCGATCGAGTGCGACAACCCTATCCAGAGCTGAGATGGCTAGCTCCCCTCACCCGCTATGGGGTCAACTACGAATTTGCAGACCCAACGCAGCCCCTTCAAAACGGAGACGAACTGGTGCTCATTCCCCCCGTGAGCGGCGGCTAATGGGGCTGAGAATCTAGAAGTTGAAACAGATCTGGGGCAATCTCGTATCCAAACATTTCAGCCATCTGCTTCAGCTTTTGAGGACTGTGCACCCCGTGGTCGCGCAGCCAGCGGTGGATCACGAATAGCTTACTCATCACGAAGATATCCAGGGCTTGGGGATTATATTGGATGCCCTCGCCCTCGCTAAACTGGTGGGGAACCAGCATTGCCGCATAGCGAGCCAATTCCCCAGAGCGCCAGTCTAAAACGTAGGGCAGCCAGGGGTAGACTGCATCCAGGCGAATAAACCAGAGCCGAACCTCTGAAATCTCCGGAAGTTCCCGAGGATCTTCCTCCTCTTGGGGATATTCGATGTCAAACCTGATCTGACTCTCCGGGTGGTTGAGAGTCGTTAGCTGCGCGGTAACGGGCGCAAGGTCCAACTGCTCAAAATGGTGGGGCTGAAGGGAGATCGTAAGGCTCATGGACGGACAAGCTCAGTCAGGCTGGACCAGGAAAAAGTTTTAACTTTCGTTATTATAGGAAGGATTCTTGGAATCACGGCGGTGAATTACTGTCGTTGGCTTAGAGGCGGGTTCTCCCTATTTAGGCCTTTGCCTCGAACGTTGGGCCTCGGATATGCAGGGCCAATGTCCAAGGTTGAACTGGAACTAGGAGTTGAGAAAGTGTGGTGAAATCTTTCCCTGCCGATCTTAAGGCCCCGCCACCGATTCGATCCCTGAAAGATGCCATCGCCCGCTGCCAGAGTCTGGGAATGCGGGTCAGTCGTCAGCGTCGATTAATTCTGGAATTGCTCTGGCAAGACACCGACCATCTAACCGCCCGTGAAATTTACGACCGCCTCAACCAGAACGAACAGAAAATTGGCCATACGTCCGTTTATCAAAATCTCGAAGCGCTCACTCAGCAGGGCATTATTGAATGCGTCGAGCGATCGGAAGGACGGCTTTACGGAAATATTAGCCATGCCCACAGCCATGTGAACTGCCTGGATACCGAGCAAATTATTGACGTTTTTGTGGAACTTCCTCCCGAACTGATTGCGCAAATTGAAGAGCGCACCGGAACCACCATCACCGACTATCGAATTGATTTCTTTGGCTATCAGCGATCGCCCTAACTCCCCCTCAAGGCCGATCTCTGGCCCCCGAGATCGGGGCTGCGCCAGGCTAGAAAGTTGATTTATTCCAGTGTGACTCAGTTGCACAGGATGCCCCCTGGGGCTACGTGGAATCCTGCCCGCCTGATTGAGAGGCGGGTCACAGGTGGCAGCAGAAAAATTGTGTTAGGCTGAAGCTCTTAAGGAAATTATTTTCGGTTCCTAAATCCCTCCCGATAGGCATTTCTCCGAATTTAACTCTCCTCCGTTGTTTAATTTGGTGGAATTTTAATGTCTATCTATGTTGGGAATCTATCCTACGACGTAACAGAAGCCGACCTCTCAGAGGCCTTTTCACAATACGGCAATGTTAAGCGAGTGCACCTGCCCACGGATCGAGACACAGGCCGTTTCCGGGGGTTCGCATTTTTAGAAATGGCTTCAGATGCCGAGGAAGATTCAGCCATAGAGGCCCTAGATGGTGCCGAGTGGATGGGGCGAGATATGAAGGTCAACAAGGCAAAGCCGCGCGAGAATCGGAGCGATCGCAGCCGCACATCCCGACGTTACTAAGCCCTCCGGCAAGGCTCAATCCAATTAAATTCTGTCCTAAGGAGGCCGAATGGCACAAATTGTGCTTAGCAGGGATGAAGGCATTGATTCTGCGCTTTATCGATTCAAGCGAAAGGTGGTGGTGGCTGGTATTTTCTCTGATATGAGAAAAAATCGTCATTTTGAAACCCCCATTGAAAAGCGTAAGCGCAAGCTCCTGGCTCGCCAGAAGCGGCGCCGCCACCAAAAATTCCGGTGATAACAACCCTCTAATCCCTGGGGCTAATCCCTGGGGGTGACCTCAAAGGCTGCCCTCAAAGGCCGTCCTAACGCCGTTCTCCGGCGCGAAACTTTTCCCCTAAATTGGCCAGAGAATGGTTCACGTTCAAGGCCATTGAAACTAAATCTGTTTCCGGAGGGGGCAGTTGGGAGAGCAAGGTGAACATTGCCCTTCTCCCCATGGGGACACCCTCTAGACAAGAGTTGCAAACACAAGCGCTTAGGGCCTGGAAGAAAGGAAAGGACTCTCCGGTTCCCAAGGAAGAGATCAGGGACAGCGGTGGATCACTGAGGATGCCATTGCCGGAAATTCCCTAATCTACCGCAAAAATAGCTTATAAGCAGGATTATGGCTCTCATTCCAGTAGGGATATCCCAGCCGATCTAGAAATGGCTGCAAGTCCGATATCTCTGCCGGGGGAACCTGCATTCCCACCACAATTCGACCGTAGTCTGCCCCGTTATTGCGGTAATGAAAGAGACTGATGTTCCAGCTTGGGTTCATGCTGCTCAAAAACTTCATCAGAGCCCCAGGTCGCTCAGGAAACTCAAAGCGATAGAGCAGCTCATGATCGACCAAGGGCGATCGCCCCCCCACCATGTGGCGCAGGTGCAGCTTGGACAGTTCATCGTCGGTTAAATCAAGGGTCCTAAAACCATGGGACTCAAAATTTTCCACCAGACTTGCCGCATCCTGACGACCGCTGATTTGTAACCCAACAAAGATGTGAGCTTCGTGGGTATCCGCCATTCGATAATTAAACTCCGTGAGACTATGCTGACCGAGACAGGTGCAAAACTTGCGAAAGCTGCCGCGTTCTTCGGGAATGGTCACCGCTAGCAGCGCCTCCCGTTGCTCTCCCACCTCAGCGCGTTCTGCCACAAAGCGCAGCCGATCAAAATTCATATTTGCGCCACAGGCCACGGCAATGAGGGTCTCATCCTGGATTTTCTCACGCGCCACATAGGCTTTGACCCCCGCGATCGCCAGGGCACCAGCGGGCTCTAGAATGGATCGCGTATCTTCGAAGACATCCTTGATGGCCGCGCAGATATCATCCGTATTGACCCGAATAATTTCATCCACATAGTTCTGGCAGAGTCGAAAGGTTTCCTGACCTACCTGGCGGACGGCCACGCCATCGGCAAACAGTCCCACCTGCGAAAGTCTCACCCGCTTGCCAGCCTGGAGCGACTGTGCCATGGCATCGGCATCCACCGGCTCAACGCCAATCACCTTAATCTCTGGACGCAGTCGCTTGACGTAGGCCGCGATTCCCGAAATGAGTCCCCCTCCCCCAATGGCAATAAAAATGGCATGAATAGGCTGCTGACATTGCCGAAGTAGCTCCATCCCAATCGTGCCCTGCCCTGCAATGACAAAGGGATCGTCGAAGGGATGAATGAAGGTAAGACCTCGATCGATCTCAAGTTGCTTGGCATGGGCGCAGGCATCATCGTAGGTGTCGCCGTAAAGCACCACCTCTGCGCCGCGGGCGGCCACCGCTTCCACCTTCATGCGGGGCGTGGTAACCGGCATCACAATCACGGCCCGAGTCCCCAACTTCTGGGCTGACAAGGCCACCCCTTGAGCATGGTTGCCCGCAGAAGCGGCAATGACCCCACGCTGTAGCTGATCTAGGGGCAAATGAGCCATTTTGTTATAGGCCCCCCGCAGCTTGAAGGAAAACACAGGCTGCATGTCTTCCCGCTTTAGCAAGAGTCGATTATGCAGGCGATGGGAAAGATTGGGAGCGAGTTCCAGGGGAGACTCTTGGGCCACATCATAGACGCGGGCGGTCAGAATTTTCTCCAAATAGTCGTCCATGATGGGGAAAGGCGGCGCAGTGAATAATTAACGATCGCAGTCCCCATTGTATCGAGCAATGCTCTGTTCTCGGATCCTGGCCCCTCAAAGCTAGGGATGCTGTCCGACAACTGCCTGGCACCAAAATGCCATGATCCGCTCTGGGTCAAAAAATATATAGCTCCCATCATCTATGGCTCCCACAGGCCTCCCGGCAATTGAGTACAGTATTGACGGAATAGTATCGACAGCACAGTATTGACGGCAGGCCTATGCCCTCAATGACCCACCCTCTATCCCCCGTAACACCATGCGCACCTGGGACGAAATTAACGACAAGATTGCTCACCAGCAAGCGACGATTTGGACCCTTGAGGAACTAAAGGCCAAGGTGGCCGACCTAGGAATCCGGGACTGTGCCAAGCAAGTGGATGTTCTGGTGGCGGGCACCTTTGAGCCCATGGAATCCTCCGGGGCAATTCTGAATCTGGGCCAAACCGATCCACCCATTAAAATTCGGCAATGCTGGATTGATAATGTGGCCGCCTACGCAGGGTTTGGCCCTGTGGATCTTTACCTGGGGGCAGCCCATCCCACAGACTCCCCCAATGGCCTGGACCCGTTGGAAACCGAAGAGCATCGGGAACGAGGCGGCGGCCACGTCATTGAGGATTTAATTGCTGGGAAAACCCTGCCCCTCAAAGCTCTGGGACAGGTTACGGATTGCTATCCTCGCCCCAAGCTCGAAACCACGATTTCCAAAGATACGATTAACCAGTTTTATCTGTTTAATCCACGCAATCTTTACCAAAACTTTATCGTGGGGGTCAATGGCGGCGATCGCCCCCTGGCTACCCACCTGGGTCCTCTCCTCCCCCAGTTGGGAAACGCTGTCTATTCAAACCTCGGGGCCCTGTCCCCTCTGCTGAATGATCCTCACCTGCGGCTGATTGGCATCGGCAGCCGCATTTTCCTGGGGGGCGCAGCGGGCTATGTCACCTGGGAAGGAACCCAACATTTTCCCCTCCAGAAACGTCTGGCTAACCAAACCCCCATTGGCCCAGCCGCCACCCTCGCCCTAATTGGAGATGCCAAGCACATGTCCACCCACTGGGTTCGGGGCTGTTTTTTTCCACAGTATGGCCCCTCCTTAATGCTGGGGATCGGTATCCCGTTTCCCGTGCTGGATGAGGCCGTCATTGAAGCCTGTGCCGTCAGCGATCAAGATCTGGTCGCTCCCGTTATTGACTTTTCTATTCCGCGGCGGATCCGCCCGAGCTTCGGTCTGGTCACCTACGAGCAGCTCAAGCAGGGTCACATTATCCTCGAAAATCGCCGGGTGCGTACGGCGCCTCTGGCCAGCCTTTACCTGGCCAGACAGGTGGCCGAAACCTTCAAGCAGCAAATCCAGCGCGGCGACTTTCTCCTGTCTCCCCCCGTGGCGCCCCTGCCTGCAGACCGGGCATTTATCTCTCAAGATAGCTGGCGCAGCCAGAGCGAAGCCTAGGATCGCGCCCGGACGCGACTGGCTTCTGCTCAATTTTCTGCCTGGCGGGTTTCAGCGTAATAGGTCCAGTGGCGGCGATCCATGTAGGGCTTGGGATCAATGGCTTTGCCATCGTGGTAAATGGAATAGTGTAGGTGAGTTCCCGTGGATCGGCCCGTACTGCCCATGTAGCCAATGAGCTGCCCTGGCTTGACCGAACTGTTGGGCGCGATCGCCAACTGAGAGAGGTGCCCATAGAGGGTTTCGTAGTTCTGCTCACTTTTGATCAACACATGGTAGCCGTAGCCGCCATCGTAGCCCGCCCGCTCTGCCTTACCGGCCACAGTTGCAAAAATAGGGGTTCCCTCTGATCCTAAAATATCGATGCCATCATGCCCTTCGTACCCCCCTGTTCCGAAGGGATTCGGACGCACGCCAAAATCAGAAGACACCCAAAATTCCCCCTGAACCGGATTCCCCTTGGGCGTTGCTTGAACAGTGCGCGCCTCGCGCTCCAGGGTTTGCTCTAAGGCGGGCCGAGTCTGATGCTGCAACACCTTGGCCAGACGAGGGAGTTTAGACTTGGCCAGATTGATTTGCTCAACGGCAGGAATTGTGGTGGGCACGCCGCCCCGACCCTCCACCGATGGCAAGACCGCTTTCTCTAAATTCTGCGTGGCGCTCATGCGGGGTAACCCGGCCCGCCGATTTAGCACTTCAATCTCCTGGTTCAAGACCTCGATCTGACTGACCACTTCCTGGGTGGTGCTTGCTAAGGCGCGATTTTGCTGGTAGTAGCGATAGGCGATCCCCAAGCCGCCAGCCGCGGGGATCGCACAGAGGGCCAGCAAAGCCATGGCCTTGGCCTTAGACCTCAACAAAAGCCTGAGCATCAAGCGCTCGTCCCGGCTTAAAATTCCAAGACCGTAAATCGCCTCTTTTAACGGGTTCGATTTAGAAGTCATAAGTATTTTTGCTTAGTCTTTTTGGAAGATCTGTTAAGGAGTATATCAGAAATGGGGATCGCATTAAGATTTGTTTAATTTTTGGGGATAAATCCTGAGAAGGTACTAAGAATGGGCGGCCCGTGGCGCGTTCCTGGGGCGCCTCAAGAAGCACGCCCGAGGGGATCTTTGGAGGTGCCTCAGGATGATCCCCAGGGGAAGATCGACAGGACCTCGGAGAAGAGAAAATCGATGTTCTGCTTCCCTGACTTTCTGGACTCATCCACGGGGATCACAAGGACAGAGGATTTAAAAATCGTGGTCCAGATCCTCGCCTTAGGAGAAAGCAAGCTAGGATGGGCTAACGCCATCGAGGTTTTCAATCTCGACAACTTGGTGTTCCAGTCTGCACCTTCGCCTGAACATCCATGGGTATTCTCGAAAGTAAGGGTGGCCTTCAACTCCTCAGCGTTGAAATGCTGCTGAGTCGGTCTTTGCCTCTGAAAGCGCCCCTATTTATTTCACCGATTCATTCTCGATCTAGCTTGGAGACGCTATGCCAGCATCTCCAGTCCCAAGGCGGCGGCGATCGCGCGGTCCAGCTCTTTTCGCCCTTGGATCCCAGGGCTCCCGTCTACACCAGGGAGGGGCTGGCTCCGCTGATGACGGCGATCGCCGCTGAGCCCCTAGAGTTTCCCCTGGCCCTCTATGTGGAAGCACCTGCCGTTCAGCCGGCCCTGCAGCGTTTAGTGGATGTGGTGGCACAACTGCGGCATCCTGAGGACGGTTGTCCCTGGGATCTTGAGCAGACCCCAGAGAGTTTAACTCCCTATATCTTGGAGGAAGCCTACGAAACCATTGATGCCATTCAGTCAGGCGATGCCGCAGCCATTGCCGATGAACTGGGCGACTTACTGTTACAGGTGGTGTTGCAGGCTCAAATTGCCAGCGAGGCTCAACAATTCACCCTCAAAGAGGTGGCCCAGGGCATTGCCGAAAAGCTAGTTCGCCGTCATCCCCACGTTTTTGGGGATCTCCAGGTCAACAGCATTGAACAGGTAAAAGCTAACTGGGAAAGCATTAAGGCTGCAGAGCAGGGGCGATCGCCTGCGGAGGTTCAGCACATCAGTCACCGCATGCAGAAAGATGCCAAGCGTTTTCCTCCCATTGTGGCCGGGCTGAAACTTTCTAAACAAGCAGCCGAGGCTGGCCTGGAGTGGTCGGACCTAGGAGGCGTTTGGGAAAAATTTTACGAAGAGCTGGCGGAATTTCAAGAAGCCCTACTGAATGGTCCGACAGAGGATCAATTGGCAGAACTGGGGGATCTGCTCTTTACCCTGATTAACGTGGCCCGCTGGTGTCAGCTAGATCCCAGTGCAGCCCTCCAAAAGACCAACCAAAAGCTGATTGAGCGTATACGGATCATCGAGGGCAAGGCCGATCGCCCCCTCACGGACTATTCCCTGCAGGAGTTAGACGATCTCTGGAATGGGGCCAAACAGGATCTGGCCCATGCCCCTTCCCAGGGGGCGAACTCCCAGAATGGTCAGCATTCCCTGCCTTCTTCCGCCGCCGAAGTCTCTTCTTGACGACGCAGCCAGGCTTGATATAAATCGGGTCGGCGCGTTTGAGTGCGCTGCCGCTGCTGCTGTTGCCGCCATTGGGCAATGGCTCCGTGGTGGCCTGAGCGCAGGACCTCCGGAACCGCCCAGCCTCGAAAGACCGCCGGTCGCGTGTAGTGAGGATAATCCAGCAGCCCGTCCTGGAAACTGTCCTCGCGCAGAGAAGCCACCTTGCCCACGGTGCCCGGAAGCAGACGCACAATGCCATTCAGAAGCGCCAGAGCTGGAATCTCACCACAGGTCAGCACGTAATCTCCCATGGAAATTTCCCGAGTCGCGAGATGTTCCATCACCCGCTCATCAATTCCCTCGTAGTGACCGCAAATGATGACGCATTGAGCCATCTGATGGGCTAGGGATTGGAGCAGGGTTTGGGTCAGCTTCTCCCCCTGGGGCGTCACCGCGATAATCTCTCGCGGCGACAGGGAGGGAAGCGCTTCCACCGCTGCAAAAATCGGGTCTGGCTTCATCAGCATTCCCACTCCCCCCCCGTAGGGTTCATCATCTACCCGGTGGTGCTTATCAGTGGTAAAGCTGCGAGGATTGGTGAAATGGACCTCTGCAATGCCCCGATCAAGCGCCTTGGCCATGAGTCCCACCGACAGCGGCGAGTCAAAAAACTCTGGAAACAGCGTCACGATGTCAAAACGCACCAAACTTCATCCTTTTCCTGAGGAGCTTGCCCCTAGATCTCCGGGGTTACCCAGCTTTTAGCCCAAAATTGGCACTTAAACCCAGGCGCAGTGAGGACCGCCCACCGGCCCTGATGTGGCAACCAGCATTGAGCCGATTCCTTCATCGGTAAAAATTTCGAGTAGGAGAGCATGGGGAACCCGACCATCAATGATGTGGGCCGCTCGCACCCCCTGAGCCAGGGTGCGTACGCAGCAGTTCAATTTGGGGATCATCCCCCCCGATACAACCCCGGTTTCAATCAGATGACGCGCTTGCTGAATATCTAAATGTTTAATCAGGGTGGTTGGATCGTGAAAGTCCTGGAGCAGTCCAGGGGTGTCGGTGAGTAAGATGAGTTTTTCAGCGCCCAGGGCGGCAGCTAGCTCCCCGGCAACCGTGTCCGCGTTGATATTGTAAGCTTGGCCATTCTCATCGGCGGCGACACTGGACACCACCGGAATATAGTTGGCATTCACCAGGGCGGCGATGACATCGGGATTGATGTTGGCCACCTCACCCACAAAGCCGATTTGAGACTCTTCCGTAGGCCGTGCCGTAATCAGGTTGGCATCTTTGCCACACACCCCGACTGCGGCTCCCCCCGCTTGGTTAATCAGGGCCACCAATTCCTTATTCACCCGGCCCACAAGCACCATCTCCACCACATCCATGGTGGGTGCATCCGTGACCCGCAACCCATTCAGAAACTGGGCCTCCAACCCTATTTTTTGAAGCCACACATTAATTTCGGGGCCACCGCCATGAACCACCACCGGACGAATGCCCACGGACGCCATAAAAACAATATCCCGAATGACCTGCGCTTTCAGGCTGCTATCTTTCATGGCAGCCCCACCGTATTTGACCACCAGGGTTTGACCGGCAAAGGATTGGATGTAGGGCAAGGCCTCGCTAAGGATGCGGACGCGATCGCTATTTTCAAACATAAGGCTCCAATCAATCCTCTCTAAACTGGATCAACATCCAACAAACTTGTTAGTAATAGGAAGAGAGCAAACTTCCTAGCTGGTCCCCAGTCAGGGATCATCCCGCACTTGTGGAGATTACCGGAAGTCAGGCGCTCATCCAACAAGCAGTGTATCCCGAAGCGGCAGAGAAACAACATGACCCTAGACCGCCGAAAACTTCTGTGGGGTGGTCTCACTTTACTGGGAGCAATTCCCCTCATTCAGTTCATTTCTAACAGCGAGGAGACTATGGCATCGTCCAAATCAACCCAATCATCCTTTCCCGTCAGCAAAACTGAGGCGCAGTGGCAAGCCGAGCTGTCGCCAGAACAATATAGAGTCCTGCGCAAGCATGGAACCGAGCGTGCCGGAACCAGTCCTCTGGACAAAAAATATGATCCAGGCACTTACGTCTGCGCCGGCTGTGGCCAACCCCTGTTTACTTCCGACACAAAGTTTAATAGCGGAACTGGTTGGCCCAGTTTCTACGACCCCATCGCTGGCAGTGTGGAAACCTCCGTCGATCGCTCTCTATTCATGGTCAGAACTGAGGTTCACTGCAGCCGCTGTGGCGGGCACTTGGGGCATGTTTTTCCCGATGGTCCCAAGCCCACGGGCCTGCGTTACTGCATCAATGGCGTCTCCCTCGATTTTGATTCAGAGAGCGAAGCGTAGGAGGGCTTCCCTTTCCGGGCTGTTTCCGCCCACGGTCAGGGCATGTGCTCAGAGTGCCCTGCTACTCTGAGCAACCTGGCGCTAGTAAAAGCGTCCAGGGTCTAGGGGTGGACCGCTCCTGGGGCAGCCACGTAATCGAGTAGTTGGTTGAGATACTGGCGATGCACAACCGCTAGGGAGAGTCCCCGCTTGGACAGCTTGCGAGTGCGTTGCAGTTCTGTGTTTTGCACCTCTAATCGGACTAAGATTTCTCGATGCGGATCATAATCTAGGATCTGGGGCAGAAAATGGCGCTGGTTCCACACAATTTCTGGCTGGGCCAGATACCGACGCGTGGGGTTAAATCCTTTTTCAAAGTAAAGCTCGCGATAGGTGCAAACCAAAACGACGAGACCGCGACCTTGACACAGGTAGTGATGGTAACCAAACCCTAGCAGATCGTCTCGATGGCGACGATTGTAGAGGTCCAACACCCGCCCGAGATGCAAATCATTGGAAAACTTACTGAGAAACCCAGGTTGAAATCCTTGACTAAACATACCATTCATCAACAAAGGCGATGGAATAGAGCATAGCGTCTGCCTGTGAGGAGAAAAACAGCATAAATACCGGAGACGCCCTCTGATTTTGCCTAACCCTGCGTAGGTTTACGGAGGGGATCAGGCAGGAGGCTGATCTTGTGCATTCAGGGGGAAATGGTCCGGCTGGCTTCCCTGAAAGGCAGAAGCAATGGTGCAAGGAGCTGTTACGGGTGAAGTAATCCCAAAGGGTCCGAGATCACTTTACATAACTATGACTTATCATACGTCATGAATTAGATTTTTTTCGCTCATTCCCTGTGCCCAGTCCTGGGATGCATCGGCCTGCCCCCTTTTCGACTCATGTGGATTACCAACGCTCACCTGATTGGAACCGACGCTGCCCTGGCGGTTCCCCAAACATCCCAGGTTCATCTCCGCTTTGATGAGCAGTATCGGCTTGCTGAAATCTCCGCAAAAATGCCCCAGCATGGCCCAGTGCCGCGGATCGATTTCCAAGGAGACTTTGTGTCCTTAGGGGGGGTTGACCTCCAAATCAACGGTGCCCTGGGGTTGGCGTTTCCCGATCTCAGTGAGGCCCATGGCGCCATGCTTGAAAAAATTGGCGCTTTTCTCTGGACTCAGGGAATTGATGCCTATGCGCCCACCCTGGTGACCACCGCCAGCAGCAAGGTGCAGACGGCCTTGGCGGTCCTTGCCGCCTATCGTCCCCGGCAGTCCTTGCCCCAAGCCGCCATTCTCGGGGCCCATTTAGAAGGTCCTTGCCTGAATCCGGCCAAGCGCGGTGCCCATCCTGAGTCGTTTTTGCAACCCTTGACCCAGCCGGTTCTCCAGGATCTACTGGGGGAGTTTGGGAATCAAGTGTGCATTGTCACTTTGGCTCCGGAGCTAGACCCGACAGGCACCACGATTGCCTATCTGCGATCGCAGCAGATTGTGGTGAGTTTGGGGCATTCCCTGGCCACAGACCTAGAGGCAGAGCAGGCCTTTGCCCAGGGCGCAACCATGGTTACCCACGCCTGCAACGCCATGCCCCCGCTCCACCACCGCGAACCGGGTCTGCTGGCCACC
>NZ_JTHE03000036.1 GCF_000817775.3 Lyngbya confervoides BDU141951
CTTGCAAAACTAGCTTATCTCCTCTTTTCGCAATCTTCAGAAATGACCTGATTTTTTTAAGCCTGAGTAGTTACCTCTCCCTCGTAATTTACTCAATCGTCTAGACACTCAAAAGGCTTCTGTCCTAGGCTTCATGTACAACTTTGACGTGCCCTTTGATAACAATCAGGCAGAGCGAGATTTACGAATGATGAAACTCAAACAAAAAATCTCGGGCTCTTTCCGCTCTCAGGCGGGAGGCAATATGTTCTGTCGTATTCGAGGGTATATTTCAACTTTGCGGAAGCAAGGACACAATGTCGTGGATGCTCTCATTGCTCTATTTTCTGGAAGCCCCAAACCTTTCTTACTTCAGCCTGAGTAGTTACGGCCCATCTCACAAAATGATCAACGGCTTGCTGAGGTCGGTAGCAATCATAGACTTTCAGAGAATAACCTTGAGACATCAATTCTTGTTGCACTTGATTTAATGCTTGGGCTGAGGCTCTGGTCAGTAGACATTTAGGAGACCGGTAGCCCTTAATCGGTTGCCCAACAAAGTTATAAGCTGTGTGGTAGCGGATATCAAGCTGAATTGTCGGAATCATTGCCTTAACATTGACAAAAAACTGGCTCCAGGCAAAGGGAGTGCTCTCTTGACCTTGCAGCTTCTCTTGATACCTATCCTCAGGCGCTTGTGAAGTGGCAGGGGCTACCTTAATCGGAGTCGTGGACGTGGACGTGGACGTGGACGTGGACGTGGACGTGGACGTGGGTGGATTTTCGATCGGTGTACAGCTTCCATTGAACGCCAGAGCAGTCAGCGATCCAAGCGCACAGAGGATCAAGAAACCGGGGGGGTTCAACGTATGCGTCAGCATAGAAATTCTTCACACCTCTCTAATTTCTTAGCTGGATGCGGTTATAGTACATATAGCCAAACTCACCATTTGATGTCCATACCGGCCACCATTCTGCATCTTCCTGGGGAATAGTGTAGAAAATCTCATTCTCGTTGACGATGGTTACGATGGGTGATTCAGTCCCCCGATCAGCCCGAATATTGGTGTATCCATCTGGGTCATTAATCACAGCAGGCACTCTCTGATCCTCAACCGGATCTACAATAGGTTCTGGGCTGACTGTATCTGTCGGAGTTGAGCTTGACCCGAGGTCTGGTTCTGGACTGTCACGCGTTGATAGTGGACTCTCAGTTATGGGCTCTGGATCCGTGCTTACTGAGACAGTCGGGCTTGAGGAGGAGGGTTGCTCTTCTTTCGAGATGAACTGTGACCACAGGAACAGAGCGATTAGGACAACACCAGCCATAATACTGCCAATCAGGATGGCCTTTTTCCAATCCCCCATGGAATGCGATGGCGGGTCTTGGAGCAAAGGCTGTGAATTCCAGTATGCTTGAGGCGCTGGAGACATCAGCGGGGACAGGTGAGATGGAACCCTAGGCTGAATGGGCGGCCCTACACCGTTGATCGGCGGCGACGAAAAGGAGTTCTGTCTTAAGGTATCCGCTGGGGAATTAACCAGCGTCTCCATTGCCTCCAGTGATTGCCGCATTTCCCAGGCGCTGGAAAAACGTTGCTGAACATGGATTGAGATCGCTCTATTCAGGACCTCGACCAAGCTGCTCCTCACCGTTGGCGCATACATTTCCCAGGCGACCCGACCCGTCTGTGGATCGGTTGCAAACTCCTGGGGACTTTTTTCCGTCAGCAAATAAATTGCGGTGAATCCTAAGCTGTAGAGGTCACTGCCATAGGTTGGACGACCCTCCATCTGTTCTGAGGACATAAACCCTGGGGTCCCAACTATTATTGACTGCTGACTGTTCCTTTGGGAATCAAAAACGGTTCCCAACACCTCCTTAACAGCCCCAAAATCTATCAGGACCGGTTTGCCATCTTCCTGACGCAGGATAACATTGTCTGGTTTGATATCACGGTGAACGATTTGCTTTTGGTGGATAAACTCCAATACCCGCAGAAGATTAATCAAAATCTGCCATACGCTTTGTTCTGCTAATGCCCCCTGTTGACGGACAACTTCTGTGAGAGTTTTGCCAACAATTAGCTCTTGAACCAGATAAAATCGACCGCCTTCATTAAAATAGGCATATAAATGAGGTATTTGGTCATTTTCTGAGCCAAGCTTCTCTAAGATCACAGCTTCCCGCTCAAATCTTTCGCACACCAATTGATAAACCTGAGGATCGTTTTCAACAGGCTTGAGTTGTTTGATCACACAGCGCCGATGTGACGGCATTTGGGTATCTTCCGCCAGAAAGGTGTTGCCAAACCCGCCAGAGCCTAGCACCTGTAAGATTTGGTAGCGGTTAGCCAACATCCGAATCGGTCCACCAGGAGAATCAACAGGGATATTCATGAGGGATATTCATTGCTTTCGCTTAACAAATCAACAAAATGAGATTAGAACTATGCTTCCAAGTGAATCATGCTCCACAACTCGTGCAAATGGGCTGAATTGAACAGCGCCTCCCCGTCCGTCGAGTCAACGTTAAAATTACCCAAAAATCGCTAACTGCAGGAGAGCGATCGCAAATCTTGAGGCATACCCCACCCCTCTCACAGTGCCAACTTTTACTGAGTCAACACCCAGAAGCCTTGTCGATTCTAAGTTTGGAAGATAGAAATGTGGATCCTGTGAGGAAAAAACAGATTGTATCCGAATG
Source organism: Lyngbya confervoides BDU141951 (assembly GCF_000817775.3). GTDB lineage: Bacteria > Cyanobacteriota > Cyanobacteriia > Thermosynechococcales > Thermosynechococcaceae > Lyngbya > Lyngbya confervoides. The sequence continues at coordinate 2,687 of NZ_JTHE03000036.1, forward strand.
TTAACAACATCATGGGAATCTGTGGCATTCAGCTTCGCCATGGGTCGGCCAAGGGCGTGGGCAATCGCCTTCAGATCCTCAGTGGCGATTCCATATTTTCGGCAATAGGCGGGCCAGTCGTATTCGGGATACGTTATTCAGCGGCGCATAGAACACACTAAACGCCTTCTGAAAAACAGTGATCAGGCCGTCATCGATATTGTTCTGGAAGGTGGGTTCAACAGCCACAGCCATTGGAGTAAACAGTTCTGGCAGGTAACGGGCCTAACACCCAGGGAATTTAGACGCGGATAGCGACTTTTCCTGTTACATTGCGGTCTTCCAAATAGCGAATTGCCGCTGGACCTTCCTCCAGGAGAAAAGTCCGGTCGATAAACGGGGCAAGTTTGCCAGCTTCAGCAAGGTTTTTAAGAGCCACTAAATCGGCGTGATTCGGCTTCGATTCCAAACTTTTCACCTTTTTCCCGGCAGCCTTAGACACAAACGGACCCAGCGCCAGCGCCCGCAGAAAATCCCCCGTAGAGCCGCCTACTACAACATAGGTACCCGTAGCTGTCAAAATGGGCAGATAGGCCGAAAAGGGACGGAAGGCTGCTGCATCGAGGATCAGGTCGTACTGTTTCCCCGCTAAAGTGACATCGGTTTGGGTATAGTCGATTACCTGGTCTGCGCCGAGCCGAGCAACCATCTCGGCTTTGCGAGTGCGGGCAACGCCAGTCACTTCTGCACCCAAAGCTTTAGCAATTTGTACCGCAAAGGAACCCACTCCACCAGAAGCTCCCAGCACCAGAACTTTTTGCCCCGCCTGGAGGTGCCCTACATCCCGCAGCGCCTGCAGTGCTGCTAAGCCAGAGACGGGAATGGTCGCGGCTTCCTCGAAATTCAAATTATTGGGCTTGAGAGCCAACGATTCCTCTGGAGCACAGGCATATTCTGCAAAACCCCCAAATCCTGATTCGGAAAGATCTCCAAACACCTCATCCCCCGGCTGGAATTGGGTAACTGCCTTGCCCACGGCTTCCACCCGTCCAGCAATGGCCGAGCCAAGAATGGCGTGCTTGGGCTTACGCAACCCGCCGTACATCAGTCGAATCAGAAAGGGCATGCCTCGCATCAGGTGCCAAACCCCCGCATCTACAGAAGCCGCATGGACTTTGACGAGCACACCTTGGTCAGGGACAAGGGGCGTTTCAACCTCAGCCAGACTCAACACATCGGGGGATCCATATTCGCTCTGAACAATAGCTTTCATGGTGCGAACCTCAGACATGGGGACAGAAGAACTGGGAACTTGCATCAGGCGACCTCCGCTTGAACAGAAACAAAGGAATCAAAAAAACCTGGACTTACAGTGTAAGTTTAACTTACGGCGTAAGTTTGTCAACATAGAAAACAGTCTCCCGCCCCAAGTGCTGATATAGCAGTCGTTTGCATTGATGTAGAACCGTAACGATGCCTCAAACACCGTCCTCAGAATCCACTGTTCCGCTTCCCCTCAGTCGGGAGCGCATTTTGCAGGTTGCCCTTCAGAAAGCGGACACAGAAGGGATTGAAGCGTTGTCCATGCGTAAGCTGGCTCAGGCGTTGGGGGTGAAGGCCATGTCTCTCTATAACCACGTTGCCCATAAAGACGACATGGTGGATGGCATGGTCGATCTGGTGGTAGGAGAAATTGAGCTACCCAGCCTGGAGGTAAATTGGAAAACCGCCATGCGGCAACGGGCCATCTCAGCCCATACCGTACTGTTGCGCCACCCCTGGGCCACCCTGGCGCTGATGTCGCGGGTCAATGTAGGGCCTGCCATGTTGCGCTATGTGGATGCCACCCTGGCCTGTCTGGTGGAAGCAGGCTTCTCTTACCCCATGGCCGATTATGCCTGGAATGCCCTCGACAGCCACATCTATGGCTTTACGCTGCAAGCCCTAAACTTTCCCTTCGAAGCGGAAGAGTATGCGGCGGTAGCCAAAGACTATGTGTCGATGGTTCCGCCTGAAAAATATCCCTACCTGAACCAACTGACCCACCAAGTCATGGATGGTCGCCATGATGGGTTGCACAACTTTGAGTTTGGGCTAAGCTTACTGCTCGACGGATTGGCAACCTGGGTGGATTCTCATAAGCAATAAGGGACCGCCGCTAATCTGAGCGGACCGAAACTTAGCGGCCTCCATACCCTGGGATCTAGATTAATGTTAAAGAGCCCAGCGCTCAGACTTCAGGACACAGTAAATCAGTAGCAGACTGCCCAATCCCAAGGTCGCCAAAGATATGTTGAAGATCCCTAACGTGAGGGGATTAATATGGCTAAAACTACGGGTTTCGACGACCCCAGGGCGCAGGGCCTGCGCCCCTACCTGGGGATATTTTCTTGCTCACAATTCTGCTAAGCCATCTGAATAAGGGTTGCAGCCGCAGGGCTTTGACGCATCATTGCCACCACGATCGCCCCTTCCACCAGCAGCAACAATTGCTCAGCCACCGCCTCAGGATTGGCGATTTCGGCGGCCTGCACCAGTTGCAGAATGTAGTCATAAATCGCCTGTGGATGGGCGATCGCCACCTGATATCCCGGATGTTCCTGGTTCTAATTTAATTTGTGTTTCCTAGGGTACCCCGTCCCCAGAGCATTGAGAGATGAGGCGATGAGTAGGTTGCGCAACCAATCCTCGTGATAGCTGAAGCCATTGAGCTGTTCAAACGG
>NZ_JTHE03000037.1 GCF_000817775.3 Lyngbya confervoides BDU141951
ACTTCCCGCTTGACTTGGCGGCTGGCGAGTCTGCACCGGTTGCACTGACTGCTCCTGCCATCAACGGTTAATCGAGAAATACCGTTCAGTTCGGCTGAATTGAGTTGAGAAAAAAGGACTGCCCTAAAGTAGGAGCAGTCCTTTTTTCATGGCGTTCCCCTCCTGCCTGGCTTGCCTCCAGAAATCATCGGGTTCGAGATTGGCAAGGCAAGACATAAAAAAACTCTTAACGGTCAGCGCTAGAGGGATTTATACGACTCTAATGCCTCGGGTTAAGAGTGTTATGAGTTTTTAAAGGGGGGGGCTTTTAGAGGTCGCCTCCGCGTAATACGAGTAGACCCACAATAATTGGCCCAGCCAGAATAATCATGGCGAGCATGGTGAGCTGAAAAATAACCTCAAAGTTTAATGCAGCCAATGTAGTTATTGATAATCCAAGTAGACTCATTCTTCCTCCCAACTTGACCCAGCATTATGAGTAAATAGCGTCCTATATTTTACCGTTTGTTCTTCACAACTCCAAAACCCCGTTACAAATTTCTTGCGACCCGGTCACGGTTCCACCGCAGGCGAAACGTAAACAGGCGTTCAAAGCAGGCCGCGCTAAAACAGCTGGATAGTTTGAATGGCTTGAATGAACTTCTGAGTGGCCGATGTGTTCCAATGTCCCTCGGCGCGTCGTCCGGTCAAGAGCATGAAGCTTAAGCTAAACTCATGGGGAAATCCATTGAGTTGCATCCAGATCAATTCTGTTTCTTGATCAATTGCGATCGCTTCTTCGTCCATCAGCTCTGTGGACGCCACCTCAAGAGCTTCGGTAAGCTGTCGCAGCATTCGGACAAAGTCGTTAAACTCGGCCTGGGTTAGCTCTACGGACCAGTCCTCCGCGCCCACCAAGGCTTTAAAGGTGGCGGCATTGGGGTTCCAGCCCACTCGCCAATGTTCTCCCGTGCGGAATTTTTTCATCCTGAGGGTTAGGGGTGCGGTGAGGGAGGTTTAGTTTGATTTTAAAATTTAAAGGCGCTGGCCCGAGGGCGCTCCGTTGGGTCGCAGATCAGGGCCACAGAAAGCGTGCATCTCCCTGGGGGAGATCGGCTGGATCTGCAGGTGCCGTGGGCGCCTTAAACAGGCCAGAGGCGGAACCCGCCTGACGCAGGGGCGGCACTTCCTGTCCGTAAACGGGCAGATCAGACCCTTCGCGGGTTTGGGGTGTTGGGGGCACGAGGGATGGCGACCTGTCTGGTGAGGTTGGCGGGGCAAACACATTGACCAGCGTCTGCACAAGCTGATCGCGATCGCTTCGGCTGAGATTACGAATGGCGGCAAGGTCGGCTTCCATGGGGTTGGGTTTCAGGTAGGCCGCCCCTGGATAATTCGCTTGATCCATATAGTCGTTCGCGCCCAGGTAGTCAGCCAGGGTGATTTTCCAGTCCAGTCGGTAGTTTGGCGATCGCCCCTTGTTGTAGAGATGATAGCGGATGAACCGGCTTACTAGAGTATTGTCTTGAGCGACTTCTCGGCTCTCCCGATGCTGGTATTGATTCACGCGCGGTAGCTGAGGAATTTGCTCATAGACTTGAAGCGCTCTTTGCTCAGGCGAGGGCGCTTGGGCCGATGTCGCGGGCATCTCTGAAAAAATAATAGCCCCTACAACCACATTGACCGCAGAGATCAGGGCTATCAGAAACAGTGAAAAAGGGTGTCGCATGTTGGCGAAGCCTATTCTCCGATAATTTCCGGCTGCATCAACTCATCGGACATTTCAATGATGGCCTGCATCACAGGCTTGATGCCATGATCGTCCACATCCTCTAAGTTGTCGCGGTGACGGCGTTTTTTGGCGCGATTAGCCACCTGTACCGTGATCCGATAGCGATTGGAAGAAGCTTCAATGAGCTCCTCTGCCCGGCGCATGATCTGCTTCGTCTCGATGGTGGGTCGTTTCATGGGGGAATGTTGCCCTCAGAATATAGCCTCACTAGTGTAGCGCGGGACTTCCCTCTCCAGTCAGATCAAAGCAGGAGATCCCCCCTATCAGGAGGTCTGCAGATGCTTCATGGACTGCTGGGCTTCTTTCCGCAGCTTGGTACTGATGCGAAACAGCTCACGGCCGGTGGCTAAATAATGATCGTCGTAGCAGCAGGTAAAGCGTTCAAGTTCATCAATGCCGTCTTCAATGTGATTGATGCAATAGTAAAGGGTGGCCGCAACGCTGGCCACTGTTGCAGGATTCGGGTAGCACCGAAATGCCCTCTGGGCTTTTTCCATTCCCCCCCGGCATTCTTCTAGATAAGTCTGAAAATTATCCATGAGTTCGTCGTCGTAGGGATCGGCTGCAAGGGCGCGCATCTCGGCCTGCCAGCTTTTAAAGATTTTGGTGAGTTGGTAGTTAACCGGTCGATAGACGCGCTTGAGCCACTCTTGCAGATGTTGCTCCGTCTCACGCCCATGGGACTGCTGTCGATAGTGATCTTGGCTGGCCTTGGTGCGCTGGGCGGTTCGGGTCCAATTGTCTTCCTGCACCAGCGATTCTAGATTTTGGCGCTGGGTGTCGTAGGATCGACGGGCCGCTGGATCCTTGAGAACGGCATAGGCTGCATTGATACTGGCAATCCGATGGTGATCTGACTGAGCCGTTTGACTGTCTGGATGCACCTGCTTGGCCAGATTTCGGTAGGCCCGCTTGATGTCGGCCTGAGAGGCGCAGTTTGAGACTCCCAAGATTTGATAGAAGTCCTGACTCATGGCAGCTTCGCCTCCAGTAAGCCAAATTCTTGGAGGGCGGGGATAAAGTTATGACTCTCGTGGCTCGGCTGGCTGAGCTTAATCAGGGCAAATCGCTGGAGAGGCGTCAGGACTTGCCACTGATGGATATCCAGATGGGCCCCTTCTCGACGGGCCTTTTGCTGAAGCGACTCTGGAATTTGAGCCTCGTTTAGCCAGGGCGGGTTGGCCTCCACGGGCAAGGTTTTGGCCTGCGATTGCGATCGCGCCTGGATGAGGGTCGTTAAAAACTGACGATAGTCAGCGGCCTCCGTGGCGTCCTGGCAGGGACGGTCTACCAGTGCTTGGCGCTCTTGGCGGGTGAAGTGATGCCACTGGTCCAGCTTCAGCTTAATGCCGCAGGTATCGAGCTTGTATCGCACTGCCATGGGAATGCAGCGCAGGGATGCAACAAAATCTTCTTCAAATTGAAAGTAGGTTGAATCCGACAAGGCAAGATCATCCTCAATAACGTTTCTTTGAGACTAGCGTGTTTCGTCCGTTCAAGCACGAGGGGACGTTCAACGGATGAGGTTTGAATCGAGATCTTCCAGGTCCGAGGGCTGATTCAGGTTACGGAGCAGATCGGACTGTGAGGGAGGCAGGAGAATTTCCGAAACCTGAATGGTGCGAAGCCAGGCTTGGAACGAGGTGCCCCCTTCCCCTAAAAACGCTTCCAAACTGGGAAGGGCACTGCGTCGATAGCAAGCACAGAGCGCCTCCCAGACCTGCAGCGAGGGATGGCGAGGCACATAGGCCAAGCAGTCCGCAGGGAGATGGGAAAGGGCGCAGACCCAGCGCTCTAGAACAGCTGCCTCTAAATTGGGCAAGTCGCAGGCGAGCAGAAGTAGCCATTCTGTCCTCAGACTCGAAAGCGCCTGATAAAGCGCCCATAGAGGGCCTTGACCCGGATATTGGTCTGGAATGAACTGAGCGGTAATGGGTACCACGGGACGATAGCGATCTGGCCAGGGGGTGATGATCTTGACCTGATGACAGGACCGTTGCGCTACCTCATAAACCCGGCGCAGTAAGGGAACCCCCTGCCAGGGCAGTAGGGCTTTATCGGTTCCCATACGAGAGCTGTTGCCTCCCGCTAGAATGACGGCGGTGGCAATGGGCAATGACGCAGTATCTGGCATGGAGAGGACAGTTTGTAGAGATTGGACCATCATGATTGGACCATCGTTAAAATTGGGCCTTAATAATTGGGCCTTAGCGCCACGTTTTGGGTTGCAAAAGCCTGAACCAAACGCTGGAGCGATGCTTGTGCGGCCCCCGTCTCAATGATTTCCCTGGCCTTCTGCACGCCCTGTTCCAGAGATTGACAGCAGCCGGATTGCCAGAGGTAAAACCCGCCATTCCAGATCACCGCAGGCGCCAGCGCCGATGGTTTCCCAACCAATAAATCCTGCATCTGGGTTTGCAGGAGGGGCGGAGAGCTCAAGGGAATTTCGGATCCGCCCAGATTGTAGTCGGAGGCATGGAGGAGTAGCCGATCTAGCTCTGGATGATGGGGATGATGAACGCCAATAATCGCAGTGCGATCGCGGGGCAGATCACAGCTGCCCTCCAATCCCTTAACCGAGGTGAAGTGATGCTGGGCCCTGAGTTGAAAGGCACTTTTCATCATGCCTTCGGTGGGGGGATGCACATAGCCACAAAAGAGGCGGGCTTCCCCTCCATAGGGACACCAGAGCAGTTCGGCGGTGGCCAGAGGAGGACGCTTTCCAAGTTGATCTCGGTAGGGATTAAGGGCTGTCGCCTGGGGGAAATGATCGGGGAGATACACAAATCCTACTCCCCCTTCGCCCAGTATCTGTCTGATCTGCCCCAGGGATTGTCCTTGCCATTCCACCCCGAGCAGGCGCCAAACCTCCACCAGGGGAATTCCGTATTTAGTGGGCATTCGCTCGCTCCCATGCATGAGAACCGGTTGATCAGCCGCCGCCAGAATAAGGCTCACTAAGGGGGCCAGGGGAGCCGTGCGCGATCGCCCATCGTAGGGGTGATTTAGAACCACGACTGGTTTATGGCCAGAGATCGGTTCGACCCTGGGTCCCAGGGCATCCAGGGCATCTAAAAACCCCGCCAGCTCTTCTCCGGTGGGTCGTTTAATCCGATGGGCAATGAAAAAGGCTCCGATCTGGGCAGGGGTCGCCCCCTGATTGAGAATCATCGTTAGGGCCTGTTCAGCCTCGTACCGGGTCAAATTTTTACTGGTATGGGGACCGCTACCGACTTTTTTAAGCAGCTCTCGAAACGCATCACTCAAAACGACGACACTCCACTTTTAGCAACTAAGGCAGGCTCCACTGGACAACGCTCGCTAAAGTAATCACGAAAGTAATCGCGCACGAGACGTCGAAAATTTGCAATCGGTGGAATTAAAAGACGGTCCTGAGCGGTAACCATGACCACCTGGCGTGAGAGGACCACGGAATTGCGATCGCAAAGCTGCAAATCAGCAAGGTCACGGATGGCCAGACTGGCATCCTCTTGAGCCTCCACCAGAGCGCCTTGAGGCAGCAATGAAACAATTTTTCCCTGTCGGATGACGCCTCGAAAGGCATCCAGCGTATTGAGTTCAAGCACTGCCTTTAACTCTAGATTTTGGACCTGAAACTTTTCCTGCACCAGGCGCTGCATACCGTACCCATCTTTAAACATGGCCTGGGGATATTCCGCCAGGGCCGCCCAGGGCACCAGGTCATACTGGGTGAGGGGATGATTGGCCGCCATGAGCACCTGAATTTTCTCCTGGTACAGGGCATCCACCACCAGCTCGGGCTGTTGCGTGAGTCGGGGATTGTCCATAACAATGGCTAGGTCCACTAACCCATCGCGCAGCACCTTTAAGGAGCGATCGCTGCCCAGGGAGGTCACGCGTAACTGCACCTGGGGGTAAAGTTCACAGAACTGTTGAAGGACCGGCGGCAGGTAGTGTGCGCAGACCGAGTGAATCGCCGCCACGCACAGCTCGGACTGCTTCCCTTCCAGAAGCTGACCAATCTCAGTTTGGGCATTTTGCCATTCCGCCAGAATCCGCTTGGCATGGGGTAAGAGCTGATCCCCTGCAAAGGTTAGCTTATTATTGGCACCTCGGTGAAAAAGGGGCAGTCCTAGATGTTTCTCTAAGGATTGGATCTGTCGACTGATGGTAGATTGCGTAACCCCACAACTCGATGCAGCCTTTTGAAAACTCCCCGTACGAGCAACCGTTAAAAACGCCTCGATTTGCTCAATCCGCATTCAGTCTCAGACCATTCAAGTTTAGTGGTTCAATAAGCTAGCTTATAAAAGCCATGCCATCTAGATCGTAACTTTGGCGACGAAAAGAGCAAAAAATTTTCTGTGCCACCAATCATTCAACTTAACCGGAGTAATAAGCCGCCAGTAAACCCGTTCGTCTTCTCCGGGGCCCGCGTCTAATGCAACACCTATGGAACTTAATCTAGAAACCAGGAAAAGTTCTTAACCTAGCGTTAACTAAGAAGGTATCATATCGTGTCCGGGATCATCTTTAAGATCGGTTGATCCCTGTCGGTTGATCCATGAGTGCCGTCTACGACTCTTTAAACTCGGACCTGGAAAGAAAAGTCCACTTTCTAGGACGGATGTCTAGAGAGTGGACCATCGCTGAAAAGTACGTGTGGTGAGGAAATCGGTGGAATTCCTAGAAACTAAAGGTCGTGCGCAGAACGCCCACGAAGATATCACGCCTTGCCTCATTATGCTCAGGGTTAATCACGTAAATTACCCCTGGCGTGATTGTAATATTGTTGTTCACCGGGAACTGATATAGACCCTCCAGGTGAATGGAGGTGTCAGGATCTTCTCGGATCAGAATGTCGTTGTTGATGTTTTTAGGCGGCATACCCACAATCAAGCCAAGCTGTGACCCCTCTTTGCCGATATCAAAGGCGGTTAAGTTGATCGCTGCATTCAGGATCTCGGCATCATTAGTCGAGTTGGCCTGGTTTGCCCTGGTGTAGCCGGCCCAGCCGCCAATGGCAAAACCTTTGGCAACTCGAAAGGTGGCTTCTAACCCAAAGGAGTCGGCGCTGAAGGCTTGGGCTATTCCATTGCCGTCTACAAAGGGAATTTGCGCAAAGGTGCTGCCCACCCCAGAACGAATATTCCCATCCGGGGCGTGATTGCGCAGATAGGTCAGCGCAATCTGGCTTCCAGTAAAGGGCTTGTAGCTGAGTTGGCCCAACAGTCCCCAGGTTCCCCCAAACAGACCGTTTTGGTCTTCGCCGTTGGCTAAGGTGGTGGCGGTGGCAAACTGAGTGCGGCCTGCCAGATATCCGATGTCCAAGCGCAGGTCATCACTGATGTCGTATTGGGTGCCAATCCCGGTTACATTGCCAACGCCGACTGTCCCATTGCGAAAGATAGGGTTGCGCTCAGCAAAGAAGGACACAGCGCCTTTTCCGCCGCCCCCGCCTTCATAGTAAGGGTTCGTGGTCGTGGCATAGTAATGGTGGAACGCATTATTTCCAAAGGCGGTAACCGTTAGCTTGTCGCCCACCGGAAATTTGTAGCTGAGGCGATCCAAAATAACCTCTTGATTGGTGTTGCCGGTGTCCCAGGATAAGCGGGTCATGGCAGTGCCGGTGGTGTCCGTAAATGGCGCAGCGTTCGTGTTGCTAAAGTTAATCGGTTGGTTGGAGGCCTGAAAACGGGTATAAAGAAGATCTTTTCCGGTAAAGCTCGTGAGAAAATTCAGCCTGGCCCTGCCGGTAAACCGGATGCGCTCATCTTGGCCATTGAAACTCTCCAAAAAACCACTGAGGGCCATAATGGCTTCCCCGTTGAGTTTGGTGGTGGTGGAAAACTGCTGGGCTTCTAAGGTGGCCGTGCGTGCTTCTAACCCATCTACGCGGCCCCGCAGTGTTGCCAACTCTGCCGCAAACTCTTCCTGAAGGGCCCGCAACTGCTCCAAATCTTCTTTGGTGGCAAACTGATCGCTAATGTTATCTAAACAAGCATTGACCAGAGCCGCTAATTCATAGCGCGTCGCTGCACGATTGCCCCGAAAAGTGCCATCGGGATACCCGGCGACGCAGCCGTAGCGTTCCACCAGGGACTGAACGGCCTGAAATGCCCAATCGGTGGGCTGGACATCAGAAAGTTGGGACACTGAGGTGACCTGAGCCGCGCTGTGGTCCTGTTCCGAGGGCAGAAGGGGCGTTAAATGATAGGATTCCTGCGAACTGGTGCGTAGGGGCTGCATGTCCAGAGAATCAGAACCTTCGGCCAGGTCAACGGGGAACGTCGCTTGTCTAGGCTGGGGGCCTTTACCCTGGAACTGTGCAGACACTGAAGCATCAAGGCGTTTGCTTGGGTTCGCTTCAAGGGGAGCAGATATTTCCGGGGGAGACTGCTCAGGGGCCGGAGACAGCGGCTCGTAGGCCACGGCTCGGTGCGCAATGAAACTGGCAAGCACGGCCGTGGAGCCAAGCGCTACACGGAGCGGCAAAAAATTCATGGATCAAACTCCTCACACAAGGGACTCACACTGGTCAGCACCGTTGCGAATAAACCAGCTTTATGAACGGTTACAAACCTATCGGTCTCAATGGCTCGGGACTGTAGTCATTAAGACAAAAAAAATCCCCCTATGCAAAATGTCAATCATCTGCATGAGAGAGTTGCATTTGAGTCCAGACCCCTGTGAACTGTTAGGGTTGGGGGGATCGCGGGGGCGATCCAGGGTTCAATACTACGCTGTCCTCAAGCCCAGTCCAGTTCCCTGAGGCTCCCCGGTGATCCAAGAGAGAATGCCCGAGTTTGCTGTTATCGTCAACAATTGGACCTGGGCCTCATCGAGGCCCTTGGCCTAGGGCAGGGATTTTCCTAGGCTGAGGTGAGTGAGGCAATGGGGTCGGGCACGGTGTCGCTGGGTGCCTCAAACTGACCGACATAAACGTATTCCAGGCGTAACTTGAGCCATTGAATGAATTGCTGATTGGTCGAGATGACGGCGGTGCAGGGTTGGGGACATTGCTTTTTAACCCCTGCCAATTCAGGGATTTCCACAAAGGCTGGCTGCTCAACGAGCCAAAAGTCTATGTCTTTATTTTTTTCTTGGTAGTAGCGATGGCGCTCTTCAATGACTTCATGAAGTGGCTCTTCTTCAAGCAAAAATTTTGAGCTGGCTAAAACGTAGTGGTAGGTTTGCATGGGAGACAATATTCACAGGCTTACCTAATCTTATCAAGGGGGGGAATGGCTTCCAACTCCCCCAGCTTGAATCTGACCCAGCTTGAATCTGATAGGATAGGTCTGATCTTGGAAGTCTGCTGCCATGCGCGATCGATTTAGCTGGCCAGGGGTTGCTTCTTTGCTGCGCACCCTGACGCGGCCACTGCTCTGGCAGACTTGTTCCCTTTGCACCCGCAAAGCTCACGGTAGCTTCTGTCCTGACTGCTACCGACAGCTTCTTGAGTGCCACAGCAATTTCTGGGATCCCCAGTCTCGCCTGATGGCCTGGGGCCACTATCACGGCACGCTGCGGCGAGCGATCGCCCAGTTAAAGTATCAAAATCAGCAAGTCATTGCCCAAACCTTTGGGGACTGGCTTGGCGATCAATGGCTGCAGATTCAGCCCCAGCGGCATGGCTATCAAGTCATTCCCATCCCACTACATCCTCAGCGGCTCCAAGACCGGGGGTATAACCAGGCTGCTCTCATCGCAGATCGGTTCTGCCGTAATACCGGCCTGCGCTTTAATCCTGCGGGTCTGCAGCGAGTCAAGGCCACCCAGCCACAATTTTCCTTATCTCCCTCAGATCGCTTTGAAAATCTTCGCTATGCTTTTGCCCTGGGTTCTTCCCTCGCCACGACCCATCGTGCTCTTCCCATTTTGCTGGTGGATGATATCTACACCACCGGAGCCACAATGAAGTCTGCGACGATAGCGCTGAGCCAAAAAGGGTTCCACGTTGCAGGACGACTGGTGGTGGCAAAAGTCGTAGAAGCGGGTTCTCTGGCTCCTGAATAAAAGCCCATCTCCTGAAGGCATCCAGGCCGCCTGCCCTAGCCCTGACGGCTTGGAGGTGGATGGCGTAAATGATCCACTAGAGCCCGTAACCCTAGTTCGTAGCTGGCAGCACCAAAGCCACAAATTTGACCCATCACCACAGGAGCAATGTAGGAATGATGACGAAAGGATTCACGCTGATGCACGTTGCTCAGGTGCACCTCCACCACTGGAATCCGGACTGCGGCAATGGCGTCCCTCAGCGCGATGCTGGTGTGGGTGTAGGCGGCTGCGTTTAAAACGACCCCATCTTGGGTTTGATCTGCCTGGTGAATCGCCGCTACCAGTTCTCCTTCGCCATTAAATTGCTGGGCCTCTACGATTGCATTCAAACGATGACCCAACTCCACTAGGCGTTGGTTAACAGCGTCTAAGGTCAACGAGCCATAGATGTTTGGCTCACGCGTTCCCAGAAGGTTTAGATTTGGACCATGGAGCGCTAATATCCTCAAGATGGGCTGTTCCACCTTGGTGCTCTGCCGACTTATCGATACTGCCGATCGCGAACGGGAATGGGGATAGGCTCCAGTTCAGGCTCACCCTCAGGCTCGGAGAGCCAATCAATCAGCCTGCGGACTAAATCTTCTAAAGCTTCCAGTGCTTTTTCGAGGTAATCCATTCGGTGAGTTGCTCCTTATCGCTTCTCCGTACAGCAGCAACCGCTGCACGTTGTCTACAAGCAATCTTAGAAGTTAAGAATACTTAACTTCAAACTAGCACAGTTTTCTAGAAAAGGGGAACCCTGCGTTGACTTCCGACGGCGAAGGAGAGGTCCCAATTACCATTGTTCCTAATTGCCATTGTTCCTGCCCCCTGGAAGGATCTCCCGTTGGATCAATTCTGGGGACTGAATCATCATGGTCCGCCGTAAATAATCCAGGGCGCTAGAGATGCTGATATCTCTAATCCATTCTCGTCCCCGCTGTGCTGATCCCCGAAATTCATAGGTGCTCACCTGTCCTGAAGGGGCCGCGATGCCAATGTAGATTAACCCCACGGGTTTAGTTGCTGTTCCGCCCGTGGGACCGGCGATCCCGGTCATGCTGACGCCCCAGTCTGTCTGAAAGCGCTGTTGGATTCCCTGCGCCATCTGCTTGGCAACCTCAGCGCTAACGGCCCCCTCCTGGGCTAAGGTGACGGGACTGACTCCCAATTGATGAATCTTAATGGCGTTGTGGTAGGCGATGACACCTCCCAGAAAATAATCAGAACTGCCGGAGGTTGAGGTGAGGCGGTACCCGATGCCCCCGCCGCTACAGGATTCCGCCACCGAAAGCGTTTGCCCTTGGGATCGCAGCAAGTCTCCCACCACGGTAGCCAAGGTTTGATCATCGCGCCCAAAGTAATCTAAACCGCAGCGTTGTCGAATCTCCTGCTCCACCGGACCGATGATGGCCTCGGCTTCCGCGGGGCTGTTGGCCTGAGCCGCTAGGCGTAGGCGGATCACGCCGCGACTGGCGTAGGGAGCAACGGTTGGGTTTGAAAGGTAAAGTAAATCCTGAACTTTTTCCGCTAGGGCCGATTCTGTAATTCCCCAAAATCGGAGAATTCGGCGGTAGAGCGGCCCTTGGCACCATCCCTGCTGTCGCAGGTAAGGCACTGCTGTTTCTTCCCACATCCGCCGCAGCTCACGGGGCACGCCCGGAAAGGTAATCACGGTTATCGAGTCCGACACAGCCCAGAGGATGCCAGGCGCGCTGCCAATGGGGTTGGGCAGCGGCTGGGCACCTTCGGGCAAAAAGGCCTGCTTGCGGTTGTTCTCACTTGGAATGATCTGGCGCTGGGCGAACTTAGCCTGGATATCGGCCCAGATATCGGGGTGTTCCACCAGCGGCACGTTGAAGAACTCTGCGATCGCCGCCAGGGTCAGATCATCGGGGGTTGGACCCAGCCCGCCGGTAAAAATCAGCAGGTTAGCGCGGGCGATCGCCGTTTCTAGGACCGAGTGAATGCGGCTCTGGTTATCTCCCACAACGCTTTGAAAGTGGTGGGGAATGCCCAGGGCTGCCAGCTCATGAGCTAAAAACTGGGCGTTGGAGTTTAGGATCTCACCGAGGAGGAGTTCTGACCCAACGGCAATAATTTCTGCACTTTGACCGATCCCCATGGTTCGTTTCCTGCCCTTAGTCCTTCGAGTTCGCTGGCTGTTGCGATTGCTGAGGATCAGACCTGGTTTTCCAAGCTTGCTGGACTAAACTGACAATGGCAAACCCCAGTAGCAATGTGGCCCCCAACACGTAGGCCTTCCCCGCTGGAATCTTAGCAAGGACGAGGGCAACGCTGCCCACCCAAAGGGCAAGGGCATAAATAAATAGGACGCTCAGCCGCTGAGACAGTCCAGCACTGAGTAAGCGATGGTGTAAATGCCGTTTATCGGCGACAAAGGGTGACTTTCCCCGTAATATCCGGTCTACGATCACCGTGGAGGTGTCCAGGATCGGAATGGCCAGAATAATAAAGGGCAGAATGACGGCCACTGTGGTGACGGTTTTGACCAGTCCCACAATACTGATGCCCGCAAGGGTGAACCCCATAAAATAGGCCCCGCCATCTCCCATAAAGATCTGGGCCGGATTGAAGTTGTAGCGCAAAAAACCCAGAGAAGCACCAGCCAGCGCTGCTGCCAGGAGCGCTGAAATGGGCTGATAAATCCACAGACTGACGATTAAAAGGACCACGGCGGCAATTCCGGAAATTCCGGCGGCTAATCCATCGAGGCCATCCATAAAGTTAATGGCGTTGGTCATACCCACCAGCCACAGCATCGTCACGGGAAGGCTCAGCCAGCCCAACTGAATAACGCCCAGATAAGGGAGCGTAAAAAAGTCAATGCGTACCCCAGCCCCCCAGGCCAGGGACGCCACTATCGCTTGGAGGGCCAGTCGCAGAAATGGCGAGAGGGTAAAGACGTCGTCCAGCAAGCCAATAATGAAGAAACCGACCCCGCCAAACACCACGCCCCACAGCTCATATTGAGCGGAAACGGGTAGAGAATCAAAGGCTCCTGATACCCCAACAATGGTCAAGGCACAGATATAGCCTGTGAAAATTGCAATGCCTCCCAGACGCACCATGGGACGCTGGTGCACTTTTCGCGCATTGGGCAGATCAACCAATCCCACCCTTAAGCCCGCTTTGTTAACCAGCGGAGTTGTCCAGAGAACAACCAAAACTGCGATCAAAAAGGCAACCAGATGATAAGGCATAGACAATGCGGGTGAACGAGGAAGGCATGGATCTAGGCAAGTTTACTATAGCCAATTGTGTGCTGGGGTTTGTCCAGATGCGTTGGCCAAGTCATTGTTACCAGAAAAAATGCCGGACTCCTGGGGGCTGCGGAATTTTTTCCCAGGAGGGTTCTGGGTATTCTCTGCCCCTCGTCGACCCAAGACCGCCAGCGGCCTGCTGCAATGGAGCCCAGGCTAGGCAATCGCTGGTTCAAGCTGCGGCAAATGGGAATAGAGTGGAAATCGATTGCAGAGTGCTGCCACGCGGGTTCGACACTGGTCAAGCTGGGCCTCGTCGTCGGGATTGAGGAGACAGTCCGCAATAATGTCGGCGATTTCCGTAAATTCTGCGGTTCTCATGCCCCGGGTGGTCAGAGCCGGAGACCCTAGGCGTAGCCCACTGGTCACAAAGGGAGATTCCGGATCAAAGGGAACGGTATTTTTATTGGCGGTGATGTTCACCTGACTCAGCAGCTGGTCTGCCTTTTTCCCGGTCATCCCAATTGAGCGCAGATCCACCAGCAGCAGATGGTTATCTGTGCCGCCCGAGACAATCTTAAAGCCTCGCTTTTGCAGCTGGGCTGCCATGGCTTGGGCGTTGGCAATGACGCTGGCGCTGTAGTCTTTGAAACTATCCTGGAGCGCCTCGCCAAAGGCCACTGCCTTGGCGGCAATCACATGCTCAAGGGGACCCCCCTGACTGCCAGGGAAGACGGATTTATCCAGCTTCTTGCCCAGATCGGGGTCCCTGGTTAGAATCAATCCACCCCGAGGACCGCGCAGGGTTTTGTGGGTGGTGGTGGTGACAACGTCACACAGGGGGACCGGATTTGGATGCAGTCCGGCTGCCACGAGCCCGGCAATGTGGGCAATATCTGCCATCAGGTAGGCGCCGACCTCATCGGCAATTGCCCGGAATTTTTCAAAGTCAATGGTTCGCGGATAGGCGGAGTAGCCGCAAATGATTAACTTGGGCTTGTGCTCCAAGGCCAGAGTGCGAATAGACTCAAAGTTGAGCTGCTCGGTCTGCGGGTCTACCCCATACTGCACGACTTTGAACCACTTGCCAGAAACATTCACCGGTGATCCGTGGGTCAGATGTCCCCCGTGGGACAGGTCCATGCCCATAATGGTGTCCCCAGGCTGGAGGAGGGTCAGAAAAACTGCAAAATTTGCCTGGGCACCGGAATGGGGCTGGACATTGGCGTGAGCGGCTCCAAATAACGCCTTGGCCCGATCAATGGCCAGCTGCTCTACTTCATCGATGAACTCGCAGCCACCGTAATACCGCTTTCCGGGGAGTCCCTCCGCATATTTGTTGGTTAGTACGGATCCCTGGGCCGCCATGACCGCAGGGGAGGCAAAATTTTCACTGGCAATCAGTTCTAAATGCTGGCGCTGACGCAATAGCTCCTTTTGGAGGGCGATCGCGATGGCCGAATCCGTAGCGGCCAGAAGTTCTAGGCTATTTCGTGACACGGGGCTGTCCTTTCTGGTAACAAGCGGGTAACAAAGCAGACAAATCATTATAGCAATCTCTGCTGATGGATAAAAAACTCAAGGAAAGGGCCACTCCCCCTGGGACCTTGATAGAATTGTCGTGATCCCTGTATCAGCCTTAAGGGGGGTCTAGTGCTCGTTATTCTTACAAAGAACCAGGTCTTGTCCACAGACACCGTCTGTCAAGGCTGTCTGTTGGCCGATCAGCGAGGGCATCCGCGATGGCAAAATGGCCATCTTTGCTGTGGACAGCAGGTGCCCAGGGAGGCCTCCGACGCCAAGAAGCGTACAGATTCTTGTCTTCAGTATCGATGCCAGATGGGATTTCGCGTTGCTCAGATTTCCTAGGCGTTTTCCCTGGGCGGTTTTGACCGATGCTGGATGGTTCCTGAGCTGTATTGATCCCCATTGATCCCCCGATTTTCTCTCTTCCCCCCTGACCCCAACCATAATCTCTGGAGTGTTTCATGACTTGGCGCGGCACCACAACCCCGAGCGATCGCATTTTTGCCTCTTTGCCCTACCTGCTGGTTCTCTTTCATGCCCTGCCCTTTAGGGCTTCGGTTCTCACCGTCTTCCCCGCCCTCTCGGTTGTGCTGGAGCCGCTGCTGCTGCCGCTGCTGCTGATCTACACGATTCCCTTTGCGGGCTTGGTGATTTTTCTGGGCCTGTTTTTGCTGGTGGTGCGTAACGAGCGGATTTCTCATTTTGTGCGCTTTAACACCATGCAGGCATTGCTGTTGACCATTGTGCTGTTCCTGGCCCAGCTGATTTTAGGGCTGCTGCCGAACGTGGAGGTATTCGGACTCATGGTGCGGGTTTTCAACAGCACGATTTTCTTGGGTGTCCTGGGAATTTTTGTCTATGCCGTGGTGCAGTCTATGCGCGGCCTCTATACCGAGCTGCCAACCATTTCAGAGGCGGTCTATTCCCAGGTGCGATAAACCAGGAGCGATAAACCAGGACAATGGCGAACCCTGGTTCTTAAAAAACTCCAAAAAAATCGGGGATTTTTGTTTTTTAAGTCATAATGCTTCGGTCACCCCTGCGGGTGACACTCTCCTCATTGGTGAAGCAATCCGCATCAATCCATCCAGCCACGCAATTGGAGGTTCATAGTTCCATGCGACATTCACTGATGGTCTTGGCTGGGCTGTGCATGAGCACAGTCTTTATCCTGCCCAGTTGGGCCAGCGACAATTTAGAAGGAGGCAAAAAGATTGAGGGGACCGTGAGCGCTGTGTCGGAATCTAGCGTTGTGGTAAACACCCCGACCGAAGGTTCGCAGACCTATTCTGTTGAGCCAGATTGGCTCTCCTCACTACAGCTTCAGCCCGGCGATGCCGTTCTTGTGGATACGACTCGTCTTGAAACTGGTACGATTCGCGGGATTGATAGCTACACTGTAAAGATTGAGCTAGACAACGGAGAAACTCGCAGCTTTATCCTGGATCGAGAGGGTCGGAAGACCTTTGGCTTTGGCGATCGCGTGGCCATCACCCCCAAGGATTACCCCTCCCGCTGTCAGCGTCTGTATCGACTAGAAACCTATAAACTTCGACCCGGCGAGATTTTAAAGGTTGTGGTGTATGAACCTCAGGTGACCGTTGCGCCAGTGGTGCCATCGCCGCCGCCAGTGGCGCCGCCACCGGTGGTGGCACCAGAACCGCCGATCCCGGCGCCAACGGTGCCAGGTCTCTGGTAGAGCCGAACCGCGCATCAAGCTTCACGACGGAGTTGAGGCAGGATGGAAGCATCATCCTGCTTTTTTACTTGTTTTTTTATGAGCCTCGCAGGCCGATGAGGGTGCGATGGCGCGGATCGCTAGCGGTCTTGGAAATTTGTTCAAATCCTGCCGCTGCCAGCGCTGCTTCCACCTCAAAGGTGTAGTATTCATCGCTCCAGGGCTCGGTACTTTTCATGAGTGTAAACAGGACCGGCGGCAGGCCTTGAATCACGGGAGACTGCGGGTCGTTATCGACAATCGCCAGGCATCCCCCTGGTCTTAAGATGCGATAGGCCTCCTGAAAGATATCGCGGGCCGCTTGTTGAGGCAGCTCGTGAAGCACAAACTGGAGCGTCACCACGTCAATAGATTGATCGGCCAGTCCGCTCTGTTCGGCTTGGGCATGGATCCAATCTGCAATCTCATGGTGCTGATCTTGGTGCTGGGCGACCGCCAGCATGTAGGGGGAAAGATCCAGACCGCGCGTGGTAACGCCTCCGCCCTGGCGCTGCTGATAAAATTGGTGGAGCGATCGCGTCGAAAGCCCCACAGAGCAGCCCAGGTCCAAGATCTGTTCCACCTGACTAGGGCCGAACTTATGCAAACACTGATGAAAACTGTCTCGCAGGCGCTGTTGTGCCGCCTGCCAGGTTAAATCTTCCTGGGGCCATATTCTTAAGGCCATGGCATAGGTTGCCGATTCTGCTTCAAAGGCCGCTTGCCAGCAGAGATTGCCCGCGTCGTAGGCATGAAAGGGCTTCAGGTAATAGTCTGGGTAGTCAATTTGAGAATTTTCGAGATGAGGCAGCAGGGTACGAACCGTTGATTGCGATAGCTGTTCATAGGACTGACGCCAGGGAACCCCCTTTTTCTCTGCGGTTTTGATGAGCACCTGCCTGGCCTGCTGTTTCATTAAAGCGTAGAGGGGCTGGGTAGCAATTAAGCGGTTCACCCATTGCGATAGCCAGTCCTCTCCGGCCCATTTAGGTTTTAGGGATGTTTCCATGGAAAGGTTAACCTTGGTCAATGGCGTAAAGTTTGGGTCCCACCGGGGGGGCTAGGTGCGTCTGGGTGCCTCCTTACACCTCCGGAGCGGTGATCCACAAGCATCCAGCATCTTACCTCCAATTCTGGCAGGACACTTAGCCCATATTTTATGCTGAACGGTCCCCAACAAAAAGCAGGGTGTTTCCAATGTTTCACCCTGCCGATTAGCATGACTGCGAACGCATTTCAACCGCAGAGGAGGCCGAGGGTAACCCCTCGGGTGGGCCTCCAGCGGCGAGTTAGACTGTGGCTGCGGCTTTTGCCACTGCGTTTAATTCGCCCTTCGCATACTTGGCCGCATAGTCTTCCAGAGACATTTGCTTAATCTTGCTGGCATTTCCAGCCGTGCCAAAGGCGTCATAGCGCTCGGCGCAAACCTTTTGCATATAGGTAATGGAAGGCTTCAGGAAATGACGGGGGTCAAATTCCTTAGGCGCTTTTTGGAGCGCTTCCCGAACCGCCGCTGTAATGGCAAGACGGTTGTCCGTGTCGATGTTGACCTTTCGAACGCCACTCTTAATCCCCTTCTGAATTTCTTCGATGGGAACCCCGTAGGTTTCGGGAATGGCTCCCCCATACTCGTTAATAAGCTCAATCAAGTCCTGGGGCACAGAGGACGATCCGTGCATCACCAGGTGGGTGTTAGGGAGACGACGGTGGATTTCCTCAATTCGACTAATGGCCAAGATTTCTCCCGTGGGCTTGCGGGTGAACTTATAGGCACCGTGGCTGGTGCCAATGGCAACGGCCAGAGCATCCACTTGAGTGGCTTCCACAAACTGGGCTGCCTCTTCCGGATCGGTCAGGAGCATATCCTTATCGAGCTTACCTTCAAACCCGTGACCGTCCTCAGCTTCTCCTTGACCCGTTTCTAAAGATCCCAAGCACCCTAGTTCGCCTTCAACGCTGGCGCCAATGGCATGGGCAACTTTGACCACCTCAGCCGTAACAGATACGTTGTATTCAAAGCTGGCAGGGGTTTTGGCATCTGCTTCTAAAGAGCCATCCATCATCACGCTGGTGAACCCATTTTTGATGGCAGAGTAGCAGGTGGCTGGGGAGTTCCCGTGATCTTGGTGCATCACGATGGGAATATGAGGATAGGTTTCAACCGCTGCCAATACGAGGTGTCGGAGGAAGTTTTCCCCTGCATAGTTACGAGCACCGCGGGAGGCTTGCAGAATCACTGGACTATCTGTCTCTTCGGCAGCCCGCATGATTGCCTGGATCTGCTCCATGTTGTTGACGTTATATGCGGGAATTCCATAGCCGTTTTCTGCTGCGTGATCAAGCAACAAACGCATTGGGACGAGCGCCATATAATCCTCCTAGGATGTTTCGTTCCGTAAAAGTACTGTTTAGGTTCGTAAATTGTTACGCCAATCTTAAGACATCTTACCCCGTTCAGTCGGTCCCACACGATCGCTCTGGGGAGAAAATCCAAATCTTAACCCCGTGGGTTGATTTGTTTTGCCTATGCCCGACCCTCCTCAGGGGACCTACAGGGGAAAGCTGGAAGCCCCACCCCCCGTGAGCGCCATGAAGTGAGCCCCATGCGCTGAGAAGACGGTCTAGATTTTTCCTGAATTTATGGGTCGCCTGGGATTCGAACCCAGAACTAATCGGTTAAAAGCCGAGTACTCTACCGTTGAGTTAGCGACCCACTAAAGTGCTTTGACCAGCACGGTTTACAACTATAGCATGGCGGGGGCGCTGCGCCTAGGAGATCGAGAAAGTTTTCATCGAGTCCTTGCCCGCTTGGTGGTTTCCCTTGCTATGGTCTAGGACAGGGATTGATTGATGACTGTCCCTGTAATTGACTCCTGTCAGTGACCATAGTCCATGAACTGTCCATGCAAATTTGGTCTTATCGCTATGCCGACAATTCTGGGACTGACCCTGAATATCCATGGCCTCCGGTGGCGTTGCCCTTTTTGCCCCTGATTCAGGACCAGTATGCCGACAATGAGCCCCATCGCCCTGCCTTGGGGGCGCTATTTCAGCGTTGCCAAGGGCACCCCCCCGACTATCTTTTGCTGGCGGATTTAGGCGATCTGGCCAAAACGGAGGTGGAGGTGCTTCAGGTTTTGGATCGCCTGCAAGCGCTTCAGGTCAAGCCTTTGGTGCTGCCTAAAACCCCCGAGCCTGTCAAGGACCTTCAGCTTTATGCCCCCCAGATGGCCTCTTTAAATCAGGGGCCTGATCCGCTGAGCCTGGTGCCCCTCTCGTCCTCAGACTATTTTTGCCTGGGGATGCACTGTCGGCAGGGAGAGCACCAGAAAAAGCTGCAGTTGGGTCACCATCGTAATCGACTTCAAGGGCGGCCGCCTCCCGGTAAGCCTCCCTTTGGCTATCGGCGCGGAAAGCAGCGCTATCTGATTGATCGCCGGACTGCGCCGATTGTGAAGGCGTTTTACGAGCATTTTCTGCTCTACGGATCGTTGCGCGGAGCAGTCCGATTCCTGTGCCAGTCCTGGGGCAAACGGATTTCTGCCTCCACGGGGCAGCGCTGGCTCACCCATCCGGTGTATCGAGGACATTTGCAATATCGGACCGGACAGATTCTGGCCAATACTCATCCGCCCCTGCTTAGTGGATTACAAGCGGCCCAGGTGGATCGAATTTTGCGTCGTAATCATTTTCTTCCAGCCCGCTCGGCCAGCGCGCCGCGATCGCTGGCGGGGCTAGTTTACTGCGCCGAATGTGGCTCACGGTTAACGGTGTCACGGGTGACCCAGCCCAGAAAAGCCAAGACCTATCTCTACCTGCAGCCCCAGGGCTGTGAGCGCCAACCCAAATGCTCAGCCCTCAGCTATGGGCAAGTTCTCGAGCACACCATTGCCCAAATTTGTCAGCAGCTCCCGGAGGCTGTGCAAACCCTGCAAATTCCCGCCCTGGATGATCGCAAGGCGCAGCTTCAGCAGGATATGGAGAGGAAGCGTTGGCTTCTTGGACAGGTGGCTGAGCTGGAAACCACGGATATTTTGGATGAGGCCACAGCCCAACAGCGTACCTTGACCCTCAAAACTGAAATGGCTGAGCTTGAGCAGCAGATCGCGGCACTGCCGCCTGTGAATTTATTGGAAACCTCCCAGGCGATCGCGCTGCCGGAATTTTGGTTAGACCTCTCTGAATCCGAGCGCCGCTTTTATTTGCGTGAGTTTTTGCGGGCAATCTACATCCACCGCAGGTCTGCGTCCTGGGAGGTGCAGCTAGAGTTTGTGTTTCAACCGGCCCAGCGTCCAGAACCGTAGGCCCGGAAACCTAAACTGTGTTTGAAATTGCAGTGCGTTTTGAGACATTGGCGATAGAATTCGCTTAAGTGGTGAATCAGAGCAACTATGGCAACTCAATCAGTCGTGGAATTTATGCGCGTAACGGCGGCGAATGAAAAAATTCGTCTCCAGCTTGAAACTCTGCTTGGGGTTGGAGATGGAGACATTAGCAGTGTGGCTGCCCTGGATGCAGAGGAATCGGCGGCCCTCAAAGGAGAGCGAGGGGCGCTCGTGACTGAATTTGCCGCTACGCAGGGCTTTACCTTTTCAATTGCGGAGCTAACTCAGGTGATTGAAGCCTTTGAAAAGGTGCAATCGGGCGCCATGACCCCTCAAGCCTTCGAGAAGCAGATGGGGGCTCCGATGCCGGACCAAAATCCATCGCCCCTCCGGCGCATTGCTAAATTTTTAAGTAAAACCTATCTCGGCTACTCCTAGGGGCCGGCGCCATGTTCGCTGCGCCATTTCATCCAATACCCTCGGGCAAAAGACCGGGGACAGGATCAATCTCCAGGCGTCCCTCCGGCAGGTTGATCACTGGAAAGAACTCGGTGACGAAGGGGACTAGCACCTTGGGTGAGGTTGGGGTGCACAGCTGAATCTCGAGCAGGTCGTTCCCGGCATTGATCAAACTGGTGACGAGACCAATTTCTTGCTGAGACTGATGGTCAAAGACCGCCAGACCAATTAAATCCATGAGGTAAAACTCCCCAGGCCCCAGGGGAAGGCGATCGCCCGCCTCTACTAGAATTTGCAGGCCCCGCAGGGCCTCTGCCTCGGTTCGCGTGTTGATTTCGGCAAATTTCAGCACGTATAAGTTCTTCGATTCCAGGCGGCGCCCCTGGGTTAAGTTCAGGGGACGGGGAGACTCCGCGGCGGCAGATCGGATCCAGCGTTTCCCCGGCGATAGAAAGCGTTCGGGAAAGTCAGAGTCTGGATAGACCCGCACTTCTCCCCTGAGCCCTTGGGGGGCAACAATTTTGCCAATTTCGATCCAGCTATCCAAACCCTATTGTGCTCCTAGTGATCCGAAGACTTTGCCGCCAGCGGGGAACCGGGAGCCAGTGTTTAGGACGGGGTGCCTGCACGCTGGGCCTTCCAAGGCTTGCCGGTTGGTCTGGCTAGCGGATTGATCTGCTTTGGGTGATTTAAGTCTGCGCTTGAGTTAAATCTGATCTTTAGTTCTGATCTTTAAGTATAGATCTGCGTGGGAGAACGGTACGCTTGAGTCACCACCTTGGCAATGGCAGCAACCCCAGTTTCGATGTCTGTGTCGGAGGCGGTGAGGCTGAGGCGAATGCATTGGTGTGTATGGGGCCAGGGTTCGGTTAAGCCTGGAAAGAAGGGGTGACCTGGAACAACAATCACGTTGTGCTGCTTAAGCTGATCGTATAGATCGCCATCGCTGAGGGGTAAATCTTGAAACCAGAGCCAGCCAAAAATTGCGCCTTCGCCTCGATGCAGGTACCAGGGGATGTGGTGAGGCATCTGCTGATCGAGGGCCGCTTCTAACCTCTGCATCTTTTGCTGATAGTAGGGTCGAATTACCTGATCGGCCAAGGTGGTGAGGGCCCCGCTGGCGATGGCCTGGGCAGCAATGGCTTGGCCGTAGCGACTGGAATGGATGCACAGGTTCGTTTGAAAGGCTTCCAGGACTCGAAGAATGCGTTCATCACCAATGGCAATGCCAAGTCTTTCCCCCGGCAGACCCGCCTTTGAAAGACTCATGCAGTGCACGACATTGGGGGCCTGGTCAAAGAAAAGAGGCTGCATGGCGGTATAGTGAAGCCCTGGGAAGGGCTGACCATAGGCCGAATCAATAAAAACAGGAACATCGTAATCCCTGGCAAGGGCCGCAATGCTTTGCGTCTCTCCATTAGAGATCACGTTGCCGGTGGGGTTGCAGGGGCGCGAGAAAATGACACAGCCTGTGCTGGCATCAATCTGCAGCTGCCGGAAGTCAGGACGATATTTGAATCGATGCTGGGATGGGTCGGTTTCCAGGGCAGGACGGTAGGCCACCAGCGCCTCGGGACAAAAACTCACCCCGCCGTACCCGGTATAGTCCGGGCTTAGGGGCAGAACGATCTTCCGGAGTTCACCCGTGGGTGTATCGCCCCCAAAGGCATTGGCGGCTAAAAAGAACAGGGCCTGACTGCCGGGGGTAATTAAAATCTGGCGATCGCTCAGCTCAAGATTGTACAGGCGTTTAAATTCTGATTGCACCGCCCTAATCAGGGGTTCATAGCCCTGGGAGGCGCCATAGCGGCAGACCACCTGACCATATTCGGCACTTGATAAGAGAGTTTGGGTGCTGTTTCGCCATAGCTGTTCCACCTCAGGCAAAATCACGGGATTGCCGACACTCAAATTAATAAAGGTTCGGTCTTGGTGCCTGCGCAAGGTTTCGATGATGTCTTGCATAATGGCCCGCACTCCAGTCAGCTTTGACATCTGGAGACCGCAGGCAGAGAGGCTAGGGGGCATTATTTTGGCTCAAGGGACAACGGGAGGTGCCAGCTCCAGACCTGGGCATTATCGTCAAAGATTTTCGGCGTTGACAGGAGTGCGCGACCTTAACTTTTGAGCTTGTTTGAGATCTAGGTTGGCTGTCAGCATTGTATACATATCTTCTTCGGAGAGATCCTCCGCATAGGCGGCGGGATGAACTTTTCCAGACTGCTGCAGCCCCGCGGACACCGTTACTTGGTAGGTGACCTCAAATATTCCGCCAAACACAATGCGATCGCCCGAGATTAAATCACGCATGGAGCACTTTTGGCCATTGACCGTCAGTCCGTTCATGCTGAGCTTGCCGCTAGCATCGCCATCCAACAGCCGATACTGATACTTACCCTGGGTTGTGCTGGGCATCCGGAGGAGCAGAGCGTGGTGGCGGGAGATAGAAGGGGAGGGAAGAACGATGGAGTTTTTTGAGCTTCGGCCAAGGGAATAGGTGGGAGAAACCAGATGAATCGGTCGATATCCATTATTCTCATGCATGATGAGGAAATGAAATTCTTGTTCGGCGGCTTTCATGGACACAAGTTGATTGGGTAATCAGAATGTTCTCAGCATGGCGTAGGACGAGAGCATGCCCTAGCTCATTGATAGGGGACCGTCGTCAGAAGCTCCATGGACCGTCTTGGTCGGGGAGATGGCAGATTAAAGACCGCGAGTCTATTCTCCATCTGAGCTTAGTATGCACCCCTGGTAGAGAAATACATCACCCGCTAGCCAAATGCTGGGAACCGCAGGCGCGGGCTGTGCGGCCTTTGGACCGTCATCGCCCCTGGCGCAGACGCCACTGTTCGATAGCCTGACAAATTGAATCTCCATCCTTGGCCGACAGCGTGGGTGCCAGAGGCGTCGATTGTAAATTTACATCAATGGCCATGAGCTGAACTCGATGGCGGGTTTGGGGCACTGCTTGCACCGCCTTTATTGTTGACCAGGGCCATTGCCAGCGTCGAATTAGCCAGGGGCCCAAGTGCCACTCCACCCCAAGACCCTCCAGCGTTCCCCGGAGGGAGGTTCGGATCAGGTTCTGCACCATACTGTTGCCGAGCAGTAGGCCTGGGACGCAACTGCCCAAGAGAACCAGCAGATTCAGCCCCAGTGAGCCCAGAATCCCTGCGCCTGGCCCTGCTTGCAAACCGATTAAGCTCAGGGGGAGTCCCACCACTGGCAGCAGAGCCAGCAGGGTCAGCAGTCCCAGATCATGGCGGGATACCGATTGAGCACTCCAGCGACTAGGCACTTCCACCTTCAGATCTAGATCTGTGGCAATAATTTGAAGCTCGGGTTGACGGTCGAGATCTGCGTTGGCGGATCGGGGGGAACCCGGGGAAGACAAAGTCGAGGCGTCCGGCGCAGCGGACCAAGAGGATGAAGACGCCGGGACAGAATTGCTCAGGGCTTGCTGGAGGGCCATGTGGGCTTGATGAGCCGTTGGGTAGCGATCGCTGACCTGGATCGCGGTCATGCCTCGCAGCCAGCGCAGCAGTGGCGCAGACAAGGGGAGTGCAGCCGGGACCTGAATCCGAAAATCGGCTCCCATCCAGGCCGTGGGAGGTTGACCAGACAGGAGATGAATGAGCGTTGTCCCAAGGCCGTAGAGGTCCGAAGCGGGACAGGACTGACCGCTAAATTGCTCCAGGGGCGTGTAGCCATAGCTGCCGACCTGGGTGGGCGGATCGCCGGAGCCCCCTTGCCTTCCCCGCTGGGCCGAGCCGAAGTCAATTAAATAAACTTTCTTTTGGGCATCAATGAGAATATTGCTGGGTTTAATATCTCGATGCAGGATGGGTGGGCTGGAGGCGTGAATGATCTCAAGAATTTGCAGGATTTGAATCGCAATTTCCCAGATTTGATGGTCTGCAAACTGTTTGTGGCGATTCAGAAAAGCCTGCAGCGAGGGCGCATGGATATAGCCCTCAACCAGGCACCATTGAAAAACAGGGGCTTCCAGGGTGAAGGTATCCAGGAAGGCAGGAATCTGGGGATGGTTGAGTTGCTTGAGAATATCAATTTCCCGCTCAAACAGTTTGACATCGTCCCACTGGATTTGCCCCGCAAAGGCAAGGATCTTGATGACAACGGCGCGCTGCTGCTGTTGATCCGTGGCTAACCACACCTGATGACCGGGACGATCGCCCAGGCGTCGCCGCAGCTCATAACGGTGATGAATCTGTTGTCCGGCCGTCCAGGTCAAGCCCTTCTCCCTTCCTTAAACCACCCCTATCTATCCTACTGAGCTTTGGGGTGGATCTCAGGGGCGGGTCGCATCGACTAGCAATGATTTTCCCCATTGCCGGATTCTGGGTGGTTCTGGCACCTCTCAAAAGGGCGGTACCCCGCTGGGATTAGCCACTCTCGGGCCCTGCCTGTTAAGCCATCAAGGTGCGGCGCAGCAGGATAATTCCCAGGGTTCCCACGAGGAGTCCAGCCCCGCGCAGCAGCTTCAGTCGATGGGATTGAGCGTAGGCTGTGACGACCTTGGCAATGCCGAAGCTAAAAAGCGCCATGCCGATCTGGATTACCGTTAGGCCCAGCAAATAGGCAAGCAAAGGAGACATTTCCGACCCAATAATGGCCTCTCCGTAAGCATAGCCATGGAATAATCCTGCCAGGGATCCAATGGCCAGCAGGCCCGGAGTTTGGAGGCGATCGCTGAGAATAAACAGCAGACCCAGCACAATCAGGGTGCCAGCCACAATAGACTCAGCACCCGGCACATCCAGCGTCAGCAGATGGCCCCCCACTCCCATCAAGGTGGCGATGGCAAAGCCCACGGGAATCCAGATGGCCCGCTGCAATTGGGCGGCGATCACGCCTAGGGCCAGCACGAAGGCTAGGTGATCTAGTCCTAAGACCGGATGGCCAAGGCCTGACAGGAATCCTTCGAGGAAGGTGCTCGGGAGCCGACCTCCGAGGGGATGGTGCGCCCAAGCCGGTGCCCCTATCCCCAGACTCAGCAGCCCAAGTCCAAGGCCTGCCCGGGTTAACCAGGGACGCTTGCCGGATGGGCGGCCCGGCAGGCGCTGCACCGTCCATTGCGTCAATCCGATAACAAATGACATTGTGAACCTCGCACGTAAACGTCAATGACAAACTGGTTTTCTCGTTTCGGCGGGCATTCTGACTCAGGGTAAGGGAGGTGATAGACGTCCCCTCTTTCCCCTTCCCCATCACAGTTGCGGGTCAGTGCCGGACTCACACCGGACTTTCCCCCTTGCGTCCTGGGACTGCTGTCCCCCAGGAACCGACGGAATCTCAACAGCGTTTTCTACTCTATTACAGAATCAGGAGCGCATTCTATGGACAATCTGAATTTTTTTTAGAGTCGGGGAGTCGTTTCCAATGGGATTGGGGTATAGTGTGCCTGCATCCGCTGACGAGTGGCCGTCAGGGATATGCGCGCAATGGATAGAGCGGGCAAGATGGGCGAATAGTGGGCGAGTGTGATGGTGCTGTCCGAGTGTATTCGGCTCTGTGCTGCTTCAGCGCTATGGTGCACCGTTGCAGTAATTTGTGAGTGATGTGAGGTAGGTTCAATGATGAAACGTACACTGGTATGGCTGGTTTTTCTCTGTAGCACCCCAGGGCTGATTGCAGGGGTTCCCGGCATCAGTCGCGCTCAAGCGGATATTGAATCCACAGCGCCAGGGGAAACCTATGAAGGAATTCCTGAAATTGAGCCAGCACCCGAATTTGATGGTTTTGAGACTAATGGTTTTGAATCTAATGGTTTTGAATCTAATGATTTCGAAGCTGCGGAGAGTGAACTAGAGATCAATTCAGATCCCTTCGCCGATCCGCCCCCAGAGGCCAACCAGGAGTATCAAACCGTCGATAAGCCAAGCTCGAAGGGATTTCGGAAATCCGCGCAGAAGGTTTCCACCTCCATGCGCACCTTTGCCGAGTTCATGAGCGATCCCAAAACCCAAATTCCACCAGAGATTCTGCGGCAGAGTGAAGGAATTGTGATTATTCCCAACATTGTCCAAGCGGGATTTTTCTTCGGTGCTCGCGGTGGGTCTGGCATTATGTCGCTGCGAAATGAGGATGGTTCCTGGAGTAATCCTGCCTTTGTCAAGATTACGGCGGGCAGCTTGGGCCTACAGTTTGGGGCAAAATCCAGTGATTTGGTGTTGCTATTTCCCAAGCGATCCATGGTCTATGAGGCCTTTACCGGATCGTTTAAGTTGGGCGGGAATGTGTCTGGGACCGCCGGGCCTATTGAGCGATCGCCCGTTGATCCGACCCATGAGCAGAGCAAGAGCGAAATCTATGTCTACTCTCGCAGCAGCGGACTCTACGGCGGCGTGTCTCTGGAAGGAGCCGAACTGAGCTTTGTGGAAAAACACAACCGTCAGTTCTATGGTTCGGCGGTGACGCCTCGAGAAATATTTGCCGACTCCTATGCGCCTGCTCCTAAGGTGGCCAACGATCTTAAGGAGCTGCTAAGCCAGTCTGAGAATGGCAACTTCCGGCTGTTCTGAGATTCCTGCCGGTAACAGGAAACAGGACTGGTTGATCGCCTCATCCAACCCCTTTTTTATATAAACCTTAAGGACCGGCTGGGTTCAAGCCAGGATCTCTAGGATAGAGATATCCAAGATTGATGGGGAAAGATGGCAACTCTGCGCCCATGGAAGTCTGGGAGCACTGATTTCTCCTGGATTTATCGCATAGTGTCCTATGCTGGCCTGCCCTGCCTGCTCTTGGGTCTTGGACTTTGGGGATGGATTCGCTGGCAGGCCGAACCTGTGTTGTTTGAGCGCGGTGCCTCTGTCCCCCAGCACCAGTTGATTCAGGCGTACTTTAACCAGAATCCCCACGCCAGTTATCGTGATCCCTATCGCCACCATCAGCGACGGGGAGATAACCTGGAGCAAATTCTCGTAGATCAGATTCAATCGGCCCAATCCCAGGTAGAGGTTGCGGTGCAGGAGTTGCGATCGCCCTTAATTGCTCAAGCGCTCCGCGAACGGCACCAACATGGAGTCAAGGTCCGTCTGGTTCTTGAAAACACCTACTCCCGCCCCTACAGCCGCTATTCTGAGGCTGAAGTGGCTGCCCTGGATGAGCATCTGCGATCGCGCTATGTCGAAAACCTGGCGTTGCTAGATCGCAATCAGGATCGGCGCATCAGCGCTGCCGAGGCCCATCAATGGGATGCACTCGCCATACTGCAGCAGGCGAAGGTGCCCTGGCTGGACGATACTGCCGATGGGTCCAAGGGCAGCGGCCTGGTGCATCATAAGTTTGTGGTGATTGACGGCCAGCGGGTGGTGGTGACTTCAGCAAATTTCACCCTCTCCGATCTCCATGGTGATCTCCATCAAGCCCGCAGCCAGGGCAATGCCAATTCCCTGCTGGTGATTCAAAGTCCAGCGGTAGCCCAAGCCTTTCAAGCCGAGTTTGAACTGCTCTGGGGCAACCCGACCCAAAAGAGCCGCTTTGGTGTCTCTAAACCCCATCGAGCGGCGCAGCAATTCTGGGTGGGAAACGCCCAGGTCTGGGTGAAGTTTTCTCCAGATTCGGCCACTGTACCCTGGGAACAGACGAGCAATGGCTTGATTCACCAGCAGTTGACCCAGGGAAAATCCCGCATCGACTTGGCCCTGTTTGTATTTTCGGAACAGTCCCTGGCCAACACCCTAGCCACCGTTCATCAGCAAGGGGTGAAGGTGCGAGCGCTGATCGATCGCAGCTTTGCCTTTCGTCCCTATAGTGAAGGACTAGATTTACTCGGTGTTGCGCTGCCCCAACGGACTCCGCAGGCTTCCCCTTGTCAGGTGGAAGTAGATAATCGACCCTGGCCCCGTCCCATTGCTACGGTGGGAACCCCGAAGCTTCAGACCGGAGATTTACTGCACCATAAATTTGCCGTTGTGGACCAAACCCGAGTTGTGATGGGATCGCATAACTGGTCCGATGCAGCCAATCGCCTCAACGATGAGACGCTGGTTGCCATTGTCCATCCCACGGTTGCAGCCCACTACCAGCAGGAATTTGAACGACTTTACACCAATGCTCGTCTGGGCTTACCCCCCTCGATTCAATCGCAGTGGCAGGCGTTCCGTCAGCAATGCGGATTTAGCCCTGGCAAGCCAACCAATGCATCGCCAGAACATCAGCAATTTTCCAGATCCCAGCCCTCTGTAACCCTCATTAACCTGAACCAGGCCTCCCAGCAGGAGCTAGAGCAGCTTCCCGGCATCGGTCCTAAAACTGCCCAAGCCATTATGACAGCCCGCCAGGTTCAACCCTTTCGCGATCTGGCAGATCTAGACCGGGTCCCCGGTATTGGACCGAAGACCCTGCAGCAGATCCGCGATCGCGTCCGTTGGTAGATCTAGATTGCTTTGTCCTGCGGACGCAGAGCCCCAGAACCCTTGCTTGGAAAAAGCCAGTTCCAGGTGGCGTTCGTTATCCTAGACAGAGTCTAAAATTTGAGGCTGCCGATGGATGGAGGACTGGTTCGTCACCTTTCTGAGACTGCGAAAGCGCTAGAGCAAAAGCGCCTTGAACTGATAGATTTTGAGGCTAGATTGGCAGAGCGCGAGCTGGATCTAGCCACCTTTCAAGCGGAACTGGATGCCTTTGAACGTCATTATCTGCAAGTGGTGGGCATGCGCCAGCAGGAACTTGATCGCATTGAGGCCCAAATTCTAGACTATGAGGCCAGTCTACTGGCCGAACAAAACTTTCGTCCCACCGGTGAACTCAAGCAGCTGTATCGGGAACTGGCGAAGCAAATCCATCCTGACCTGGCGACGGACCCCGACGAGCGCGCTCGCCGCGAAGACTTGATGGCGGAGGTCAATCGGGCCTACGCTGCAGGTGATCTGGCGCGGCTGCAGCACCTGTTTGAAACCTGGAACCAGTCTCCAGAGTCTATTCAAGGAGATGATACCGCTGCGGAACTGATGCGCACCCTGCGCCAAATTGCCCAAAGTCAGAGCCGTCTTCAGGCCATTGAAGAGAAGATCCACGCCATCGAAGGCAGCGATCTGTATCGCCTCTGGATCAAAATCCAGCGGGCTGAACAGCAGGGGCGTCATCTTTTAGATGAGATGTCCCGACAACTGGATCGTCAAATCCAGCAGGCTCAACAACGCTTGAATCGTCTAAAACAGCAGATCCGGTAGGTTTGCACCCGGACGGCACCCTGAGGTTACAGCCCTTCCTTCGAGCCCTTCCTTCGTAGAAAAAACCAGGGCTTTGTCCTATGATAATTCCAGCCTTTCATGATTCCAGCATTTTCTGAAGTTTGTGTCCTGGCTGACTCCCTCTCTCCCTTAACGCATGGCCGACCTTCAATATCGTCCCCAGGCTGACCTAGCCCCTGATCTGATCAAGGCTGATTTGATCAAGCGGGGATTGTCCCTGGCGAATACCTTAGACGCTAGGCTGCAAGCGGTTCGGGTCGCTACGAGTTTGATCCTCCCTGACCCTCTCTTTTCCGGCGATCCAGCCTGGGCGAAGGTTTGGCTAAAGCGTGGCCTGAGTAAGTATTACCAGGGCAATTACCCCGGGGCAATCCAAAACTTTCAGCTGGCGCTGGAGAAGTCCCCCCGCTTGTTAGCCGCCTACAATGGCCTGGGGAGTGCCCACTACAAGCTACGGGAGTTTTCGGTTGCTCAGAGGTTTTACGCTCAAGCCATAAAGCTAGCGCCCAAGCAGGCAATTTTATATTGTAATTACGCCAGCAACCAGCATCAGCTTGGAGATCTGGCCGGCGCCATTGAATCCTACCAGAGGGCCATCCAACTGTCGCCTCGCTTAGGTACCGCCTTCTATGGCCTAGGGGTGGCCTTTGCCCAGCATAGAAGCTATGGAGAGGCTTTTTTGGCCTTTCAAAAGGCGCTGGTGCTGATGCCAGATCATGCCCCTAGCTACTACGGTCTGGGCCTGGTTCAGTACTACCAGGGCCAGGTTCACGAAGCCGTAGCAGCCTTCAAAGAGTCCATGCTCATTGACCCTATCTACATGACGGCTTATCAAACTCTGATAGAGTCGCTAAACTAGCGCTAGGAAATCGGCGTTCACTTTTGGGGGCAAAGGGGTAAACACGGACTATGGCAGACAACTCAGTCTCTCAGGTGATTGGTACGGTCAAAGGGCCGGGCGATACCGGCAATCAGTATGTCTTCATTACGGCGGATACCCAACACATTAAAATTGGCGAGTTTGTTTACTTTCAGATTCCCAACCCAGAGGAGTCCGGCCTTCTTCTGAAAATTCTCGGCAAGGTGAGCGGGTGCACACTCGTGGACCACCTACCGGATCGCATTTTTGCAGATACGGAAATTAATCCCAGCGCGATCGCTGCTTTGGTGGGGTTTAAGTATGACAGCCCCGAAATTTATGAAGTGGCGGTGGAGGTGGTGGGCTATTTTCATCCGGTGTTGGGCTTTATGAACCCCCGCCAGCCTCCTGAACCGGGTATGAAGGTTTACCTGGCTTCGGACGCCATGCTGGGTCGAGTACTGAATAAAAAGCAGGCGACGGAGGTTGGCTCTGCTTCGGTTGGCCATTTGCTGCTGCGCGATCGCAACGCAGTGCCCATTCATCTGGATGTGAAGGAACTGGTCAGCACCCACATGGCCATTCTGGCCGGTACGGGATCCGGAAAGTCCTATACGGCAGGGGTGCTGGTGGAGGAATTGCTGCGCCCCTATAACCGAGCTGCTGTGCTGATTTTCGACCCCCACGGGGAGTATGGCACCCTGGACGCCCTGCGCGGTCATCCGGCCTTTCGGGGCGAAGACGGCTATCAACCCCAGGTCAAGATATTGCAGCCCCATGAGGTCAAGATTCGCATCTCCTCCTTAAACTACTACGATGTACTCTCGCTGCTTCCGGAAATGAGCGATCGCCAGCAGTCGATCCTCAGTCGGGCCTTTCGTCAGCTTCAAAAGCGATTTTCGGGGGATACCCGCTGGACCGTGGATGATTTAGTGTTTGCCATTCAAGAAGTTGATCGAGTTCAGGATGAGGATGGCAATGAACGCCAGGGCAGTTCGGTCGCGGCGTTGGAATGGAAACTTGAGCGCTTGGCTAATTCCAGCTACTTTGACCCCTTTGAGCACCTTGCCCCCCGAGATTTGTTTGCCCCCGGACAGGTCACCGTTCTGCAAATGAATGAAATTGATCAAGAGGAGCAGCAGGTCATCTGTGCGGCAGTGCTGCGGCAGGCAAATTTTGCCCGCATGGCCACGCAAAAGGAGCGCGTTGACCCTCAGGATGAATCCTATTTACCCTATCCGGTGTTTATTCTCCTCGAAGAGGCTCATCGGTTTGCCCCAGCCCATGAACCGTCCCGATGTAAGGCGGTAATCCGCACCATTTTAAGTGAGGGCCGGAAGTTTGGCTTAGGGGTAGGGTTGATTACCCAGCGTCCCGGCAAATTGGACTCAGATGTGCTTTCCCAATGCATGAGCCAGTTTCTCATGCGCATTGTCAATCCCGTGGACCAGGAGAGCTTAAAATACGGCGTAGAGGCCGCAGGACGCGATCTGCTCAAGGAACTACCCGCCTTGACTAAGGGCCAGGTTATTATTTCCGGGATGTGTGTCAATACACCCGTGCTGTGCCAGGTGCGTGAGCGCGTCACCCAGCACGGCGGGGATACCCTCAATGCCCCAGGACTTTGGCAAGATTACTTTAAAGTTCACCGTCAGCGCGAGAGAATGGTGCAGCAGGCTCCTTTAGAAGGAAAAAAGCAGCCCGCCAAGGTTCGTGGGGTCTCGATTGATTAATCGTCCTCTGATGAGTCGTCGATTGATGAGTCGCCCTTGTGGGGATTATTCTGAGGATTAGTGCTGGCTTAGGCTAGGGCCAAAAACTCTTGGACCTCCTGAAG
Organism: Lyngbya confervoides BDU141951; assembly: GCF_000817775.3. GTDB lineage: Bacteria > Cyanobacteriota > Cyanobacteriia > Thermosynechococcales > Thermosynechococcaceae > Lyngbya > Lyngbya confervoides. Next base: position 32,963 of record NZ_JTHE03000037.1, read on the forward strand.
ATAGGCTTCTGGAGCTTCCAACATCGGAAAATGCCCTGTATTGGGAATAATCCGATGCACAATGTGTTCATTTAAATCCGCTGCCCTGGCTCCCATCTGCGCAGGAATAATGCGATCGCTCTGACCAGAAATCAAAAGGGTCGGGCAATGAATGCGTGCAAACTCAGCCGGCATAGCCTGGGCCGACTGTTGACTCACTGCTGTGAGCATTGTGCCTAGTGCAGCCTGCTGATCTGCATCCACAAAATCTGCGAGGAACTGCACCTTGAGCGGTCGCGGAATGGACTGGTCTAAAAAGCGTGCCATGAATAGATGCTCAAGACCGGGAATCGCCAGCATCCATTTCGGACGAAATTTAATGACAAGCTCGCCAAATCGGTGAAATTGTTCAAAGGCCTTGGCCTCAAACTCAAAGATGCCGTTACAGGCTAAGATGGCTCGCTCCACCTGCTCAGGGTAGCGATTCATGAACAGGGCCGCAATGGAGGACCCGGTGGAATGGGCCTGGAGATGAATTTTTTCTAGCCCCAGAGACTCCAGAAACGCAGCCAGATCCAGGGCATAGGTTTCTAAATCATAAATTTGCTTGACGGCTTGACGGCTGACGTCCGGACTGGCCTGGGAACGACCAAACCCGCGCAGATCGTACAGCAAACAATCAAAGCGTTCACTGAGACGGTGGGCCACGGACTCCCAGTATCGAGCCGAGCCCCCCCAACCATGCAGAAACACCATAATTTCCTTGGGCGTCCCTGATGGACTGGGGGCTGAGGTGATCCACTCGTAATAGTGCTTGACCCCTCGAACCTGGGTGTAGCTCATCGTGAACTCTCTCCCATGGGAAACATCACCGTTATGCTTGATCTCTTGAATCCGCTGATAAAAAAACCAGCCTTTGACAAATCTGTTAAGCTCACCCTCCTCGTGAGTGGGAACCTGTGGGTGCGCCCTAGGCAGACTCAGGGGTGGGAATGGAAGAGGGATGGAGCAGCAAGTCTGCGCTTGAGCGTTGCTCGACCATTTTAGCCGTGATTTCACAGGTGGTCATGTCCTTCCGGGATGGCAGTTCATACATCACATCCAGCATGATTTCTTCCACAATTGCCCGTAACGCCCTGGCTCCAGTCTTGCGCCGGTAGGCTTCCCGCGCAATGGCTCTAACGGCTTCCGGATGAAACTCTAGCTGCACATTATCCATATGCAGCAGCTTCTGATACTGCTTGAGCAACGCATTACGGGGCTCAGTCAGAATTTTACACAGGGCCGGCTCATCCAGGGGATTTAAAACGGTCATGACCGGGATTCGGCCCGTAAACTCTGGAATCATGCCGAACTTGACCAAGTCCTCCGGCTCCAGCGCCTTTAAAAGGTTAGCCGTCTGCTTTTCCTTGGCCTTTGGGTCGCCGGAGTGAATAAATCCCATTGACTTTTTCCCCGTGCGCTGTTCAATGGTTTTATCCAATCCCACAAAGGCGCCGCCACAAATGAACAGGATATTGGTGGTGTCAATCTGGATACAATCCTGGTAGGGATGCTTGCGTCCGCCTTGAGGAGGAACATTGGCCACGGTTCCCTCCAGCATTTTCAACAGCGCTTGCTGGACCCCTTCGCCAGAAACATCGCGGGTAATGGATGGATTCTCGCTCTTGCGCGCCACCTTATCAATTTCATCAATATAGATAATGCCACGCTGCGCCTCTTCCACATCTAAATCGGCCACCTGTAAGAGTCGAAGCAGAATATTTTCAACATCCTCACCCACATAGCCAGCCTCCGTTAAGGTGGTGGCATCGGCCACCGCAAAGGGGACTTCTAAAATGCGAGCTAGGGTCTGGGCCAACAGGGTTTTGCCGCAGCCCGTGGGTCCAATGAGCAGGATATTGGATTTTTGGAGCTCAATCGTCTCCTCGTCCTCCGCACTGGACCCAGATTGCAGCAGGCTCAGACGCTTGTAATGGTTATAAACCGCCACTGACAGGACTTTTTTGGCCTCGTCTTGGCCAATTACATGCTCATCAAGGTGGCTTTTAATTTCCCGTGGTTTTGGAATCTGGCTCAGATGCATCTGGGAACTGCGTGCGCGTCTTTTTTCCGGGCTGGGTTCTCGACGGGGGGCCGCTTGCGGAGCGGGAACGTTAGTGCCTGCTTCAAACAGCTCCTCGTCTAAAATCTCGTTGCACAGGTCAACACATTCATCGCAAATATAGACCCCCGGCCCGGCAATTAATTTTCGAACCTGTTCCTGGGATTTGCCGCAGAAGGAACACTTAAGATGGGAGTCATATTTGGACATAACGAATGGTTATTGAACGGCAGAGATAGACTGAGATCGGCTCGGCAGATTTTCGCGGGAAAGGACTTGATCAATCAAACCGTAGTCTTTTGCCTCTTCAGCAGACATGAAAAAGTCCCGGTCTGTATCCGATTCAATGCGCTCAAAGGGCTGACCGGTATGGTCCGCCATTAAGTGGTTGAGCTGATTTTTGAGATAGAGGATTTCCTTAGCCCGAATCTCAATGTCAACCGCTTGCCCCTGAGCCCCTCCCAAGGGCTGGTGGATCATGATCCGAGAATGGGGGAGGGCCATCCGCTTCCCCTTAGCTCCCGCGGTGAGCAAAAATGCGCCCATACTGGCCGCAAGCCCAAAACAAATCGTACACACATCCGGACGGATATGTTGCATGGTGTCATAGATGGCCAAGCCTGCGGTGATGGATCCGCCCGGTGAATTGATATACAGGTAAATGTCTTGGTCAGGGTCCTCGGATTCTAGAAACAGCATTTGAGCCACAATAGAATCGGCCATGACATCGTCAATCCCGCCACTGGAGGATCCGCTGCCGCCCAGGAACACAATTCTCTCCCGCAGCAGACGCGAGTAGATGTCAAACGCACGCTCACCTCGTCCAGATTGTTCAACAACCATCGGCACGATATTGCGCGGAATCTCGGCAGTGGGATAGGAGGTAGCACCCGCTATCTGCGCGGATATGGGGTGAAATGAAGATTGGGAAAAAAACATAGAGGTCGATCTCGGACTGTTGTCTAAAAAAGCATATGGCATGGAATCGAACCCTGATTGCTCACCGCAAGAACCCGGATTGAGTGCCTCATTGATTCATTATGCCTCATGAGATTTAAAACGGTTAAGGACCGTTGATCCACTCAAAATTCCTATAACCCTGAGGGGCTGGAGTGTTTCTAAAAACAGGGGGATAGGACTACAGCCAAGAACTTACAAAGTTTTATTGAGGAATGCCCTGGGGCTTCCCCAAGCCCCGCCGGCCGAGTCCCTCCGGTCGGCGGAGTTACGATTCTTTCTTGGCCTTAGCCGAGGCTTTGGGAGAAGCTTTGGGCTGATCATCGTCCGCAGCAGGCTGCTCTGAATCCTCGGCCTGGGTGCTTTTTACCTCAGCGCTCTTTGCCTTAGGACTCTTTGCTTGGGTGGCGGCCTTTGCCTTCGGCGCTTTGCTTGGGGGCTTCTTGGCGGGGGGGGATTTTTCCTGTGCGGCAGGTTCCTCTGAGGCTGCTTCCTCTGAGGCTGCTTCCGATGGTGTGGCCTCGGCTGGGGCAGACTCCTGGGGAGGATGGCAGGTAATGGTGGAGTGCTCCTTGACCCAGTCTAAAACCTGGGTCTCAAGCAGTTCATCTGCCAACACCTGCCTCAGGCGATCGCGATCAATTTTGCGCTCATCTAGCTGCTTCAGGGTGGCGGTGAATTTTTCCTCCAGAGCTTCGAGGTCCACCTCTAGTTTTTCTTGCTTGGCCACCTCTGCCAAAGCCAGCGTGCGCTTCACTCGCTTTTCGGCCTCGGGTTTAAGGCGCTCTTTAAAGCCCGGAATGGACTCCTTGGTGAATAGCTTGTTGATGTCCATGCCCTGGGACTGAAAACGGGCCGCCATTTCGTTGAGCATGGCGTTGACTTCCTGTTCAATCAAGGTTTGAGGCAGATCCACCTCTAGCTCTTCCACCAGGGCATCCATGATGGCTTCGTGGGTACGGTTTTCCGTCTCCGTTTGCGCCTCTTTTTGATATTGTTCCTCCAGGAAGGTTTTCAGGCCATCCAGAGTCTCAAACTCGCTAATTTCCTGGGCAAAATCATCCGTTAGCTCAGGGAGCTCCTTAGATTTAATATCCTTGAGCGTTACCTTGAAGGTGGCGGTGCGTCCTGCCAGGCTTTGCTCAAAGTAATCCTCGGGAAACTCCACCTCGAATTCTTTGTGCTCATCAATTTTCATGCCAATGACGCCCTGCACAAAGCCCGGTAAGAAACGACTTTCAGAGAGTTCAACCTGAAAATCCGTCATTTCAGATCCCGAGTCTTCCCCTGCCTCTGAATCGTCTGGGAACTCGCTGATAAAGTCCACCATGACCACATCATCCATTTGGGCTGGCCGATCGTCTACCGGCACCAGGGTGGCATGGGCAGACTGCTGCTGTTGCAGTGTTTCGTTAATGCGCTCTGGATTGTACAGGGATTCCTCAACGCTCAATTCAAAGCCACTGTGGCGCTTCAGGGAAATCTCGGGATGGATATCTGCGCTGGCGGAAAAGGTAATGCTATCGCCGGGCTTAAACTGGTCGACTAGCTCTTCAAAGGAGGACTGCAGCTCCAGATTTCCGAGAATGGTGAGGTCTTCCTGTTTGATGGCCTCTTGGAGCGCATTTTGAACCAAGTCTTCCAGGGTGGCGGCCTTCAGATAACCACTCCCGAAGCGTTGCAAGATTACTTGCCGGGGGACTTTCCCGCGCCGAAACCCCGGAATTTGTGCGGTTCTCATGAGCTTGGTGATCACAGACTCGTAGGCTTTTTGCGATCGCTCTCCCGGAATCTCAATCTCAAGCCCCAGTTGACTGGCCGGGAGCTTTTTCTGGGTTACGGTTAGGGTTTGTGTCTCAGACAATGTCTTCCTCTCAATTTCTGCTGTGAGTTTTTGTCAGGAGGGCAATTAAAACTGCGCAATAAGCTATGATAACTGATCAATGTGGCGTCAATTATTTTTTCCAGAATGCCTTTGGGTTCGACGGACCCTCGGTGGCGCGACAACTGGCGCGTCAGCTAACGGTTGCCCAGGATTTATCAAGCTCAGAGGGCCATTTCAATTGAATCCTGGCCTCGCCAGGATCAAAACAGCGGTCAAAATGGGATTACTCTAGACGAGAGCTGAGGGAACCTGGAGCCCGATACTTGAGAAAAGTTAGCGAGTCAAGACTTGATGTTTTCAAGAAACAATCTATACTCAGGGTATTCCAGGGCGCTCCCACTTCAAAAAAATATTGAGCTGTCGCTTCGGGCTTGGCCCAGCTTTTGAAAAAAAAAGAAATTTCAGGTTTTTGTTTTGTCATAGATGTTGTTTTATTCCAGATGTTTTATTCCAAATGTTGAAGACAAGGAGGAGGTTGATTGACAGAGTCGTATAGCGTCGCCATCTTGGGGGCAACCGGAGCGGTGGGGGCAGAGCTGCTTCAACTGCTAGAGGAGCGTAACTTTCCAATTTCAAATCTCAAGCTGCTTGCGTCCCCTCGTTCTGCGGGGCAGGTGCTTGAATTCAAGGGAGAGTGCTTCACCCTTGAGGCTGTGAGCGAGAAATCCTTTCAGGGCATGGATATCGTGCTGGCCTCCGCGGGCGGTTCCACCTCCAAGGCTTGGGCAGAGGCAATTGTGCAATCTGGCGCGGTGATGATTGACAACTCAAGCGCCTTTCGCATGGATCCTTCCGTGCCGCTTGTGGTCCCAGAGGTGAATCCTGATGCCGTGGAAGATCATAGGGGAATAATTGCCAATCCCAACTGCACCACGATTTTGATGAGCCTTGCGGTTTGGCCGTTGCACCAGGCCTGTCCCATTCAGCGTCTGCTGGCAGCTACCTATCAATCGGCGAGCGGGGCTGGGGCCAGGGCGATGGAAGAGCTCAAGCAGCAAACCCAGGCCATTTTAAATCAGCAAGATCCCCCCGCCGAGATCTTCCCCTATCCCCTGGCCTTCAACCTTTTTCCCCACAATTCCCCCCTCAATGCCCAGGGATATTGTGAGGAGGAAATGAAGATGATTCATGAGACCCGTAAGATCTTTGGTGCCCCAGATTTGCGGGTGAGTGCAACCTGCGTTCGCGTGCCTGTACTCCGGGCCCATTCAGAGGCCATTAACCTTGAGTTTGCAGAGCCGCTATCGGCAGATCGCGCCCGACAAATTCTCGCTGAGGCTCCGGGGGTGAAGTTGCTAGAGGATTGGGACAAGAACTATTTCCCGATGCCGATGGACGCCAGCGGAAAAGATGAGGTGTTGGTGGGACGCATTCGCCAGGATCTTTCCCATCCCTGTGGTTTAGAACTATGGATTTGTGGGGACCAAATTCGCAAGGGCGCAGCCTTAAACGCCATCCAAATTGCCGAATTGCTCGTGAACCGAAACTTGGTGCAGTCCGCAATGGCAGTATCTTCCTAAGTTCGCTCATTTTTGGGTCCTGTTTGCCTCCAAGCTGCTTGGCTGGGTTGCTAGGGTCGGTTTGAACTCTATTTGTCTGTTTTGAAATCACTGGAGTCAATTGTGATTCGATTCGTTGTTAGCGCGCTGGAGTAGGGTGCCTGTGACACAGTTTGGCAGGATTATCACTGCAATGGTCACACCGTTTGACCCTCAAGGTCAGGTGGACTATGAGCTTGCGGCGCATTTGGCGCAACATTTGGTGGCCAACGGTTCAGACTCGTTGGTGATTTGCGGAACGACCGGAGAGTCGCCAACGCTGACCTGGGATGAGCAATATCATCTGTTTCAAGCCGTGAAGCAGGCTGTGGGGGGTAAGGCTCAGATTATCGCGGGCACAGGCTCAAATTCGACCCGAGAAGCCATCGCCGCCACGGAAAAGGCCGCCGCCCTAGGTCTGGATGGAGCGCTGCTGGTGGTGCCCTACTATAACAAGCCTCCCCAGGAGGGGCTGTACGAGCATTTTGCCGCGATCGCCCAGGCCGTTCCCAGCCTGCCGATCATGCTGTACAACATTCCCGGTCGCACGGGTCAAAACATGTCCCCGGAAACCGTGGCGCGGCTAGCGGAACTGGACAGCGTGGTGGCCATTAAGGAGGCCAGTGGTAGCTTAGATCAGGCCAGCCACATTCGCCGTCTGACCGACCCCAGCTTTTTAATCTATTCGGGTGACGATGGTCTCACGTTGCCCCTGCTGGCCGTCGGGGGATCGGGCGTTGTCAGTGTTGCCAGTCATGTGGTGGGCTTAAAAATGAAGGCGATGGTGGAGGCCTTTTTTGCCGGAAACGTAGCCGAGGCCAGCCAAATCCACACTGACCTATGGCCTTTGTTTAAGGGGCTATTTGCCACCACCAATCCCATTCCAGTGAAAACTGCGCTGAATCTCATGGGCTGGTCAGTGGGTGGAACTCGCCTGCCCCTCTCGAACCCCACTGATTCCTTAAAAGAAGACCTGGCCCGTATTTTGCAGGAAATGCATCTTCTTTGAGTTAACGATCTGCCGCTGCTAGGGGAGACTCGGGAGTTTCTCGGAACCGGTGGAAGGCTCAAAGGGTGATCTAGATCGATGGAATCCCTCCCATGGCTCTGTTGGAAAGATTTCTGGAACTCAACTGATTTACTGAATTGAACTAAAGGAACGAAAACCTATGTCTCGAAAAAAAGCTAGTCAAGCTTTGAAGATCATCCCCCTGGGCGGCCTTCATGAAATTGGAAAAAACACCTGCGTTTTTGAGTACGGTGACGAAATTATTTTGCTAGATGCAGGGCTTGCCTTCCCGTCCGATGGGATGCATGGCGTCAACATCGTGCTTCCAGACATGACCTACCTGCGCGAGAATCGTCACAAGATTAAGGGCATGATTGTTACCCATGGTCATGAAGATCACATTGGTGGCATTCCGTTTCACCTGAAGCAGTTTGATATTCCCGTAATTTACGGGCCTCGCCTGGCCATGGCGCTTTTACAGCGCAAGCTGGAGGAAGCAGGAGTGGCTGGAAAAACCGAGTTGCGAACCGTTGCCCCGCGTGACATTGTGCGGCTGGGCGAGAACTTTTTTGTGGAATACATTCGCAATACTCACTCCATTTCCGACAGCTTCTCTGTGGCTTTGCATACTCCCTTAGGGGTGGTCATCCACACGGGCGACTTTAAGATTGACCATACCCCTGTGGATGGGGAGCGCTTTGACTTCCAAAAGCTAGCCGAGCACGGGGAACAGGGCGTGCTTTGTCTGATCAGCGACTCGACAAACTCTGAAGTTCCAGGGTTTACGCCCGCTGAGCGATCCGTGTTTCCCAATTTAGACCGCGTGATTGGGGAAGCCCCAGGGCGGGTTTTTCTAACCACCTTTGCTTCCTCAGTGCATCGGGTCAATATGGTCCTGGAGTTGGCGCAAAAGCATGGTCGCAAGGTATCGGTCCTGGGGCGATCCATGCTCAACGTCATTGCCCATGCTCGGGAACTGGGCTATATCAAATGTCCAGATAACCTCTTTGAGCCGCTCCATGCCCTGCGAGATCTTCCCGACCACAAAATTTTGATCCTATCGACAGGGTCCCAAGGGGAACCCATGGCGGCCATGTCTCGCATTGCCCGAGGTGAGCACCGCCAGGTGAGGATTCGGGAGAATGATACGGTTATCTTTTCGGCTAATCCGATTCCTGGCAATACAATTGCCGTGGTGAATTTGATCGATGCCTTGATGATGAAGGGGGCACGGGTCGTATACGGTCGACAGCAGGGGCTGCACGTGTCTGGGCATGGATCCCAAGAGGATCAAAAAATGATGATTGGCCTAACCCGGCCCAAGTTCTTCTTGCCCGTCCATGGAGAGCATCGCATGCTGGTCCGCCATGCAAAGACGGCCCAGAGTATGGGAATTCCTGCAGAGAATATGGTGGTGATTCAAAATGGTGACATTGTCGAGCTGACTGAGTCTTCCATTCAAATTGCGGGCCAGGTTTCGGCCGGAATTGAGCTGATGGATAATGCTGGCGTCTTGAAGGCCCATGTCCTGGAAGAGCGCCAGCGACTGGCTGAGGATGGCATTGTTACCGTTGCGGTGGGCATCAATGGGGAGGGTAAGCTGATGTATCCGCCCCAGGTGCATCTGCGAGGTGTAGTGACGCCGGTAGCCGAGGAAAAGTGGCAATTCTGGGTGCAAAGCACCTTGGAACTGGCCTTGAACAACCGCTGGTCCCATTATGCTTCTGGATCCGCCATTGATTGGGAGGGTCTACAAGACTATCTGGAGCGAGAGATCCAGGGGCTTTTGCGTCGTGAGCTCAAGTCTCGAGCAACGTTGGTGTTGATGATGCAGTCTAGCGAATCGGTCAACGCCTCCCAGAAAAAGGCGCGGGTGCGCCAACGTCGCACTCGAAGTACAGCGCAGGTTGCATCCTAGTCAAGGTACAGGGGAGAGCGTCGCTACAGAAGCATGACGGCCCGTTCTGCTAACTGCGATCGCTCACCCTGCCGCAGGGTAATATGCGCCGCCAGAGGTTCGGCCTTAAACCGTTCCACGGCGTAGGTCAAGCCATTACTGGCGGCATCAACGTAGGGATTATCGATTTGATCGGTGTCTCCCGTGAGCACCACCTTGGTGCCTTCACCAGCTCGGGTGAGAATGGTTTTAACTTCGTGGGGCGTCAGGTTTTGGGCTTCGTCCACGATTAAAAACTGCTGGGGGATGCTTCGGCCGCGAATGTAGGTGAGGGCCTCGATCTGAAGGAGTCCCTGCTCCATCAGTTCTTCGTGGCCGCGTCGCCAATGGGCTGGCTTATGGGCTGTCGGAGCCTGGGTTCCTAAAATGAGATCTAGATTGTCGTAAAGGGGCTGCATCCAGGGGGTCATTTTTTCGGTGATGTCCCCTGGTAGGTACCCTAAATCTTTTCCCATGGGAATAATGGGGCGAGCAATCAGCAGCCGATGATACACCTTCTCATCCGCCACCTTTTGAAGACCGGCGGCGATTGCCAGGAGCGTTTTACCCGTGCCCGCTCGACCGACTAAGGTGACCAGGGGCACTTGATCGTTCAGCAAGAGAGCTAAGGCAAACTTTTGCTCCTTATTGCGGGGATGAATCCGAGAGATGCCGTTGTGGGGAAATTTCGGAATCGGCGTCAGGGTCGTTCCGGAGCTAGAGACAGTTCCGAGGGCAGTATGTTGAGGATTTGCCTGGTCAATAAGGGTGATTGCCTGGTTGGGAAGCTGGGCCTGGGGTAGATCGACCGAGCCATCTTTAAATAGAGCCTGAATATAGTCTGCATCAACCAGTAGGTCCTGAACACCGGTGTAGAGATCATCAAAGTCTATTTTGTCTGTTTCATAATCCTCTGCGGCTAATCCCAGAGCATCGGCTTTAATTCTGAGATTGGTATCCTTACTGACCAACACCACCGGACATTGGCACTGGCGCTGTAGCTCTAGCGCCGTTGCCAGAATCGCGTTATCGCCACTGTCTCCCTCCAGTCCGGGTGGAAGCTGGGCCACGGTTGCCTTATGACAAAGGGCCACTTGTAAGGTGCCGCCATTGTCCAGGGGGATTTTCTGGGTCAATGATGCCCTCTGGCGCAGGTCGTCCAGTGTTCTGGACACCTGGCGGGCATTGCGGCCCATTTCTTCGGGATGCTTTTTAAATCGATCCAGCTCTTCAATAATCGTGATGGGCAAAACTACGTCATTATCCTCAAAGCGCAGCATGGCTGCTGGGTCGTGGAGTAAGACATTGGTATCTAAGACGTAGACTTTCTTCATAGGAATTTGCTCAGCTTCCATCCACCATACAACAGTTGGTGAGGTTCGCTGCGAAATCTCAAGATCATCAAACCCTGGGAAGCGCCCTTGCCAGGGAAGCTTTCCAGGGTTACTGGGATCCTTTTGTCGGAGGACGAGGGGATCGATTCTGACTTAATGCCTGGAGACTAGAGAATATCGAGCAGCTCCACCTCAAAAACCAGGGTTGAGTTGGGTGGGATGACGCCGGGGACTCCACGAGATCCGTAGGCTAAATCTGGCGGAATGACCAGCTCGCGTTTCCCGCCCACCTTCATGGTTTCAACCCCTTCATCCCAGCCTTTGATGACCCGCCCGACGCCGATGGGAAAGGTAAAGGGTTCGTTCCGGTCGAGGGAGCTATCAAACTTTTTGCCATTGGTGAGCATGCCAGTGTAGTGAACGCTGACCAACTGCCGGGGAGAGGGACTCTCGCCGCTGCCCTCCTTCAAATCCCGATACTTGAGGCCCGACTCTGTGATGGTGTAGGCCTCGTCGCTGACCGATTCCGCAGGAGCCAGATCCGATGCGCGGGGCTTGGGCATCGCGGCCATCACTGGCTGCGCCTGAGGTTCAGGGACAGAATCCGCCGTGGCCGAAGCAGGCGCTGTGACCAGTTGCGCGACGACTAGCACCAACGTAAAAACAACAATGGCCGCGGCGCTTACGAGAATGCTGCGCACAATAAAACTCCTTGATATGCTCGTTCTGAAAACAAAGGGTGGCTGATTTCTGGCGCTCGCGCCCGGTGCAGGAAATCAAGATGGTCCAGGGGGCGATCTTGATTGTCATTCCGGCGATCGCGGCTTTAAAACCTAACGCCACTGCTTATTCTCTAAGTCTCTCACTTGCCGTTCCAATCGATCAATGCGCCCTCTCAATTCATCCACTTCCGCTTGGCGAGGTAGCCCCAAATCGTACATCATGTTGCCGAGCTGACGCTGCATCTGAGTTTCCCACTGACTAGGGTCCGATCGAAGCTGCTGCATGAGATCTTCCACAAAGGCCGTCGCCTGTTCTGGATTCAGCCGTCCTTCGCGCACCCACTGTTCAGTCACATCTCGAAGCTTATCAGCCACAAAGGTGGTGGTGCCAACGCCAATTAAAAGTAGCTGCTTGAGTAAATTATTCGATTCCATGGTGGAGGCTGGTGCTAAAGGGCGGTCACATTCTTCTCTATCCTAAGCGAGCTGACCCGATTCATCGAGTCAGGTTTGGGAAGAATTTTGCAGGTGTTAACCCTTAATGCACAGTACCTGATGTAAGGTTGCCACGATATTGACCAAGTCGGACTGGTTGGCCATGACCTGTTCAATGGGTTTGTACGCTGCAGGAATTTCGTCAATGACGCCAGCATCCTTACGACATTCAACGCCTGCGGTCTGTTGAACTAAATCCGCCACTGAAAACTGCCGCTTTGCCTGGGCACGAGACATAGACCGCCCCGCCCCATGGCTACAGGAGCAGTAGCTTTCACGGTTGCCTTTTCCCTGAACAATAAAGGACTTGGCGCCCATTGACCCTGGAATAATTCCATAATCATCCTGACGCGCTCGCACCGCTCCTTTTCGAGTAATGACCACCGAAGTCCCGTCGTGGATCTCCTGCTCTGCATAGTTATGGTGACAGTTCACCCGAAAGCGAGGCTGGGTGGGCTTGCCCCCGCCTAGGTGCAATTCCACAATTCGCTTAAATCTGGCCATCATGACTTCCCGATTATAGCGAGCATATTCTTGTGCCCACTGTAGATCTCGCCAATAGGCGGCAAACTCTGGAGTTCCCTTGACAAAATAGGCCAGATCGGGATCTGGCAACGAGACCTCCATAAGTTTTGCCAGTGCTTTAGCCGTGTGAATGTGGTTTTGGGCCAGCATGTTGCCGATGTTTCGTGACCCGGAATGCAGCATCAGCCACACCTGTTCTGCCTCATCTAGACACAGCTCTATAAAATGATTGCCACCGCCCAGGGAACCCATTTGAGCCAAGGCTTTCTGATCCAACGATTGAACGCCTGGATGCAGGGTTTTAAAGTCTTTCCATCGTTGCCAATTGTAGACGGGCTTGTCGATGGACTGGTTCTGGCTAAATCCGACGGGAATCGCTGCTTCCACCGCTTGGCGAATTTGCTTGAGTTTGCCCTCAAGCTGCGCAGCTGTAAATGGTGTTTGGATCGCACACATTCCGCAGCCGATGTCAACCCCCACAGCTGCCGGAATGACTGCGTCCTGGGTCGCAATCACAGAACCGACTAAGGCCCCTTTGCCAAGGTGAACATCGGGCATGAGGGCAACGTGCTTATATACAAAGGGAAGGGAGGCAACGTTTTTCGCCATGCGTATTTCCTGCGTCCCCAGATCATGGTTAGCCCAGGACAGAACCGGCTTGGCGGTGGCGAGATTTAAGGTCTGGTAAGGCATGGTACGGGGTCATTGAGGGTCGAACAATCGCCGTTGAGAGCAGCGGTCAAGCGCGGTGGCAGGGCGCTGGGCGTTGATTGAGATCAGCCCGCTTCATTGCCGAGGGGTTTAGGGCGTTTTGTTGATCTGCTGTCGATGCCAGTTCAGCACTTGGGCCAGGGTTAACTGTTCGATGGACACCTCGGCCTGGTTGGCAATTGTCGCTAAGGGCGATTGAGAGGCGACCAGCAAGTTTCCAAACCACTCCACAAAGGGTTCTTCGAGGGTTCCATTGTGATAGAGCTGGGGATCTTCTCGCAGGGCTGAAAAAATCTGATCTGGACTCAGACTCTTCACCGTTGTGTTGAGCCGATGCGCCAGGGCGGTGAGATATCTGGCCGCGTAAAGCTTCAGGCGAACTGAAAAGCGATCGCGCGTGGGCAGGAGAGACTGATCAATTTCGGCACATTCTGCTTCAGTGAGCAGAGCACTCAAGGATTCAGGAAGGGACTCCGACATAGACACCCCGTTTAGCACAACTTTCTTGATCCTAGCCCACGACACTTCGGGCAGACAGCCTGGGGCTTATCGGCGGCAAACCCGTGGCTAGCGTCTCGATTATCCTATCAGGTCTCAAAAAAACAAATTTCCGTTAAATTTTTGACAAAGCTGTACCCAAAATGACAAACTTGCGTTAAATTTATTTCCGTGTACAATTTATTTTGATACGCAACGCAACAGCATTCAGCCAGGCTAGCGGGGGAAACAATCACGCCTAATTTGTCCCTTGAGGGACAAAAACGGGGTGACGCTTGGCCTAACTTTCAAGATTAATGACAGCGCGATTTCGGCGAGGCTAGCGGCATCATTGAATGCTGCTGGATTGTCAGAACTGGTTCATCACATACAGAGCCAGGTCTGGTTTTCGCACGAGATTTTTGTCCGACTCAAGCAAAGATCATTCAAGGTGAGATATGAATACCGCTCGTTTAGTTAAAATTGCCTCTCTCTCGACGTTGTTTGCCGGTGCTCTGACCCTGCCTGCTCTGGCGGGGAGCACCTATGTTGAGAATGACTACAGTATTCGGAATATCTACAAAGGTCGCAACACGACCAATGTGAATATTGATACTAACTATAAATTTGATCGCCACGCGGTATCCAAATCCACGAAGGACGGAACCACCTGGACTGAAACCAAGCAAAAGTCTAGTGGACATGTAGACGGCCTATGGCAAGAGCAATCCTTCCGGGAAGTGGATGATTTTGAGATCTCTGCAACGAGCAAGTCCACAGAGACGGGCTGGGGAAGCACCAAGGAAAAAGTCCGGGTTCACGATACCTATAACTACAACGGCATTGATAAGACCCACCGCGTGACTTCTGGATTTGACTTCTAGATTGTGACTGTGTGGCCTTAAAAGGGGGCGACCGCTCCCTTTTAAGGTCTCCATATAAGGTTTCTATCTGAATCCTTGGTCTGTGCAGAAGACGTTTGTACGTTGATAGCGCCGGAAAGGAGGTGGCTCAATCTCTAACCTCCTCCCCCCTCTCTTTATCTCCCCCTATCCCTCACTTGAAGATTGGGCTGTCATTGCAGCCTCTTGTGGAATCTGCTGCGCTCCAGGGAAAGTTTTTTCTCACGAAAGTCTTGTCGCGGGAGACAGTGACAGTTCCAGTTGATTCCAGTTCGCTCAAATCACCCGTGAAAACCATGAATATTCGGATTGCCATCCCGACTGCTCTGGGGATCTGTAGCTTAGTGGCCTACGGAGCCAATGCTCAGACGACCAACAATATCAGTGCGCCTAATAATGCACAATCCACAGCGAATCCCGTGGTGGATCTCAATCAGAATGGCGCTCTGGTGAATACACAAGTCAATAACAATCCTCTGGGGCGCAGCGTTGTCGGAAACGGAGTGGCTGACTGTAGTTCCTCCGGGATTGCGCTCTCAGTTTTCGGGAATGGGGTGGGTCCCTTTGACACCGGGAGTATTGGGGGAGCGTTTACCTACACGCAGTCCTTTGGAATGGAAACCTGTCAAAACTATGCGAAGTCTCAGCTGGCCAAGTCAAACTTAGAGACTTGTCTGATGATCATTAGTAATTATTCCAAAATTTCTAAGGCAGGCATTCAAATTAGTTATCAAGATCTGCAGCGCGTCGCGGGGGTCAACTGTCCCCGAGTGGTTCTGCCCGCAACTTCCCTGCCAGAGAACCAGTCCTACGCTCCTGGCCCCGAGGATCCGGCGGCCTATCCGCCTCCGGGGCCGTCAAATGCCGGATCCGCTGCCTACAGCGCTCCCCAATATGGCGCTCCCCAATATGGCGCCCCGCCTCAATCGCAACTGCCCGTTGCCTATCCACCCGCTACTCCCGGTTATGCCCCCCAACCTCCCCTGCAGCCCCAATCAACGGGCTATAGCGGTGGGGGTCCCCAAGCTCAGCAACAGCGTCAGTCTGATCCGGTGTATCATTCACGATCTCAACGGTAAGTTGATGGGGTTAGCACCTTGGTTGCTTGCCATACAGGTTGGCTAGCTAAGGTTTGCCATACAGGTTCAGGTCCTTCCCAGGATAATCACGATGTTTAATGTCAGTACTTGTTTAAGGTGTCCTGCGCTTCCCCTCGGGGTTTCTGTGGGGCTGATGCTGATTCACGGACCGATGGCGATGGCCCAGATCTTTCCTTCCCAGGTGGTGACCTTTACGGTGGGGGGGCATGGGACTGCGGAAACCTCGCGCGTGCGTCGGGAGAGGAGTGTGGAACGGCCCTTTTCGTTTTCGCTGTCCACGGACAATCAGCAGATTCAAGAGCGTCGCAGGGCGGAGGAAGATGGGCTGCAAATCCAGGAGGAGTCTAACTTTAGCTACGAGAGTTACAGCTTTATCCAGGAGAAGGGAAAGCAAGTTGAAACGAAGGTGCAGCGAACCTATGATACTTACAGCTATTCTGAATTTTCTGTGAACCAGTCGTTCTCGGTGGATTATTGAATCGTCCAGATGTTCGATAGCCGATCAGTGCAGCAAAAGGACCCTCAACTCGTGAAGCATACCCCACTGACCACGTTGATTGCCGGCGTACTGAGTGTTGCTGGGATGCCGTTGATGCTTCAAGGGGCGGCGACGGCGGTGCCGCTGTTTTTTCAGCCCTTTGAATTTACCCTGGGCGATCGCTTCTTTACCCCGTTTGCCTACTACTCAGCTGATAGCGACTTCAGGGTTCCAGGTTATTATCATCAGCCGATTTTGCTGATCAAGTCCCAGGACTACTACTTTGCTACCAAGTCCTTTGAGTATGAAGGCGAAACCTTTGCGGTATTCGAGTATGGAACGGACTATGAATTTTAATGCGGACTTTGCGGGGTGAGATCTTTGACTGGGTATCTTTGACTGGGTATAGAGCCATGAAAAGCGTTGTCACCATCCTTCCAGCCCTCCTGGGGATTTTGATCCTGCCGCAGGCAGTCAAGGCCCAGGCACATCTGCTAATCCCGCTTGCACCAGCGGTTCCGGCTGAACCCGCTCCCAGGGCTGTGCCCAATCCAGCGGAGACTGTGGGCACCCGCCCAGGGCAATATTCCGACAATCGTCTCCAACCCCCTGCCAGTAATGTGGAGGCTCTAACGGCAGAAAAGCGCTTCCATCACGTTGGGTTGGTGGATAGCATTAGTGGGGATTACGTCACGATTCATGGGGAGGAAGGCGCAAGAACCACCCATACCTTTTCTCCTAAGCTGGCCACCATCCCTCAGCTCTCTCGCGGCATGTTGGTGTCCTACAACCTGACCGGCAATCAAATCTCGGATCTGCAGGTTCCGGTGGTCAAGGAGGTTTTTGAGGGGGTGTTGATTGTGGTGGAAGAGGACGTGCTGGGACTGGTGTCAGCGGTGGGAGAACGCAAGCTGACCAAACTGCCCCGTGAGAAAATTGCCTCCCTGCGGCTTCTTCCTGGACAGGCGGTGAAGGTTGTTGAGTTTGAGGGAACCTCAATGAAGGTCATCTGTTCTCCGGGGACCCATGAAGCCCAGCCGATTAATTTGGGCGTTCTAACGGCCCCGCTTCAGAGCTATTAAATCAGAGCGATTAAACCAGGGGAATGGCGGGGAATTGCACAGTGGCTTCCTCCCCTTCGCCAGATTGGATGCCGCCGACCTAGGCCGGCACTGGCTGATTTCCGGGAAGTCAAGATTAGCGCAGCTGAATTAGATAGCCGCAGCGATGCTCCCCATTCACAATCCAGTGGGTGCGCTCCACCGCGCAATCTTCTAGGGCGAGGGCAAACATTTCCAGTTCGTGATCGCACACCTTGGGGAAGGATTCGGCCACATGGGCAATGGCGCAATTGTATTCCGTGAGGATAAACTCTTTGGCCTGACTGGGGTCGGCATCCAGGGGCTGCGGGTAATATTCGGCCATGTAGCCTTCGTTCTTGCGCAACTGCACCAGTTCCGCCACCCGTTCGGCTAGGGGACCTTTGCCAAGTTTCTGCTGATACTCCAGAGCCTTGCGCTCCCACTGCTTGCGCAAAATGGTTTGCATTTGATCCGGACCAACGGTTTCGGCCAGGGTATCGAGCAGGTCGAGGGCAAATTCATCGTGGCGATCGGGGAGGCGATCGCGTCCGGCCTTACTGAGGCGATAGGTATGCTGGGGCCGTCCCATTCCCTCCTGGACCAGCTCAAACTCTAAGAGCCCCTCGCCTTCAAGATCCTTGAGATGTCGTCGAATCGCCTGGGGACTGACCGCCAGCGCCGTGGCCAGATCGTTGGCCGTGGCCCGCCCCTGACGCAAAAGATAGTTCAGGATATCTTGCTTGGTGGAATGCCCCGCGCTAGCCATAGATTCAGGACTGCCCATCGAAGTTCCTAGACTTTGACAACATCAATGTTGCTAAAGTATTTTACAATGACAAAAGCAACCCGATTGTTGCTTTATTATACATGTCCGATGGAGGGGGCGCAGCGCCCCGTTTAGAGAGTAAACGTCATGAGTGCAAGCGTTCAAACCTTAGTCAATCAGCCCTACAAATACGGGTTCAAGACAGAGATTGAAACTGAAACCATTCCGCGGGGCCTGAGCGAGGATGTGGTCCGCCTAATTTCGGCCAAGAAAAACGAGCCGGAATTTATGCTGGACTTCCGCCTGAAGGCCTATCGCCAGTGGCTGAAGATGACGGAACCCGACTGGCCGCACGTGTCCTATCCCCCTATCGACTATCAAGACATTACCTATTATTCGGCACCTAAGGTCCAGGAAAAGAAAAAGAGCCTGGACGAAGTGGATCCAACCCTGCTGGAAACCTTTGAAAAGCTGGGGATTCCGCTGTCTGAGCAAAAGCGACTCTCTAATGTGGCGGTGGATGCGGTCTTTGACAGTGTTTCCGTGGCCACCACCTTCCGGGAGCAGCTGGCCGAAGAGGGCGTGATTTTTTGCTCCATTTCGGAGGCCGTGCAGGAATACCCGGATCTGGTGCAAAAGTATCTGGGCAGCGTGGTTCCCATTGGGGATAACTTTTTTGCCGCCCTGAACTCAGCGGTGTTCAGTGATGGATCCTTTGTGTATATTCCCAAGGGTGTCACCTGTCCGATGGAGCTGTCCACCTATTTCCGGATTAACACAGAAGGATCGGGTCAGTTTGAGCGGACGCTGATTATTGCGGAAGATCGCAGCTATGTGAGCTACCTAGAGGGCTGTACGGCCCCCATGTTTGACACCAATCAGCTGCACGCAGCGGTGGTGGAATTGGTGGCCCTGGATGATGCTGAAATTAAATATTCCACGGTGCAAAACTGGTATGCCGGGGATGAGAACGGCAAGGGTGGCATCTATAACTTTGTGACCAAGCGCGGGCTGTGCGCCGGGACAAACGCCAAGATTTCCTGGACTCAGGTGGAAACCGGGTCGGCGATCACCTGGAAGTACCCCAGCTGCGTGCTGGCCGGGGATAACTCGGTGGGCGAGTTTTACTCGGTGGCCCTGACCAACAACCGGCAGCAGGCCGACACCGGCACCAAGATGATCCATGTGGGCAAGAACACCCGCAGCACGATTATCTCGAAGGGGATTTCCGCTGGGCGCTCTAAGAATAGCTACCGGGGGTTGGTGCGGATGAGCCCGAAGGCGGAAGGGGCGCGCAACTACTCCCAGTGCGACTCAATGCTGATTGGCAGCAACGCCGAGGCCAATACCTTCCCCTATATTCAGGTGCAGAACCACACCGCCAAGGTGGAGCATGAGGCTTCAACTTCAAAAATTGGCGAAGATCAGCTCTTTTACTTCTCGCAGCGGGGTATTTCCGCTGAGGACGCCATCTCGATGATGATTAGCGGTTTCTGCAAGGATGTGTTTAATCAGCTGCCCATGGAGTTTGCGGTGGAAGCTGATCGCCTGTTGAGCCTGAAGCTAGAGGGCAGCGTGGGCTAGGGGGCGATCGCTGGCAGGCTTGGGGGAGAGCGCTTCCCCCGTTTGTTGAAAAGATGACGGTTGTAAACGGTTGGAGTAAGGAGAAAACGTGAAGAACGAAACGGGTGAGGTCATCCTCTCGATTCAAAATTTAACGGCGAGCGTGGATGACAATCCGATTTTGAAGGGGGTCAACCTGGAGATTCGCGCTGGAGAGATTCACGCGATCATGGGACCCAATGGATCGGGGAAAAGTACCCTATCCAAGGTGCTGGCTGGCCATCCCGCCTACGAGGTCACCGGGGGCCATGTCACCTATCGAGGCCAGAACCTGTTTGATTTAGAGCCGGAAGACCGGGCGCGCGCCGGCGTGTTCCTGGCCTTCCAATATCCCTTGGAAATCCCCGGGGTGAGCAACCTAGACTTTTTACGTGTCGCCTACAATGCCAAGCAAAAGCACGAGGGCAAGGAGGAACTGGACGCCTTTGATTTTGACGATTTGGTGCGCGATCGCCTGGAAGTGGTGAAGATGGACCCGGCCTTTCTCGATCGCAGCGTGAATGAGGGCTTTTCGGGCGGCGAGAAGAAGCGGAACGAGATTCTGCAAATGGCGCTGCTGGAGCCTGCGCTGGCGATTTTGGATGAAACCGACTCTGGTTTAGATATTGATGCCCTGAAGATTGTGGCTAACGGCGTGAACCAGCTCACGAGGCCGGACAATGCGGTGCTGTTGATTACCCACTACCAGCGCTTGCTGGACTACATCGTGCCGGACTATGTGCATGTGATGGCGCGGGGCCAGATTTTGACCACCGGCGGAAAAGATCTAGCGCTGGAGCTGGAGTCGAAGGGATACGACTGGATCCTGGAGGACGAAAAACTGGCAGCGGGGGCAGCATCATGAGTCTACAAGTGTCTTCTGCCTCGGTGAGTGCGGCCTCGGGTTCCGCTGCCCAAAAGCGGCAGGCTTATCTGGCGCAGCTGTTAGCCCAGCGTCCAGCGTCAGCTACTGGGGAACTCCAGGCCATCCGCGATCGCGCGCTGACCCTGATTCAAGAGCAGGAACTCCCTGGCCCCAAAGCGGAAGACTGGCGGTTTACGGATCTGTCGCCCCTCTATGCGATCGAATTTCAGGCCGCGCCCGCCGCAACGCTGACCCCCGATCAACTGGAGGCGATCGCCTGGTCTGGCTTAGAGCCCCGGATTGTGTTTGTGAATGGCCGCTTTGAGTCTCAGCTTTCTCAGCTGCAGTCCCTACCGGCAGGAGTTTCCTTTGCGTCCATCGCAGATCTCAGTGCCGAGGCCCTGACTGCGATCGGGCAACATCCGGGGGCTGGGGAGGTGTTTACGGCGCTGAACGCGGCAACCTTCTTAGATGTAGCGGTGCTCAAGGTGGCTAGAAATCAGGTGCCTGAGGAGCCGATTCATCTGCTGTTTGTGACCACAGCCGGGGCGCAGCCGCATATGAGCGTACCCCGCGTGCTGGTGCAGGTAGAAACCGGGGCGGTGGCCACGCTAATTGAAGATTACGTAACCGTGGGAACTGGCCAGACCTTTACCAATGCGGTGACGGAGGTGGCGATCGCCGCCAATGCGGAACTGCGTCACACGCGCATCCAACGGGAAAGTCCCGAGGCCTTTCACTTGGGCAAAACCACAGTCACCCAGGCCCGCGATAGCCGCTACCGGGCGGTGAATTTGAGTGTGGGCGGCCAGATTTCCCGGCACACCCCGGAGGTGACGACCCTAGATGGGCAGACCGAAACGGTGCTGGACGGGCTAACGCTGGCGGTGGCGAGTCAGCTTGCCGATACCCATTCCACCCTCACCTTTAGCGCCCCCCACTGCACCGCGAATCAGTTACACAAGTGCATTGTGGATGATGCGGCGCGGGCGGTGTTTAACGGCAAGGTGTTTGTGCCGCAGGTTGCCCAGCAAACGGATGCGGCCCAGCTCAGCCGCAACCTGTTGCTTTCGCCAAAAGCCAGGGTTGATACCAAACCCCAGCTGGAAATTGTGGCGGATGATGTGAAATGTGCCCACGGGGCCACCGTCAGCCAGCTGGAAGAAGATGAAGTGTTCTACTTACAAAGCCGGGGACTTGATCGCGAGAACGCTTGCGATCTGCTGGTCAAAGCCTTTGCCGCAGAGATCTTGCAAAAGTGCCCCGTGGATTCGATTCGCCAGGGTTTGCTGCGGCAGATTTTGGCGCAGGTTCGCTAGTCTATCTCCTCCCTTGTCCCTTAACCGCCCTACAGGTCTATGATCGCGATTCAGGAAAAATCCCTTGCCCAACAGGTTCGTGCCGACTTTCCGATTCTGCACCAGGAGGTGAACGGCCAACCGCTGGTCTATCTGGATAATGCGGCCACCTCGCAGAAGCCCCAGGCGGTGCTGGAGGCGCTGAACCACTATTACCGGCGGGATAACTCCAATGTGCATCGCGGGGTGCATACCCTCAGCGGTCGGGCTACGGATGCCTACGAAGGGGCCAGGGACAAGGTGGCGGCCTTCGTCAACGCTGCCCATCGGGAGGAGATTATTTTTACCCGCAATGCCAGCGAAGCGATTAACCTGGTGGCCTACGCCTGGGGGCAAACTCAGATCCAGGCGGGGGATGAAATTATTCTGACGGTGATGGAGCACCACAGCAATCTGATTCCCTGGCAGATGGTGGCGCAGCGCACTGGAGCGGTGCTCAAGTTTGTGGGCCTGACCGAGACTCAGGAGTTTGACCTGGAACAGTACAAGGCGCTGGTGAGCGATCGCACCCGGCTGGTGGCTGTGGTTCATGCCTCCAACACTCTGGGCTGCATTAATCCGGTGGAGGAGATCATTGCGATCGCCCATCGGCATGGGGCGAAGGTGCTGATTGATGCCTGTCAGAGTGCGCCGCACCTGAAGTTGGATGTGCAGGCGATGGACTGCGATTGGCTGGTGGCTTCGGGGCATAAGATGTGTGGGCCGACTGGGATTGGATTTTTGTACGGCAAGCAGCAAATTTTGCGATCCATGCCGCCGTTTTTAGGGGGCGGGGAAATGATCGCGGATGTGTTTTTAGACCATGCCACCTATGCGGATATTCCCCATAAGTTTGAGGCGGGGACGCCGGCGATTGGGGAGGCGATCGCGCTGGGGGCGGCGGTGGATTATCTGATGGAGATTGGCATGGATCGCATTCATGCCTACGAGGCGGAGCTGACGGCCTATTTGTTTAAGCGCTTGGCGGAAGTTCCGGAGGTGACGGTGTACGGGCCGCAGCCGGATGCGCGGGGCGAAGGGCGAACGGCGCTGGCGTCGTTTACGGCGGGAGAGGTGCATCCCCACGATTTATCCACGATTTTGGATCAGGCGGGGGTGGCGATCCGGGCGGGGCATCACTGCACGCAGCCCTTGCATCGGGCGATCGGGGCGCAGTCGACGGCTCGGGCGAGTTTGTATTTTTACAACACCCCGGCGGAGATTGATAAATTTATTGAATCGCTTCAGGAAGCGGTGGAGTTTTTTGGGAGTATTTTTGGCTAGTCTAGAGCAGTCTAGCCATATTTAACCCATCTTTGAGTTAGGGATGTCGCTTCTGCTAAGCGGCGTTGAGTTTGGCGGTGACTTCCACTAGTTTTTGGGCAACCTGATGAACGGCGAGTCGTTGGGCTTCATCCTGCAACTGGCCTTGGGCATCAAAGGCTGAGTGGGCCGTGGGAATAGATTTTTGATCGGGGATGACTAGGACGCCGATCCCTTCTAAAATGGCCCGCACATGAATCAAGCCCCGCATGCCGCCCAGTTGCCCCGGTGAGGCAGACAGCAGCGCTGCGACTTTATGGCGAAAGCAGGATAGGGCCATGGGCGGCTCTCCGGGTTCGGGCCGGGAGGCCCAGTCAATGGCGTTTTTGAGCAGGGGGGTAAGGGAGCCGTTGTATTCCGGGCAAGCGATGAGGAACCCCTGATGCTCTTTCAGCAGGGCTTTGAACTGAACCACTGAGGCGGGTAGACCGGCCTTGGCTTCTAGGTCTTGATTGTACAAAGGCATGTCGTAGTCGAGAAAGTCGAGGTAGGTGACCGCTGCCCCGGCTGCTTTTGCGGCTTCAGCTGCCGCTTTGACTAACTGCTGGTTGAAGGAGGCGCTGCGGGTGCTTCCGGCAAAGGCCAGAATTTTGGGGGTTTGAGGCTCCATTGGGGGGATCTCCACGTTCCTGTGGCTCTTATCTTAGCAGGCGCTGACTTGGGGGTTGGGCAGAGGGGGGATTGGGTGCGCGGTAATGAGGGGAACCTGTGGAGTTTCTCTGGCTTGCGTTGATTTTGCTGCCTTTTGGGGAGGGTGGATGCGATCGCTCAGGGGACCTTCCGTCGGGAGGATCGGGAGAAGGCTCAAAGGATTTTCTTGCCGAGCCAGAAAGCATTGGCAAGCATGCTGGAAGGGAGAGATATTTTACCTAATCAAGTTTTAAGGTTTATAAGATGATTTTTGACGCTAAAATGCTTGAGAAAAGCTGTTATTTTACTCTAGTCAATAAATTTGGGAATTTTTGAGGAAGGGAAGGAGGCTAGAACGGCAGGCGTGCTAAAGGATTCTAGGAACCTATCTCCGCTTGGGGTCCATACTCCTCGGTACAGTGCATTTATACTATTTCTAGGCTGATTAAAAGAGTTCTAGATTTATGAATGAGCTCTAACACTCATATTTAGGGATTTTAAACGGTATTTGATTGCTAAACGTCCCTGATCGGGATGTTAGATGCAAGTTGCTTATTTAAATACAAATTACGTGCTCTCTCCACAGTCAAAAATGGTAAACCAAGAGGAATACATCATCTATGAACAATTACTCAATTATCATGCTCGGTCCCAGTGGCTCAGGAAAGACCGTATTCCTGTCCAGTTTGTATAAAAAGCTTTCAACACAAAGTGATCTAGGATTTTTCCTTCAGGTCGATACTGCTGAAAAACGTATACGGCTCAATAATATCTATACCCAAGTTGCTGTTGATGAAAGATGGCCTGCTGGTACAAGATACAACGAAGTTTCGGAGTGGACATTTACTTGTCGAGTTCAAACAAGTGATTTGTCAATTTATGATGCCTGCTCCTTTACATACCTTGACTATGCTGGAGGCAGGATTACCGAAGAAGCCGACGAGGAAGACGGAGGCTTAGGTTTTAGCGATAGATTTAAGACAGCAGATGCCCTTCTAGGATTATTAGATGGTCAAAAGCTGTGCTCTTTAATGAGACAGGAAAAGCTAGGTACAGTTTGGGCTCTTAAAGATCTACGCAATATGATCGATGTAATGCAAGGATCGAATAAGCCTGTTCAGTTTATTATTAGCAAGTGGGATGTGGTTGAGCAGAGCTATACTCTAGAGCAAATCAGAGATCGATTGCTTGAGATTGATGAGTTTAAAAATTTGGTCAGACTTAGAAATCAAGCTAGTTCACCTGTTCGTCTTATTCCTGTCAGTGCAGTAGGAAAAGGTTTTGCAATTGCACAAGCTGATGGCAGCATGAAAAAAACAGGTGAACTGCCTAAGCCATTCCAGGTTGAGGTTCCACTAGCTTGTATCTTGCCTGATATGATCAAGGTAATGATAGATGAGCTGATAAAAAAACGTGAAGCCGAGTTAAAAAACCCTATAGAGGTTAAACCTAATCTAGGCTTTCTTGATTACCTAGGAAAATTATTTGCTGGTGGTGTAAAATTTGTCCAAGAACTTTTACCGAAAAAGTATCAATTTACAGATGATATTTTCCAGACTTTAATTGAATGGGCAGAAACTCCTGCCCAACAGAAGGTTGATTTTGCGGCTAGAAGAACTGAGGAGCTAAGGCGAGAACAAGTAGAATCTTTAAAGGTAGTTGGTCACAGCAAGAAGTACACCTTATTGGAAATAGGGCGTTTCCTTAAGTCGTACAGCAATTATGCGGAAGCGAGTTTTGGTTCAGGGTAACCGTCCCAGGGTCGAACGAAAAAATGAGCGTTTTAGGGTCGCCAGTCGATTAAGATACAGAGCATGAGTTC
>NZ_JTHE03000038.1 GCF_000817775.3 Lyngbya confervoides BDU141951
ATCAGCACCATGGCGTTCAACCTGAACGGGTTCAACTTCAACCACTCCATCGTGGACAGCCAGGGCAATGTGATCAACACCTGGGCAGATGTACTGAACCGGGCGAACCTGGGATTCGAGGTCATGCACGAGCGCAATGCTCACAACTTCCCGCTTGACTTGGCGGCTGGCGAGTCTGCACCGGTTGCACTGACTGCTCCTGCCATCAACGGTTAATCGAGACTATAAACTCAGCTTTACTGGGTTAAAAAGGGTCGCCTTCCTTGAGGAGGCGACCCTTTTTTAATTGCCCTCAATCTCCTCAAAGGCCAGAATTTCCCACCCCCCCGGCCCTGCTTCCAAGGCTGTTCACACTCAAGTTCTGGCTAACCTCTAACCCGGAATTGCAAACGTCTTCGTGTGGCTTCATCTTCAATCGCGCACCGGGGCGACGGGGGCTCTCTTCCATAATGTCCTGACAAACATCCATCCATCCATCCATGGGCCTCTCTCAGGTACGTCCCATTTTTGGGACGACGCTATTGACACTAATACAGAAGCAAGCGATCGCCCGGCCACCACACCCCAAGCAAACTCTCTCTATTGATACTTTCACAACTCGGCGCAACGCCCTTAAAACAAAAGTAAAACAGTAAGCTGACTTGGGGATTGACGACATCCTCTCTCCCAGACTGCCATCATCGATTGATCATCTATTCCTATGGCAAATTCATCTTGGCCCAACCTTGATGCCCTGACATCCACCTGGATCCAGACCTGCAATGCTCTGCAATCGGCGGCTCAGTCTAGCAGCGAGGCCCTCCAGCAGCAGATTGAACCCTGGGCTGAAACCCTGGGGCAGGTTCTCGTTCCAATCGCTGATTTTCCAATCCTCAAGCCCCTTTCTAAAACCCCAGGTCTCGGCTGGATTGCCGCTGCTCTGGGTCAAGTGAATTTGGCCGCGATCGCCCAGGACATCGACAGCCTGCGCCAGCAAGCTCCCTTGGCCCCCCCGGAAACGATGGCCCAACAGATGATTCAAGAGACGGCCTTCCAGGCGGCTGGGATTGGATTGGCCACAAATTTTCTGCCCCCCTTAGCCATTACCCTGTTTGCCGTGGATATGGCCGCGATCGCGACGCTGCAAGCGGAGCTGATTTATCGGATCGCAGCGATCTATGACTACGATATTCAAGATAAAACTCGACGGGGTGAGATTCTCGCCCTCTACGCGGGCAGCGCAGGCGGCAGCACTCTGCTTAAGTCGGGTCTCTCGTTTCCAGAGGTTATTCCGGTGCTGGGGGCGGTGCTGGGCGCCTCTAGCGATGCGGCCATTGTCTGGAGCATCGGTCAAGCCGCAAACCAGTATTATCGGGCTAAGCGTCATCGGGACAATCGTCCAGAGATGCCCTCGGACAGGAAGCCTTAAGGATGGTTACGTGACGGCTAACACCGGGAACAAACGGGTTGGAGGCGTTCCGTGATGACTTGACCCCGATCGGTTTTGAGTTGATCTGGAACGCCAGCGGTAGACTCCTCCCCACCGATCTCGACAGTAACGTCTCCTTTGTTGCCGTTTATTAAGAAATACAAACTCCCTATAATTTTTAACAAACTCAGGTTCGGCCCCGTTGTATAAAGGGATCTTGAAAGGCAGGCATGGCATCTCGTGAGTTGAGCTTGAGCCTTCACCCTTCAAGATTTCCTGTTTCACCTCGCTTGAGGACCAGGGGTTCGAGATCTGGGGCGAGGTTCAAGGAGGGTGTCCTCGGGGTTTGCTGAATCCTGGGTCACCGGCTCGCGCTTTAACCCTTGTCTTTCTCAGGCTAGGTTTTTAGCCTGCAAGAAAACAAACGTTGTTTCTTAATTTGGTTTTGAAACAAGTTTATCCTCAACCCAGCACAAGGAGATTGAATCTATGCTAGACGCGTTTGCCAAGGTTGTTGCCCAGGCTGATGCGCGCGGCGAATACGTCAGCGCTTCCCAAATTGATGCTCTGAGCGCCATGGTTGCTGATGGCAACAAGCGCCTGGATACGGTGAATCGCATCACCAGCAATTCTTCTACGATCGTTGCCAATGCGGCTCGTGCCTTGTTCGCGGAGCAGCCTCAGCTCATTGCTCCCGGTGGAAATGCTTACACCAACCGTCGGATGGCGGCTTGTCTGCGGGATATGGAAATCATCCTGCGCTATGTGACCTACGCAATCTTTACCGGGGATGCCAGCGTTTTGGACGACCGCTGTCTGAACGGTTTGCGCGAGACTTACCTGGCTCTCGGAACGCCTGGTAGCTCCGTGGCAAACGGCGTGCAAAAGATGAAGGATGCCGCAGTCGCGATCGCCAATGATACCAATGGCATCACTCAGGGTGATTGCAGTGCTCTGATGGCGGAAGTGGCAGGCTACTTTGACCGCGCGGCCCAGGCTGTTGCCTAAGTTAGCTGGCATTTCTTGGCTTCATGGCCCCCTTGCGGGATGTGAGTTGCCATTCTTTGCACATTTTGTTCGTATCACGGGAATTACTAATAAATTATGAAAACCCCTCTTACTGAAGCAGTTGCTTCTGCTGATTCTCAAGGCCGTTTCCTCAGTGCAACTGAGCAGCAAGCTGCGTTTGGTCGTTTCCGTCAGGCTGCGTCCGGCTTAGAGGCAGCGAAGACACTCGGTGCTAAGGCCCAATCCCTGGCTGAGGGTGCGGCGAATGCGGTCTACCAGAAGTTTCCTTACACCACTCAGATGCAGGGACCGAACTATGCATCTACGGCAGAAGGGAAGGCAAAGTGCGTCCGTGACATTGGCTACTACCTGCGCATGGTGACTTACTGTCTGATTGTGGGTGGCACTGGCCCGATGGATGACTATTTGATTTCGGGTTTGGCGGAAATCAACAGCACCTTTGAACTTTCCCCTAGCTGGTATGTTGAGGCGCTGAAGCACATCAAGGCAAACCACGGTCTGTCTGGGGATGCTGCGGTGGAAGCGAATTCCTACCTGGATTACGCGATTAACGCGCTGAGCTAGTCTCACTAGGTTTTTGCTAACCTTGAAGGGCTTCTATACCTCGTGCGAGGTCCCTGGGGGCCTTTTTTGATGGCCCGGATTCATGCCGGGCCATCAAGGATTTGTACGGAAAGGATGGCGAAGGATGGCGAAGGATGGCTGACGCCTTTGGATCGTGATGGATGCGGATGAGTCGTTAAGTGCAATGCCGGAGCGGGGCCTGACGCCCGATCAGGCGATCGCAGATTTAAGGGGATCCGATCCGGGGGCGCGCTACTATGCGGCTTGGTGGCTGGGACGGTTTCGGGTTAAGGATCCGGAGGCCATTGCCTCTCTGGTGGCGGCGTTGCGGGATACGGTGGACCGATCGCCTGATGGCGGCTATCCGCTGCGGCGCAATGCGGCGCGGGCCTTGGGCAAGCTGGAGGAGGTGAGCGCGGTGCCGGCGCTTCTCGACTGCCTGGACTGTGAGGATTTTTATGTGCGGGAGGCGGCGGCCCAGTCCTTGGGGACGCTGGGGGACCGGCGGGCTGTGGCGCCGTTGATGGCTCTGTTGGCGGGGGGGATGGCGGCGGCACAACCGATTCCGGGTTGTCCCCATCTGGCTCAGCCCTATGATGCCACGCTGGAGGCGCTGGGGATGCTGGGGGCGACGGAGGCGGTGCCGCTGATTAAGCCGTTTCTGGCGCATCCTCTGGCGCTGGTGCAGTATGCGGCGGCGCGGGCGCTTTATCAGCTCACGGGTGAGGATGATTATGGCGATCGCTTGGTGGCGGCGCTCGGGGGCGATCAGCTGCAGCTGCGCCGGGCGGCGCTGGCGGATTTGGGGGCGATTGGCTATCTGCCGGCGGCGGCGGCTATTGCTGAGACTCTGGCGGAAAATAGCTTGAAGCTGATTGCGCTCAAGGGGCTGCTGGAGGCGGAGCTGCAGCGACACCCGGGGCTGTCGCCGGCGGCGGTGCAGGTGATGCAGTTGATGGATGGACTGCTGTAGGATCTGATCGCTATCCTAAGGGCAGGGTGCGGTCCTAGGTAGCACGGCCGCTGGAGGATTAGACAAGACATATGGCTGAGCAAACAACGATTGCGGCGCTCATTCAGGCGGTGGACCAGGCGGATTCGTCTCAGGCGTTGGTGAATGCGGTCCGGGCGGTGGCCCAGACGGGGGATGTGCAGGGGCTGCCGACACTGCTGGCGGCGCTGAATTTTAATAATCCGGGGGCGGCGGTGGCGGCGGTGGAGGGCTTTCTTTTGATTGGGGAGCCGGCGGTGATGCCGCTGCTGGGGCTGCTGGAAAATCAAAACTATGGGGCTAGGGCTTGGGCGCTGCGAGCCTTGGCCGGGATTGGGGACCCGCGATCGCTGGCGTTACTCCAACAGACGGCGCGGCATGACCATGCTCTGAGTGTGCGGCGCGCGGCGGCGCGCGGGCTGGGGACGATTCGCTGGCATCTGCTGCCGCCCGATCAGGTGGTGGGGCGGCAACGGGAGGCACTGGAGGCGCTGCTGGCGGTGACGGAGGACCCCGAGTGGGTGGTCCGCTATGGCGCGATCGCGGGACTGCAAGGGCTGGCTGAGTCCATCCTGGCGACGTGGCCGGAGGCGATGGCGAGGATGCGGGCACGGCTGGAGCAGATGGCTCAGACGGATGGGGTCCAGGCGGTTCAGGCGCGGGCACGATTGGCGCTGCAACAGATGGACCGACTCTGTGATTCGATTTTGTTGGGCGAGGACCGGCGCGAGGACCGCGGGCCTACGGATTGGCAGGCGACGCTGGATCAGGTCTATCGTCGTAAGGCGGATGAGCGACGACCTCCCCGTTCGGAGGGGGACCCGCAGCGGTTTCGGGCGGTGGCGGCGGCGCTGGGGGCTCAAAAAAAAACCTGGCCGATGATTCGATCGATGACCCGGCCATGGCCCTGGGCCTACGGCTAAGGGGGCTGCAACCACTTCAGGATCTGATCTTGGTCTATGTGGCAATGGTGTTGAATCACCATCGCTTGGTGCGCATTCATCATCTAAATGCGCCGCTCAATTTGATGGATCTGTTTACGGCTACGGAACAGATTGGGGCGTTTCAGGTGCGGGTGATTCGCGATCTGGCTCGGGTGCTGTTTTCGGAACTACATCAGCCGGCGTTTTGGAGTCGCTGGGGGGGGTGGGTGATCGATCAGGGGCTTCAGTGGCAGCGGCAGGGGGGGCCGCCAGGGGTTTGTCTGACGCCGGGGTTGCTTCCGCTGAAGACGTCGGGGGACTGGCCGGGCTGGCGGGAGCGGGTGCTGATTCAGGCGATGGCGATGGAGGCGGCACTGGCGCTGGTGGCGACGCTGCCGGTGGCGACGCTGGAGTTGGAAAGTTTGGAGGCGCTTTTGGGGCTGCGTGATGCCCTGGTGGGCGATGGATCGGTGGTGGACCCACGGGGGTTTGAGTCGCTTGATTTGGGCTGGCCGATTCTGCCGCGGGCGACGGCGGGGGTGCAGTTGACAAGGGGGGCGATGCGGGAGGAGGGGGTGCTGCGACGGTTGCCCCATCTGAGGCTACGGGTTTGTCCCTATGCTCCCTATGGGGTCCAGGCGGTTCGGGTGTTTAGCACTTGGGTTTGGGCGCTGACGCGAGGCTTTGGGCCACAGGTGGGCTTGATGGGGCTGGCAATGGTTCTGGCTTATCTGCGCCATCCTCAGGGGGCGACGGACCTGGAGGGGGCGGGGGTGATGCCGGGGGCGGATCGGCGCGGCCTGGACCGCTTGGCTCGCTGGCTACCGCGTCTGGCTCAGTCGCAGGTGACTCTCGAGATCTGGGAGTTGGGCGATCGCTTGGTGAACTCGCATCTTGCTCCCCTATGGCGCGTGGACACTTGCACGATGCAACGGACGCGCTACGGGATGCCTCTGGATGAGGTGGCTATGGACCAGGCTCTCATGGATGAGGCGGCGATGGATCTAATCGATGTACGGCTCCGGTTTGCGGTGGGGGACTGGTTGGACAGGGTGATTGCTCTACAGGGGGACTGGACGGGGGCGCTTTTGGATGAGTTTGCGCTCAGGGCGGACCGCGCCTTGCAGTTGATGGCTTTTCCCCTACCGGCTAGGTTGCTTTTGTTTTTCTTGGACCAGTGGGTGAGCGGGGCGGATCTGACCTGGGCGGGGGAGGAGTTACTGGATCTCCTGGAGTTGGGTGATCGGTGGCCACGCCAGCGGTCACGGCAGCGCTATGACTGGGAGCAGGCGGTGGCGCTTTTGCGCGATGCGGGATGGCGGGTGATCGCTCCACAGGGGATGGCCGGACGGGTTTCTGTGCAGTGGACGGGGCTACCATTACGCCCGAGCACGGGGGGGACGGAACCCATGCGGGTCAGGGGGCGGTTTGATGAGATTTCTCGTGGGGCGCTGGCAAGGGCGATGGCGGCACGGGGGATGTCCCAGGCTCGTCTGGCGCGTACGCTCAATCTGGACCGATCCACGATTAGTCGATGGATCAATGGATCTCGATCGATTCATGCTCGCTATCGTCCTCTGCTTTGGCAGGTTTTGGGGGCCGACCTTCGTTCTTAGGGCGCTCTCTTTTATCATGGGGATTAGCGTTTTTGGGGCTGGGTCTATGAGACTGGATGTAATGGAGTTTTTTCAGCGCAGTGCGGGACGATGGCGCTCTCAACGGGCAACTCATCATTTGGCGTTCCGCAGGGCGGAGCTGGGCGATTCTTGCATTGAGGTGCTTTCTTTGATGCCGCACGATTCTCGCATTGTGGCTCTGTGTGAACTGCATGGCATTGACCCGGCTCTCGCGGTGGGCGGTTCGGCGGTCCAGTGGTTGGGCGCTATGGGGTGGGACCGCGAGGGCGAGGGGGGGCACGAGGGACAGACGGCGTTCGCGATTGTTCCGGATGCCCAGGACCCACACCAGGGACGACTGCTCCGCGAACGTGGCTATGCGGAGATTGTTCCGGTGGTGGGGCGATACTCTATGGATTCGGATGAGGGTCTGGTGCTCACGACTGACTATGAGACGATGTCGGCTCAGGAACGATTCTGGTTCGCAGATGACTCGGTCCGCTTCCGAACCAGTACGGTCAAGCGTTTCGGGGGGTTTAGTACGACTTCTTTCTGTGCGGAGGTGCGCATCTCCCAGGACTCCACCAGGACTCATCTACCCCAGGGCTCGGCTCTTTCTCTCTGGGGGTGGTAGATTCTGACCATAGCCCGCTCCCTTCGTTATATTTCGTTGCGTTTGTTGACTCTGTGAATTTATGTAACTTTTCTTCAGCCTTTTGATGGCCTCCTTCGGCTCCTCACGTATCATTGGGGTGGTTTTAAGGTTTTGTTATATTAGGGGGTTCCCGGCGTGCCCATTCCTTTGTTGTCCTATGCTCCGTCTTCTCAAAATCAGCGGGTCGCTGGTTTTGTGGTCCCTGGTGATGACCAGCCTAAGGTTTTCTCGACCGATAATATTCTCTCGCCTTCTGATTTTGATGCCTTGATTGAGGCCGCTTACCGACAAATCTTTTTCCATGCGTTTAAGGCGGACCGTGAGCCTTGTCTCGAGTCCCAGTTACGCAATGGGCAAATTACAGTGCGGGATTTTATTCGCGGGTTGCTCCTCTCTGATACGTTTACACGCAGTTTCTACAATCTCAACAGCAATTATCGCTTCGTTGAGCAGTGTGTTCAGCGCGTCCTTGGGCGCGATGTCTATTCTCAGCAGGAAAAGATTGCTTGGAGTATTGTCGTCGCCACGAAGGGGGTCGAGGGCTTTATTCAACAGCTTCTCGACAGTGATGAGTATCTTGAGGCTTTTGGCTATTCTACTGTTCCTTTCCAGCGCCGACGGTCTTTGCCTGGACGGGCTCAGGGTGAGCGGCCTTTTAATATCCTTTCCCCTCGTTACAATGAATACTATCGCTCTAAGTTGGGATTCCCTCAGCTGATCTGGCAGGACCAGGTTCGCTCTTACAGGTCCCCAGACCGACAGCCCAAGGCTGGAGACCCTGCTCTCTACCTCCGCCTCGCTCGCTCTATTGCTCCCAATCCTGCAACTCCTCCTCGTGTCTCTACTGCAGCCATGAATTATCTCAGTCTTGTCCCTAATCGCAATGCGGGCTGATTCCTAATTTTCTTTGCTCTTTTTCTTTTCCTGGGCACCTCCGCTACAATGGCGCTGTGGTGCTCTCTTTTTTTCTATGCGCTCTTCTTCTATTCTCCCCGCTGAACATCTGCTCGCGCTCGCGGTTAATCTCGGCGCTATCTCTTTCGCGGCTCTCTCTGCTTTTTTCCTTTTTCCTCCCATTCTTCACAACAACGCAAAGCTCAATCTCCTCTCTCTTCAACTTCAACACTCTCATCAGCAAAATCTCTCCCTCTCTCATTCCCTGAAAACAGACCTCTCTCATCCTCAACGACCTCTTCGTGATTTCGCTAACCTCTCTCCTCATTCCCGCATCTCTCTTATTCTTTTGAAATGATATCGCTCACTCCTTAAATGACTCCATTCCTTTAATTCCCTTTAATTTGACAACCGTATTCCTCGTGATCAGTTCGGGTACTTTATGATGAGTTCAGATAATTTCGTTGTACTGGGTCTTGCCCACTGTTTTACCCGCAGTCAGGACAATCAACTAACTCCCATTCAAGTGGTTGAACCCATTCCCTCTTCAACCCTGGAGTCCCTCTTTTTAGATATTCCCTCTTCCTATTCCCTGATTCGCGCCTTTACGGTACAGCAGATCTGCGATGATCAGGGTCATTGCGTCGTTCCGGAGGGATTTCCAGACGAAGTCCAGCTTGCCCCTAATTTCCATGAACGGCTCCTGGCAGCGGCAAGGACATACGATCATAATCCGCAGGCCAAGGATCGCCTCCCGCTAAATCAATCTAAAGTTATTGAGTGTAGCAATCCGCCACAGCGAATCCTCAACGCCACTCATCAGGTTAAGGATTCAGACAACGTTAAACAACACCCGTTAACGCATACCACGCTCTAGCCTTTACCTGATCGGTTTAGGTTGATCCAGGGTGCCTGGACTTGAGTAGGATGTGATCCCCGGAAAGCAATGGTTAGAATTGAACTAATCTATGGAGAAGATTAGTCATGCGAGGATTTGCAATCGCTCAGGCTTTCCTGATTGGGATTGCGCTAACGGGACTGACCACCGGGTGTGGCGAAGGTCTGGAGTTTTTTTCCAGGGCTGAGCTATCATCAGCTACTCAGACTGAAGCGGTTAAGGTTCAAAGGACTACCCTGATTGACGGATTAGATCATCCCTGGGGGATGGTCTGGCTGCCATCGGGGGAAGTTCTGGTGACAGAGCGTTCGGGGCAGATCCAGCTCATCAATCTAGAACAGGCAACAAAACAAGCGGTTTCGGGATTACCCTCTGTATTCGCCGCAGGTCAGGGAGGGCTGCTTGATATTGCCCTCCATCCTCAGTTTGAGGAAAATCAGCTCATTTACTTTACCTATTCCCAGGGCGATCGCGATCAAAATAAAACTCAGGTAGCCCGCGCCCAGTATCGAGAGGGACAGATCAGCAACTGGGAAGTGATCTTTGCCAACCGGGCCGCTAAAAGCAGTACCCAGCATTTCGGGTCTAGACTGCTCTGGCTGCCGGATCAAACTTTGCTTGTGTCGATTGGAGACGGCGGAAATCCCCCCATTCGCTATCAGGGAGACTTAATTCGCCAGCAGGCCCAGGATCCAACGAACCACTTTGGGAAGATTATCCGAATTCAAGAGGATGGATCAGTTCCCCAGGATAATCCAACCCTAAGCGCGGAGGGATCTCAACCGGAAATTTGGAGTCTGGGACATCGAAATATTCAAGGACTCGCCCTGGATCCTGTGACCCAACAGGTATGGGCTACGGAGCATGGATCTCGAGGGGGGGATGAACTCAATCTTATCCAGGCGGGGGAAAACTACGGATGGCCGCTGGTCAGCCATAGTCGAGAATACACCTCAGATCAGCGCGTCGCTCCAGTCTCCTCAAAACCAGGCTACGTGGATCCAAAGCTGGTGTGGACTCCATCTATCGCGCCGTCCGGCCTAGCTCTTTATCGGGGCGATCGCCTCGCGGCCTGGGAGGGAAACCTGTTTGCAGGTGC
The DNA here is from genome assembly GCF_000817775.3 of Lyngbya confervoides BDU141951. Lineage (GTDB taxonomy): Bacteria > Cyanobacteriota > Cyanobacteriia > Thermosynechococcales > Thermosynechococcaceae > Lyngbya > Lyngbya confervoides. The sequence goes on from NZ_JTHE03000038.1 coordinate 10,078, forward strand.
CCTGGTTAACCAGTCCGTGGTTAGGATTCAGGTCAACCCAGACAACTCCACCCAGGCAGTGGAGGAGATTCCCATCGGACAGCGAGTGCGGGACGTGCGCCAAGGCCCAGACGGACTGCTGTACGTCCTCACAGATAGTTCCAATGGCCAACTCATTCAGCTTGCGCCCCAGTCTTGAGGGGGAACAAGAAGGAGCCAGACATGATTGCAACGCAGAGAATTGCCAGGGCCGGATTAACCCTTATTCTCAGCGGGAGCCTCTGGGGGCTTGCACCTCTAGAAAGCCAGGGCGTTCAACTCCGCGATGGCACCGTCTACTTTGATCACGTTCCACGATTGGGGAAAGTTGCCAGCACCATTAGCCAAACCCACAGTCCCAATGCCATCTACTATTTCCACATTGATCTACCGGCCCATGCAGGTGAATCCCTGAAAACCCTAGAAATTGAGCAAAGGGAAGGCGTTGACTCCATCAGCTTTAACCTGCGCCGCACCCGAGCCTACTTAGGTCGCAGGCGAGGACCAGAGATTTCTGTGCAGGCAACCGCAACGCCAAATTCAGATCAAGTGACGGTGACTTTTCCAGATCCAATTTCGCCAGGACAAACGGTGATCCTGGCCCTGAAGCCTTACTGGAATCCCTCCACCGACGGCATTTATTTATTTGGAGTCAAGGCCATTCCCGACGGCCCCCAGGGACATCCTCAGTTTTTAGGGTATGGTCGACTGCATTTTTACAATCGCCACTTCCCCTTCGGATGGGGTCACTGGTAGCGGGGCCTCTTGACACCGGCCGTCTCCCCTGAGTCCTCCCAACCCCTCAGGGGCGCATCAGGGTGATTTTATCGCGCCACAGCTTCACCAGCAGCAGCAGCAGAAAAAGAAGGGTAGACACCAGCACAATGGCCGGACCCGAGGGCAAATTTAAGCGATAGCTGAGATAGATTCCCAGGGTGGTGGTCACTGTCCCCACCCCCGAGCCCAGGATCATCATGTGATGGAGTTCATCAACAAAAAGATAGGCACTGAGGGCAGGTGCTACCATCAGGGCAATGACCAGCACCACTCCCACGGCCTGCATACTGGCAATAATGGTCAGGGTCGTTGCCGCCATCAAACCGTAGTAGATTGCCGTCACGGGTAGCCCCATCGCCTGTGCGCCCGTGCGGTCAAAGCAGAACAAAAGGAGCTCTTTGTACAGCAGCTTCACCGCAAGCAGAACAATCCCCGCAATCACACCGGTGCGCCCAAGATCAGCCGAGGTAACCCCTAAAATTTCGCCAAACAGCAGCGCATCGAGATCTACCGCATTCTTTAATAGCGAGATGAGCAATACGCCTAGGGCAAAGTAACTGGAAAAGGTGAGGGCCATGGCAGAGTCGGCCTTAATGCGAGACTGATCTCGAATCCAGGAAATGAAAAAGGCTCCGGTAATGCCCGATAGAAACGCGCCTACCATGGGATTTAATCCAGCAAAGACAGAAATAGACAGCCCCGGCAACACACAGTGGGCCACGACGTCCCCCAGCAGCGCCATTTGCTGAACAATTAGAAGACTGCCCAGCACCGGGCATAAAATGCCAACAATAACCCCCATGGCGATCGCATGGCGCATAAACTCATAGTTCAGAGGTTCCAGAATCCAGGTCAGCATCAAACCCCAGCTCCGACATTGATGTACAGCCTCATTTCCAAAGTCCCTCTAGCAAAAAAACGCAGATCGGGGCACCCCACTCCCTGCGCCTCGAGCCGTCACAAAGGTTTTTTGCAAATTTTCCGGGGTCATGACCTGATCCGGGTAACCATCCGCAATCAGCCGTTGATTGAGAAGCATGAGACGATCAAGTTGGGACATTGACTTGCCCCAGTCGTGACTACTCACCATCAGGATTTTCCCCTGCTGTTTCAAGGACCGAAACACCTCCAAAAGGATTTCCTCCGTGGGCTGATCCACCCCCGTAAAGGGCTCGTCAAACAGAAAAATATCCGCATTCTGAGCTAGCGCTCGCGCCAGAAACACCCGCTGCTGCTGTCCACCGGATAGAGCGCCAATGCGACGATGGCGCCAGTCCCAAAGCCCCACCTGCTCTAGAGCAGCGTGCACGCGCTGCTTGGCCTCTCGATGGGGACCACGAAACCAGCCCAGGCTGCGAGTCAGGGCCATCATCACCACGCTCCCCACCGTAACCGGAAAATCCCAGTCAATCTGCGATCGCTGCGGGACATAGGCCACCCGCTCTAGCTGCTGACACAGGGGACAGGTACAAAAGCTGACGCGGCCACTCACCGTAGGGACCAACCCCAGCATGGCCTTCATCATCGTACTTTTGCCCGCCCCATTGGGTCCCATAATTCCCACAAACTGCCCTGGAGCTACCTGGAAGCTTACAGAGTCTAAACAACAACTTCCCTGATACTTGACAGCAAGCTGCTGGACTTCTAGCATACGAAATTACATGAGAATGATATTCATTGTAACATTCTCCCTTTCAAGAATTGCCCCGATGAACCGACTTTTTTCAATGCACCGGCGCGCAGCCGGAGTGCTGGGCTGTATTCTCCTGGGCGCCTGTGGGAATTCGTCCCTATCCTCAGCGCCAGATCCAGCCCAGTCCGGTCAAATTGTCGCCACCCATGCGGTCCTGTGCGATCTAGCCCAGCAGCTGCTTCAAGACCCGAAGCGGCTAACCTGTTTAATGCAGGCCGGCGAGGATGCCCACAGCTACCAGCCCACTCCCCAGGATCGCCAGGCCCTCGAAACCGCCTCACTCATTCTCTACAATGGCTACGACTTCGAAGCTGGCATGGGTAAGCTTCTCCAGAGTACGAAGGTTGCAACGGTTGCGGTGGCCGAGCAGGCAGTTCCCAATCCTAGGGAGGGCCAGAGTCATGATCACGCAGACCCCCACAGCACAGACTCCCACAGCCACAGCGGTTCTCAGGGAGAAGCCGATCCTCACGACCACGGAGATCATGACCTCGATATCTCCGATCAAAACCGTCCAGAATCAGAGGCTTCGCCCCAGACCCAAGGAGACTCAGGATCCCCCCAGGCTGACAATGATGTCCAGGCCGATCCCCACGTTTGGCACAATCCCCAACACGGCATCAAAATGGTGGCGGTGATTGCCACAGCCCTGGGCGATCTCGATCCAGAACGCCGGGCCGATTATCAGCAGCGAGAAGCCGCGATCGCCCAGGATTTACAAGAAATCGACCGATGGATTCAGGCTCAGGTCCAAACCATTCCCACCGACCAGAGGGTGATCTGGTCCACCCATGAATCCCTGGGATACTTCGGCGAAGCCTATGGCCTGAGCGTTGAAGGGATTCTCACGGGCCTCAATCCAGACCAGAAGCCAGCCGCGGCCAAGCTTAAGGCCGTAGTCGATGAACTGCGCCAGACAAAGGCGCCCACGCTATTTGCTGAGTTGGGAGAACCATCTCCCCTGTTGCAAAGCGTTGCGAAGGATGCAGGGAAAACCCTAGCGGCCAATCCCCTCATCACCGATGGACTCAATCAACCCGGTCGCCCTGGCGACACCTACAAAGCAATGCTGGTTTATAACACCCGCAACATCGTCACCGAATTGGGGGGAACCATCCGTGGGGAAATTCAAGATCTAAAATGACGGCGGGCCATTTAGGATCCCCCGATCGCTAGGGGATCTGAATTTGCTCCAGCAAAAGCCGCTCCACCTGTCTGGGCTTGACACTGCTATAGCGTTTTTTACCCGGTAGAACCATCACCACGGGTCCGGCCTTACACCGTCCCAGACATTTAGCAGGCTGAATGCTGACCTGATGATCCCAATCATTCTGGGTCACGGCGCTGCGGAGCGCCTCGGCCACTTCCCTGGCCCCCTTCCGACAGCAGTTGGATTTATGACAAACGGCAACCCGAATGGGAATAGGAGAGTGGGGCCGAGTCGGGCCAACGAGTTCTGGTGGTGCCTCCTCCGCCTCAAGCTGAACCGTTTCCACCCCGGACCAGGGCTGAATCTGAGTCACCTTAATTTTTGATCCCCCGACTTTTTGCAGCCCGCGAATCACCACGCGATCGCCCCGCTGCAACCCCATCCAGCTTGAATCCGGCAGAGATTTAGCAAATTTAGCCACCAGACGCGATCCCGAGGCCTCCAGCACCATTCCGCGATGCTCGCCATTTTTTCGGCACCGGAAATCCACAATGTAGCCGGAGCAGCACACCGAAACCTTCTTTGAAGACGCCCCCATAAACTATTCTCAGGGGCTCTCCCCCTGGCATATCGAATCTGAGGCTACTGTAACAGTCCCCATCATCTATTGCAATTAATTATCATTAAACCAGGGGCATGGCCTCAAAATCAGCGCAGTCTGTAGCCAGTTCAGTGGCCGCAATATCCGGTCGCACCGTACATTTCAAACAGGAGGTCGCCGTAAAGTAAACACAGCGACTACAGGGAATTTGATGCAGCTGCTGAATTTGCTGCGCCCCTGCCAGGAGAAAGCGAAACACCGTGAGCCCGGTCATGAAAACAATCAACCAGGCCAAACCGCTCAATAGACAGGATAGATAGGTCATCGGTCCAACCGTAATGTTCCCCTTGCTCAAGAATCGAGGAGCCTGTTGGGAATGCCCTCGCATCCCCCAGGAATGGAAGCGCGCGTGTGCACTCCCCCCCAAGCACAGCAGTAATAGCGTTGTTCCTCGGATAAATTTTTCACCCCAGTCAAGTCTGCGTTTTCCACCACCGCTCCAGTATAGGCTCCGGTCACATAATTTGGCGGGTGAATCCGATCGCGAGGGAGGGCTTGGGTGGCCGTTCCGTAGAAGAGTCTGACCCTAGACAGATCTGCGCCGCGGAGGCTGGCCCCGTATAGAATGGTGCGGGCCAGATTCGCCCGAGTCAACTCACAGCGATCCAGCTTGGCGTTGACTAAATTGGCATCGGAAAGATCGGTATTGCGCAAATCCGTGTCGGTCAAATCACCACTGGCCAGCATACTCCCCAGGTCAATGACCCGAACCCCATATTCAATATCTTCCTCATAGCCGCCCAGACCATTAAAAATCGGGCGCCCTAAGCGGCGATCGCGCTTGAGTGGGGTTAACAGCTTGGCGCTGGAGAGAAAGCGAATCACCTTAGCCTTACCCTCCGCATTCAGCCCCACCAGAATAGAAGCCGTTCGCCCCTCCGCAATGGCTCGCTCCGGAGGCCAGTCTTCCAGCAAACCTTCATCGTCCAGGACCAAATCAGAAATCCCCTGAAAGTAGGTGTCAATGGTTTGTTGCTGGGTAATGCGATTTTGCTGGGTGGTGAGCTCCTTCGAAATCACGTACTGGCGCCAGGCTACATACAGGGCTAAGAATGCCACCATAATTTGTCCCACCGCGCCGAACAGCTCCGCCAGGGCCCCAAAAGCATCCCAGTTAATCGGTCCCAGGCCAAAATTTCCGGGCAGGGTTAGAGTCAAAAGATAGGCTGCCCCCGCCACGCCCAGCACCAGAATGGCCACCGGAATCAAAAACTGCCGATACCGACGCGGTATCCAGGTCACCAGAATATACTGGGCCGGATTCCACATGGCCCGCAGGGTAACCCCCAGGGATAGGGCAATGGCTGGAAACCCAATCCAGGGATTGTGCAGCAGTATGCCCAGCAGCGCCACTCCCGCGGCCCCCAAGGCCACCCCTTGAAACCCTCCCCAATCGGGAGCCAATCGGGCTTCATCAATCACAGGCGGGGGATCCAAACGAGCGTCCACCGATTGAAAATCCAGGGGTAACGGTCGCGATCGCCGCGAATCCAGGGGTTCAACGATCTGTCCCGGTTCCAAATTCGAGATTTCCTGGGACCCACTCTGACCAGGCACGGCCGCAGAAGAGGTCGAATCAGACTCAGGGACAGAAGCGTGAGGGTCATTCATGCGAAAAATACTGCTCGTCGTGATTTGCCGCTAGGCGATACGATACGAGAAAATCTAGAGGGATGCAAAGCCTAATGCTGCATTCAACAGATCTTTAACCCAACAGACCCATGCCTTCCTCTCATTCTGGCTCCAGTGCCCATCCTCGTTCTCCCCTGATTTCAGTGCAAAAGGGCGGTACAAAGGCCTCCGGATCGCAGTCCCTTGCCGAGGGTCCCCCATCTCCGCGCGAGTGGTGGGCACAGCGCTGGGTGGATGTTCTGGAATCCTTTGGCTGGAGACGTCGCCTAGAGCGGGCACGCAATTACGTCCGGGAGGGCCGCGTATTAGACCTGGAATTTAAAGGAGAAAAGGTACTCGCCCAAGTGCAGGGAACGGCTCCAGATCCCTACAGCGTTTCCCTCAGCTTAGACCGCTTCGATGAAGAACAATGGGGCTATGTGATCGAGGAACTCTCAGGGCGAGCCATTTTTGCCGCCAAACTGCTGGCTGGGGAGATGCCGCAAAACATTGAGGAAGCCTTTACAGCCAGCGGGCTGAGCCTGTTTCCCTTTAGCAAATTTGATATTCACAGCCGCTGTTCTTGCCCAGATCCAGTGAATCCCTGCAAGCATATCGGTGCAGTGTATTACCTGTTGGGAGATTATTTCAGCCAGGATCCCTTTATCCTCTTTCAACTGCGAGGCCGCAGCAAGGCAAGCATTTTAGAAGATCTGCGTCAGCATCGAAGCGACGCCCACGCTCCAGGCCCCGGCGAGGAACGGCCCGATTCCCCCACCGAATCCTTTGACATTACAGCGGAATTTTGGCGCTACGATCAAGAGCTTGACCCCACCCTGGTGGTGATTACCCCACCTGCCAGCCAGGAAACAATTCTCGATGTCCTGGGTCCCCTTCCCATTGACCAGTTAGAGGCAAGCAAGGCGAGTGCCTCACCTTCCCTGAACTCAGCCTTTATGGAATGCTTGAAGGGCGTTTATCAACGGGCCAGTCAGCAGGCAATGTTGACCGCAATGCGCAACGCCTGATTCCTCGGAACGTCCCTGCTCCGCGAACCGGCAGGCGGGCTGCCTTGCTTCTATCGGAGCCTGTCATGCGCCCGTAAATCTTTGCCTGGTAATTTGCCCATGCCCTCTGTTTCCCCAGTTCATCCGCGTTGGTTTGTGCGACGCGATATCGATGGGTTCTTTGGCCTTGCCCTGGATAACCTGATCCAAATTTTGCTGCTGTTGACCCTGTGCCAAACGGTGCTGGGCTTCTCCCAGGAATTAACCTTCGGGAGAATTTTGCCCGGTATCGCCCTGAGCCTGATGGTGGGAAATCTTTACTATAGCTGGCAGGCCTATCAGCAAGGCCGCATCCAGGGACGAGAGGACTTGACGGCCCTCCCCTACGGCATCAATACCGTCAGCCTGATTGCCTACGTGTTTCTGGTGATGCTGCCGGTCAAACTGGCAGCCCTTGCCCAAGGGGTCGAGGCTTCTCAAGCCGCAGAACTGGCCTGGGAAGCTGGACTGGTGGCCTGTCTTGGCTCTGGTCTTTTAGAACTGGCTGGATCCGCCCTTGGCGATCGCCTTCGTCTTTGGGCCCCGCGGGCCGCCATGCTCTCCACCTTGGCGGGCATTGCCATCACGTTTATTGCCATTGATTTTTTATTTCGCACCTTTGCCCATCCCATCGTCGGCTTTGTGCCCCTGGGCGTGATTTTGCTGACCTACTATGGGCGAGTCAACTTTGGGATTCCCGGAGGATTGCTCTCGGTTTTACTGGGGACGGGCCTAGCCTGGCTGACCGGATTTACCCAGTGGGAAAGCAGCACCTTTACCCAGGCCGCTGCCCCCCTCGGACTGTATCTGCCCCGGATCTGGATTATTGAACTCTGGCAGCAGCGGCAGGTGCTCTGGGAATATCTGGGGATTATTCTGCCCATGGGTCTGTTTAATCTGGTGGGCAGTCTCCAGAATTTAGAGAGTGCCGAGGCCGCAGGCGATCGCTACCCAACCGCACCTAGTCTGGCAACCAACGGCATTGGCACCCTAGTTGCTGCGCTGTGCGGGTCGTGCTTTCCCACCACAATTTATATCGGTCATCCCGGCTGGAAGGAAATGGGGGCGCGCATTGGCTATTCCTGGAGTAGCGGCCTGATCATGGGCGGCCTCTGTCTCACCGGCGCCATCAGCCTACTCTCCTATTTCATTCCCATTGAAGCTGGCATGGCCATCGTGCTGTGGATTGGCATTGTCATTGCCTCCCAAAGCTTCACCGCCTCCCCCCGGCACCATGCCCCCGCAGTGGTGGTGGGACTCCTGCCAGGCATTGCGGCCTGGGGGGCCCTAGTGGCGAAAAACAGCCTGCGGGTCGCCGGGTTAGGGACACCCGAATCTCCTTTTCCAGACACCCTAGTGCAGATGTTCGAGCAGTCGGGAGTGGCCATCGGCGGAGCCTTTGCCCTGGAACAGGGCGTCATCCTCTCTGCCATGATTTTGGCCGCCATCACGGTTTATATTATTGAAGGACAATTTGGCAAAGCGGCGCTCTGGTCTATCGGTGCAGCCGGTTTGTCCGGGGTGGGATTGATGCATAGCTACCAAGTGACCAGCGCCGATACGGTGGTGCAATTGGGGTGGGGAACCGGCATTGATTGGGCAATTGGCTATGGATTGCTCGCACTTTTATTCTTGTACGCCGCATGGAAGGGCCATCGTCCCCCAATAGACTAATATTGTCCTGTTTTCCCCATTCAAGCAAAATTCTGATTAATTATGGCTGTTGCACATGTCATTGGGTTAGGGCGATCTGGAATTGCGGCAGCTCGATTGCTACGGCGCCAGGGCTGGCAGGTGAGTCTGAGCGATGCGGGGCATTCCGCCGCCTTAGTCGATCGCCAGCAACAACTTGAGCAGATGGGCATCCAGGTCTATCTGGATACGCGCTTTAGTCTGGACCAACTTGCCGCCTTGGAAAATCCCCTCCCCCAGCGGGTAATCGTCAGTCCAGGGGTGCCCTGGGATCTGCCGTCCTTAGTTGAAGCCCGCCAGCGAGGAATTGAAATGATGGGCGAACTAGAATTTGCCTGGCGAAACCTGAGGCAGTTTCCCTGGATTGGGATCACGGGCACCAACGGCAAAACCACCACCACCGCATTAACAGCAGCAATCCTGCAAAGGGCAGGACTCAAGGCTCCCGCCTGCGGCAATATTGGCTATAGCGCTTGCGAACTGGCCCTCGCCGGCGACCCCCTTGATTGGGTTGTGGCTGAAATCAGCAGCTATCAGATCGAATCCGCCTCAACCCTGGCCCCCAAGATTGGGGTTTGGACCACCTTTTCACCGGATCATTTAGAACGCCACGGAAGCGTGGAGTGCTACCGGGCCATTAAGGCCGCCTTGATTAATCAATCGGAGCATAAGGTGCTCAACGGGGATGATGCGATCTTACAACAGGGGACGGCCTGGCGGTGGCCCGAGGCGGTCTGGACCCTAGCCCAACCCAACGCCTATACGGGAGATCTTCCCTTTGTCCCCCGCGTTGATATTCAAGCGGGCTGGGCCAGGGTTGACCAGCAGCCCATTGTGGAAGTCCATCGGCTCAAGATGCACGGCGTTCATAACCAACAAAATATGCTGCTGGCAATAGCCGCAGCCCATCTAGCAGGGGTGGAACCCGCTGCCATTGCCGAAGGTATCGCCACCTTTCCCGGCGTGCCCCACCGACTAGAGCAGGTGGGCACCTGTGGACAGGTTAACCTCATTAACGATAGCAAGGCGACCAACTACGAGGCAGCCCAGACCGGCCTGGCTGCCGTTCAAGGCCCAACGATTTTAATTGCAGGCGGTGATCCCAAAAAAGGCGACGACCGTACCTGGATCCAAACGATCCACCAGAAGGCGGCCTACGTCCTGCTCATTGGCAATGCGGCCCCAGCCTTTGCGCAACGCCTCCACGACACCCAGTTTTCAAACTACGAGATTGTCGAAACCATGGACCGTGCGGTGACCCGAGCCCTGGAACTGGCGAAGGATAGTCCGGTGCAATCCATTTTGCTCTCCCCAGCCTGTGCCAGCTTTGACCAGTATCCTAATTTTGAAAAGCGCGGCGATCACTTTAAGGCCCTCTGTCAACCCTATCTCACGGAGTAAATCTCCCAGACTCACAGCGACCGCAAAGAACCTCGGCAGCAAGGAGACCGGAGTCGGGAATATTTACAAATCTAAACAAAATTCTTGACTCTGACGATCTCTCATTTTCCCTTGGGCAAAGTCCCAAGGCCCTCAGGTGGCCTCCCATCTAATTGAGCTAGTCCTGATGGGGAGAAGATTTCCAGCCCTACCCCCCAGGGAGGCCGGGGGGTAAAATCAAGATCCTTGAACATACCCGACTTTTTTGGTCGGGTATGTTTGACGACACTTTTTTTAACGTGATAGGGTGCTGCTCAATGTTGAGACTGCGCAAACCCACCGCCGCTGTATAGGACGAAGACCCATGGTTCAATCCGCCATCCAAGAAATCAAAGCCGCCTTTACGGGCCTGAAATGTAAAGAATGTGGCGAAACCTACGAGCCTGCTGCCATTCACGTATGTGAATATTGTTTTGGGCCGTTAGAGGTGTCCTACGATTTCAGTCGGCTCGCCGGAAAAATTACCCGCCAGGACATTCAAGCGGGTCCCCATTCCATTTGGCGCTACCGCAGCTTTCTTCCCGTTGAAACAGATCAGCCCATCGATGTGGGCACCGGCATGACCCCCCTGCTTAAGGCCAATCGGCTCGCGCGGCAGCTCGGTTTAAAGCATCTCTACATTAAAAATGACGCGGTCAATATGCCCACCTTGAGCTTTAAGGACCGGGTAGTTTCGGTAGCCCTCACCCGAGCACAGGAGCTCGGCTTTACCACCGTCTCCTGCGCCAGCACTGGAAACCTGGCCAACTCCACCGCGGCAATCGCCGCCCGCGCCGGGTTGGACTGCTGCGTCTTCATTCCAGCAGACCTGGAGGCGGGCAAGGTTCTTGGCACCTTGATCTACGCTCCGACCCTGATGGCGGTGGAGGGCAACTACGACCAAGTCAATCGGCTCTGCTCGGAAGTCGCCAATACCCACGGCTGGGGCTTTGTGAATATCAATCTGCGGCCCTACTATTCCGAGGGATCTAAAACCCTGGGCTACGAAGTGGCCGAACAGCTCGGCTGGGATCTACCGGACCACATTGTGGCGCCCCTGGCCTCAGGATCGCTATTTACGAAGATATACAAAGGCTTCCGCGAATTTGTGCAGGTGGGCTTAGTCGAGGATAGGGCGGTGCGCTTTAGCGGTGCCCAGGCCGAAGGCTGCTCTCCCATTGCCCAAGCCTACCGAGAAGGTCGAGACTTTATTTCTCCCGTGAAGCCCAATACCGTTGCCAAGTCCATTGCCATCGGTAATCCAGCCGACGGGGTTTACGCTCTGGACATCGCCCGCAAAACCGGCGGCACCATTGAATCTGTGAGCGATGAGGAGATTGTGGCCGGAATGAAGCTCCTGGCAGAAACCGAAGGAATTTTTACAGAAACTGCTGGCGGCACCACCGTGGCGGTGTTGAAAAAGCTGGTGGAAACCGGTCAAATCAATCCGGAGGAAAAAACGGTGGTTTACATCACCGGCAATGGCTTAAAAACTCAGGAAGCCGTTCAGCCCTACGTCGGTGAGCCGTTGACCATTGAAGCCAAACTGGAAAGCTTTGAGCGCGCTTGGGATCGAGCCCAAACCCTTGATCGTCTCGAATGGCAGCCGGTCATGGTCTAAAATGTAGATCCCAAAGATTAGGGTCTGAGGAGCGGAGCCGAAGAGAACGGGCCTAGGGATTAGGCCCGTTCTACCCGCTCTTTAACTTCCCAATGAAGTCTTGACCCACCCTATTCCACCCACCTGATTTAATAGGAGAATCCGATATTCATGGCTGTAAAAGTCCTCATTCCGACTCCGTTGCAAAAGCTCACCCAAAATCAAGCGACGGTGGAGTGCAGCGGTCGTTCGGTTGCTGAACTTCTGGAGTCACTGGAGCAAAACTGCCCTGGGATTAAGAATCGCCTCTGTGATGAAAGCGGGGAATTGCGCCGCTTCGTCAATTTTTATGTCAATAATGAAGACATTCGTTTCCTCAATGGGAAGGACACCGAACTCCAGGACGGAGATGAGGTAAGCATTATTCCTGCGATCGCAGGCGGTTAGTCGATATCATGAGGCATCGATAGCATTAGGCACAGTCATGGCTGAGGACAAAACCCCCAATTCCCCGGATACCTCCGACACCCCAAAAGCGGAAAAGAAACCGGCGGCGGCGAAGACCGCCCCTAAAAAGTCTGCCAAGCAGGAAAAACCACCCGCCGTTGAAGAGAAACCCTTTGATGAGTTCATTGAAGCCCACTTCATTCCCAGCCTGAGAACAGCTTTGGAAAAGCTGTCGGTAAGCGATCTGCAGCTCAGCTTTGACCAAGACCGGGTCACGGGATCCTGGGCGAGCGGTCAGCGGCGCTTTACGGTTTACTTTCTGGAGCAGGACATCAACAAGGCAAAGGCCTTTTCCTGGGCCACCAGTCATGGACAACCGGCTGTCATTGAGTCCTTTCTCATTGACGAGCGTAAGATTACCCTTGATTTATTAGTTTTTGGAGTCATCCAACGACTTAACGCCCAGAAGTGGTTCGGCGCGAATTAAGCGCCAACGCCAAGCATAGTTAACTCGGGCATAGTTAACTCGGGCATAGTTAACTCAGGCATGGTTGACTTGGGCATGGTTGATTGGGGTTGAGCTTTTGCCGATCCTCAGGTCATTTCAGCTCATGACCAAAGGGCAAAAATGAAACCACCAGCAGCTTCAGATGCTGCTTTGCAAAGGGCAACCCAATAATCGTGATGGCCAGCAACGCTGCCGACGTCAAATGGGCGATGGCAATTTCCCAGCCAAAGCACAAAATCCAAATGATGTTAAAGACCAAGCTCAGGACGCTATCCCCACCGGGCTTGGTCACCACATCTTTGCCAAAGGGGGCAAAGGTTGCCCAGCCGATTTTGATCGTTTGCAGGCCGAAGGGAATGCCAACAATGGTCAGGCAAAGTAACAGACCGCTGAGAATGTACAGACAGCCAGCAATCAAGCCCCCAAATACCAACCAGAGTATATTGCCAATCAGACTCATCCATTGACCTCCTGCGCTGAGGTGAGTGTTGCGAACCCGATCTGCTGTCCGCACGCAGCGAAGAGGCGGCAGGTTCTTAATCTATCCTACAGATTCATCCTCCTTCCCTGAGCAGTCCATCTCTCCCCACTCTCCCGATTGAGCCCCACCCGATTGAGCCCTAGGCGTTCGGCCAACATCCCCATCAGACTCTTGGAAAGCCGTGGAGCCCTGCCAGGGGAGGCGTAAAGTTTTTTCTCAATAAGGCAATCTTCTTGCTATCACCCTGGGGATGGGATATTATTCTCAATAAGGCAGCATTACTGAGAAAATCCATGTATACTTCTAACGCCTTAAAAGCAGAGCTGCACGAGCGCGGGTGGCGGCTCACGCCGCAACGGGAAACAATCCTGCAAGTCTTTCAGCAGTTACCCAAGGGCAATCATCTGAGTGCAGAGGAACTGCACGATAAGCTCCAAGATCTCGGTACGCCCATTAGTCTTTCCACTATTTATCGCACCGTTAAGCTCATGGCCCGGATGGGGATTCTCCGGGAGCTGGAGTTTGCCGAAGGTCACAAGCACTATGAAATTAATCAGCCCGCCCCGCACCACCATCATCACCTGATTTGCGTACAGTGCAATAAGGCCATAGAGTTCCGCAGCGATTCGGTCCTCAAGATTGGGGCCAAAACAGCGGAAAAAGAGGGATTCCATCTGCTCGACTGTCAACTTCTCATCCAGGCCATTTGTCCCCAATGTCAGCGGTCCATCGTTCCCAATGCCTGAGAGACTATCTGGCGGTAGGGGCAGGTTCGGGGCACCCACCGGGATAATTCGGGATACCGAACCGGCATTTTTCATGAAAATTGATTCAGATCGGAATTCACCTCTGTTTTTCTCGGTTTTCCGCTCTGTTTGACCAGGGTTTATCCATTGCATATTGGGAATAACCAACGCGGGCAACATACCGCACACCATTCATCCCAATCGTGAGGAAACCCAATCTATGATGATTCGATACTGGAATCCCGCCCAAGACGCCTTGAGCCTGAGTCGTCAAATTGACCGCCTGTTCGAGAGCTTCCCCAATGCTCAAGAATCGGAAGCGCTGACCACTTGGACTCCGGCCATTGAGTTAAAGGAAACCGACGATCACCTGCTGCTCAGCGTTTATCTGCCTGGGGTTGAGGGACAAGATCTCGACATTCAGCTCACACGTGAGTCCATTTTAATTACGGGACAGCGTCAGCGCCCAGACCTGCAAGGAAGCGAAAAACTCCTGCACTCTGATGTACGCTACGGTCAATTCCGCCGCCTGGTTCAACTGCCGGTGGCCATTCAAAACAGCCAAGCCCAGGCCAGCTTTGAGCAGGGCATCCTGGTCCTGACCTTACCCAAGGTGGAGGAAGCAAAGCAGAAGGTCGTCAAGCTCACCCTGGCACAGAACCATCCGGAGCACCAGGCCGAAGCCCCTCAAAGCTAATTGGGGTTCCGATTGGAACTATACCAGGCTGCCCCCTGGCGCTGGGTAAAGATGAATCGACCAGCCATACATCGGCAAGGATGAATCCATCAGGGAATATTCCATCACAAGCGGTCAGCTATGCTGACCGCTTTTCTTCTGCGCCAAAGCTGCGGTTGATATTAGGCTCATGGATATTTTGCACAGCGGCCAGACCCACTGATGGTTGCCCTGTCCCCTCGCAGGGGAATTGACCGGCGATCAAGAGACGCTCTCCGTTTTGAACTAGAGGCGGTTGACCCTGGGATCCTCCCCAGCTAGGGCAGCGGCACGGGGGAAACTGGGATCCGCCCTACCCAACAAGTTCCGTAATTTTACGGTGTTCAAATCTCCACCACCTGTATCTAAGCAGATCAATGCTGTATGATAGGCAAATTATCGCCATCTTTGCCTAGCCCTGGACGGATGGAACCAGCCGATTGCCCCACAGCAGTTGGCTCTGACCATATCGCCGTTGCGATCGCCCATGACTTTAACTGCAACCTCTTGCCCTCCTCCGACTCCACAGCGCCTGGGTGAACTCTTGCGAGAGGCCCATTTGGTCACCGAGGCGCAATTACAGGTGGCCCTCTATGACCAGCAAGAGTACAGCCAATTGCGGCTGGGGGAGATTTTTGTGGCTCGCGGCTGGATTAACCAAAGAACAGCGGACTTCTTTGCCGACGAATGGGGCTGGGTTCGGGGCCAATCCCTCCGCAAACCCCTGGGGGCCTATCTCCACCAGGCTGGATTAATGGACACCACCACGGTGGAGATTATTGTGCAAGAACAGCGCCACAATGGCTTCCGCTTTGGGGCGAACGCAGTGTTATTGGGCTGCATTGATCAACAAACCCTGGACTATTTTTTAGAGCATCTGTTTCCCGAGGAAAAAGATGCCGCTCCCTATGTCTTTAACAGCAAACAAACCCTCATCCAGCCCCAGTCTGAAATCCTAGCAGCCATTCGCCGATCCCAGCCCCCCAAGGATCCCTCAGGGACTGCTCCCTTTGAACTGAGGGAACGCACCGCTCCCAAAGCCTCGGCCCCAAGGCCCACTGCCCCTGCAGAGGACGCCGACATTGCCTGGATTGGATAAAAAAGCAGGCGCCCTAGGGCTTGAGTCTATAATTTGGGCCTCTAAAGCTGGGCGCGCCAGTGGCCTGGATGCGCCATAAATTGGATGCGCCATCAAAAAGAGAGCACAAGGGGTAGAGCGGCAGGCTATGCATCAGGCGATTGATCAGGGCGGCAGGAAGTTGAAGGGAAGCTGCACGCCTAGCTCTAGCAGCCGGAGATATTCAGCTTGGGCAACCTCCACTGCACCAAAGCGAGACAGGTGGGGATTAGGCAGCTGGGCATCGAAAAGGATAAAGTCGCGCGATCGCAGATGTTCCACCAGCTTGACCATGGCCACCTTAGATCCCTCCGGGATCTGGTAAAACATGGATTCGCCAATGAACACCCGCCCAATCACAATGCCCAAAATCCCACCTGCCAGATGAGGGCCCTGCCAGGTTTCAAAACTATAGGCCCACCCCGCCTGATACAGGGCCTGATAGATTTGCTTGAGTTCTGCGGAGATCCAGGTTTCAGGGCGGTTGGCGCAACCCGTCACCACGGCTTGAAAATCACGATTAATGGCGGAGGTAAAGCGATTTTGGTTCAGAATCCGCTGAAGCGATCGCGGATAGCGAAATTGGTGGTCTAAGGGAATGAGGGTGCGCTGGCGGGTCGTATACCAGTGCAAGGGATCCTCGGAACTGTCCGCCATCAGAAAATAGCCCTGGGCGTAGCCACTAATAATGTCTTGGATATCTATCTCAAGGTCCATGGGCACTATTGCCACCTAACAAATGTGCCGTCACCATCGGGTTCCAGCCTCCACACGCGCACCACCGCGTCTAGGTTCAAAGGACCGTACAGATGGGGGAATAGGCCCTGTCCTGGGACTAGGTCCTCACAAAGAGGGGATTGCAGGCGGTCTCTAGCAATTTCCAGCAAAACCAGGTCTCTTTTTCCCGAAAAGAAGCGATTGGCCACCCCAATCACCTGCTGATCCGTGGAAAGATGAATAAACCCCTCCTGATCCAGGGAGGCACATCGATACAAGCCCTGGGCCTGTTCCCAGGCCTGGCGCTCCGTAATATGAAATAATCGAGGGTTCATTGCGGGAGAGTTCGTAAACAAGAGTTGTCAAGTTTGGCTAGCCCCAGAGGAGAGCCGTCGCCCAGCAAACCTCAGGGGTTAGGCCAGCTGCGATCAATGGTTTGCAGAACCGTGTCCAGATCTTCTCCGCCCACGTAGTCCACCATCCCCGTCCAAAAGGTCCCAGTTCCGACCTGGGCTGGCATGAGGTCTGATCCATCAAAGCGAATCGACTCTGCCTGCCTTAGGATCTGTGCCTGCCTTCGCATCAGCGGATTCCCGTAGGCGCTCAGGGGCACCCCCTGATGGGGGGTAATGTAGTTCTGACCGGCCAGGATGCGATGGGGTTGGGCAGAGATCAGGTATTCCATCATCGCCCGCGCCTCGGGCCGATCATTGAGCAAACTAAACACCAGTCCACCCACCAGCAGCGGCTTCCCCCATTGGGGGTTAATGCTGGGCAGCTCAAAAACATTGACATCGGTTTCCAGGTTCACCTTGTTCGGGAGGAAATCGATGATGAAGCTGGCCTGGCGATGCAAATAGCAGCCCGGCGGGTTGTCAAACAGCGGGGCTGGGGAGTCGCCGAAGGGAATGCTAACCACCCCGGTGGTTCCCCCCACCACCTGCCGAGGATCACGGGCAATGGCCCCAAAACGCTCAAAGGCCATTTTCACCGCCGGTGCGGTAAAGGGAATTTGCCGATTCACCCACTGATCGTAAACCTGCGGCCCCGCCGTACGCAGCAAAATACTCTCCACCCAGTCCGTGCCCACCCAGCCCGTGGCATCCCCGCTTTCCATCCCCAAACACCAGGGAACCGCTCCGGCCGCTTGAATTTTTTGGGTCAGGGCCTGGAGATCCGACCAGGTTTCTGGGATTTGATATCCCCTGGCCTGAAAGGCCTTGGGGTTATACCAAACGATGCTTTTAGGATCGGCCCGCATCCAAATGCCGTAGAGCTTACCCTCAACGGTTCCCAGTTTAACCCAGTCATTGCCATAGGCCTGGGCAAGCTGGCCTTGATCCAAAAACTCCAGGGGAACCAGATCTCCTTCCTGGGCTAAATTCGCCATCAGTCCTGGCTGGGGAAAGATGGCAATGTCCGGCTTGTTGCCCGCTTCCACCTTGATGGGCAGCACCGTTGCAAAGGCGTCGCTGCCTTCGTAGATCACCTCAATCCCGGTGGTCTGGGAAAAGGGGGCGATCGCCTGCTTGACAATGTCTCCCCCTTCTCCGGTGAGGGACCCAAAAATTTGGACCGGAGATGATGAGCTAGAGAGGTCAGCAGATCGCCCCTGACAAGATCCCAGCATGAATCCGATACTGAGCAGCCATGCCCAGCGCCCCCAGCCCCCGTGACCGAACTCCATCAACCTTGCCCCCTGAAAAGCAGATCAGGTTCATTGTACGATCCAGGGTCTAGGCTCACCTGAAC
Organism: Lyngbya confervoides BDU141951; assembly: GCF_000817775.3. Lineage (GTDB taxonomy): Bacteria > Cyanobacteriota > Cyanobacteriia > Thermosynechococcales > Thermosynechococcaceae > Lyngbya > Lyngbya confervoides. Next base: position 28,228 of record NZ_JTHE03000038.1, read on the forward strand.
TTTTATGTCCTGCGTAATCTCGCCGCCCTGTGCCCCCCCAACACCTGGCGGTAGCCCCATTGTCCAGAGGACTGTCGGGGATGATCAAGAGGAACTCCTCTGCACCGAAGCAGGAGCGGGTTGCGAAGCGTTGGTGCGCCAGAGCCGCTCCATATTTTTTGCCGGGATGGTTAAATGCAGCACATCGCCGGGATTGAGGATGGCCTCCAACAGATCCCAGCCGTGGATTTGCTGGTGGGAGGTCTGGAGATAGAGGGGCACCAAGTCGGCTTCAATGGCAATTGTCCGCACCGATTGCCCGCAAAAAGCGTGGGCTGGCGTAATCAGCAGCGACAGGGCAATCCAGAGCATATCGCCCGTCACCCCACTCCCGAGGATTCGCCCCCCCAGGGCTGCCGCAGCAAAGGCAGGAGCCGCTAGCTCAAAGGGGTTGAGAACCGCTGTAAAGTCAAAAACCTGGTTCATGCGGCGGGCCTGGCTGGGATGATTACTGCGCACAATCACCGTGAGCTTCGGGGCAAGCTCCTTCGCCGTCAGCGCAATTTCCAGGTTGCTCATGTCCTCGTTGGTGACCGCAAGCAGGGCGCTGGCCTGGTCAATATTGGTGCTCTTGAGGGTTAGGGGCAGGCTGGCATCGGCCACAACCACCGGAATTTGCTGCGATCGCGCCATGCACAGAAAGCGATTTTCCGCATCTCGCTCCACCACCACAATTTCATGGCCCTGACGACGGAGCTGCTGGGCAATCTCCACACCAACCCCCCCCAACCCGCAGATAATATAGTGATTCTTATAGGGAATCCGGGCCACATCCCAAAAGCTCCGCAGCCGCGTTCCCAACACCAAATCATTGAGCAGAGCATAGAAAACGCCAATCACCCCCGCCCCTAGCAGCATCATCACCACCGTGAAGAACTTCAGCACAGCGGAGGACTTCTCAGCAATATCTTCATTGCCACCTGCCCCGGTAATCATGCCCACGGAAAAATAAAGGGCATCCACAAGGGTTCCCTGCTCCCAGCCGAAATAGGCATAGGTCATGGTGGCCAGGGCAATGGTCACCAGCAGCGAACAGGTCACCACCAGCCCGGAGCGCAAATGCCGTTGAAACTGAGCCACCCAAAGCAAGCCCTTGCGGAACATCTCTCCCAGAGAGGATCGTCGGGTCTCCACCGCCGGTTTAGTGCCAATGATCAGGCGATCGCCCGCCTGCAGCCGACGCTTGAGGTTCATGGCCTCCACCAGGCTAATTTCCTGATCCGAAGTCAGGTAGTGAATTAGCATGCGGTTGCGATCCTCCCACAGATCATGCAGCTGGCGACCGCACCAGGGATGATGGGCATGGATACATTCTTCGTAAATGGGCCAAATTTTCTGAAACAGGCGCAGGTGACCAATGGCCACCTTGTCCATCGCTGCAAAGGCAAAAATCGGTCCCGATAGATCGGCCACGCTCATGGTTGCATGGTCGGGAAGCGTTCGATCCAGGCGATCGCCCAGGCGCTGATTAAACAGGCGGTTAATGACCCGAATGCGCGGATTGAGCAGGCGAACCTGCAGCAGAATTTCTAGATTGCGAGCATCATCGCTGGTGGCAATCACGATGGTCTGTGCCGTTTGAACCTGCGCCCGCTGCAAGGTATCCTCCCGCAGCAGATCCCCCACGATCACCTCCGGATCCTGGGGAAGCGCCGTGTCATGGACCCCCACCACGGCAGCCCCCTGCTGACGGAGCAGACAAAAAATTCGATAGCCGATGGCATCTAGACCGTAAACAATGATTTGGGGCAAGGCCATGGGATTCAACCCGGCAAAAAACAGCGGCGCTAGATAACCAGCGTAAAAAGGGAGTTCACATTGAATCTGTAACCCCGATTACCCTTTGGTCACAAAGCCGGTCAGGCCGCAAAAAGCTTTAGATTTTCTTCGCACTTTCGATTTTCTTTGCAACGAAAGGCCCCAGAAACCAGAGGTGTAAGGCCCCCCAGACAAAACAGGATCGCACTTCGAGTGCGATCCTGAGGCAAGGTACATGAATCAGCCGAGGTGCCGGGCCATCCCAAGGATGAACGAGCCAAGGGCCTAGACCATCGTGGCCTCTTGGCACATCAAACCTGCAATGACCCGGCTGAGGAAAACGGTTACTTAATGAACAGCATTTCCTGATACTTCGGCAGGGGCCAAAATTCATCCCCCACCTCTGCTTCCAGGGCATCCGCAGCCGTCCGCACCTGATTCATCAAGGGCAGAAGGGTTTTGGCACAGTACAGCATGTGATCGGCCGTCGAGGCAAAGCCCTCCTTTTCTAAGGCCTCACAGAGTTGATCCGTAGACTGCTTGAGGTCTGTGGTCAAACCCGCAACCTTTTTAGCGCTCTCTTTTTCAAAGTCAATTCCCAGGCCCGACAGCGTAGCAATGGTGTTCGATAACTTGGACAGGTACTCCACGGAAGCCGGATAAATGAGCGTCTTGGCCATGTCTACCACGAGCTTCGCTTCCACCTCAACCGAGAGAATATACTGCTCCGAATAAACTTCGTAGCGACTCTCTAGCTCTACGGGCGAGAGGACGCCGGTGCGGGTAAACAACTCCTGCACATAGGCCTGCCGGAGATGGGGCAGGGCATCGGCCGTGGTGGGCAGATTGAGTAGGCCCCGATCCTCAACAGCAGTGCGATGCCATTCAGGAGAATAACCGTTGCCGCCAAACACCACCGCGCCGTGCTGGTTCATAATTTCCTTAAGCACCACCAGAATGGCTTGATGTTGGTCTACCCCCTTACCCAGCTCACTCTCCAAGCGATCGGCAACCCAATCCAGGGAATCAGCCAGCATGGTATTGAGGACAATTAAGGGCCCTGATACGGACTGGCTTGACCCCACCGCCCGAAATTCAAAGCGGTTTCCAGTGAAGGCAAAGGGAGAGGTGCGGTTGCGATCGCCGGCATCTTTGGTCAGCTTGGGCAGAATATCGACCCCCAAATCCATCACATCCTTGGCTTTGGAATTGCTCACGGACCCTGTTTTAATTTGCTCAAAGACCTCTTCAAGCTGAGTTCCCAGATACACCGACATAATGGCTGGCGGCGCTTCGTTGGCCCCCAGGCGGTGGTCATTGCTGGCAGTGGCGATGGCAGCCCGCATCAAGGGACCATACTGGTGGACGCCCCGAATCACCGCGCCGCAGAACAGCAAGAACTGGGCGTTTTCGTGGGGAGAATCGCCTGGATCTAGCAAATTCCCCTGGGTCGCATTCCCAATGGACCAGTTCACGTGCTTACCAGATCCGTTAATGCCAGCAAAGGGCTTCTCGTGCAGTAGGCAGACAAAACCATGCTTTTTAGCCGTATGACGCAGCACCGTCATAATCAGCTGCTGGTGATCGCTTGCCACGTTGGCCGCCTCAAAAAAGGGCGCAATTTCAAACTGACCCGGCGCCACTTCATTATGGCGAGTCTTAGCAGGAATCCCCAACTTATAAAGGGTCTCCTCCACATCCTGCATGAAGACCTGCACGCGATTGGGAATAGCCCCAAAATAGTGATCGTCAAATTCCTGGCCCTTGGCAGGCGCCTTCCCAAACAAGGTGCGACCCGCCAGCAATAGATCCGGACGACTCCCAACAAAGTTGGCGTCCACCAGGAAATATTCTTGTTCAGCCCCACAGCTAGAATTCACGCGGGCAATGTCCTGATGGCCCAGCAACTTAAGAACGCGGTTTGCAGCTCGGTCCATGGCATCAATGGATCGCAACAGCGGCACCTTTTTATCCAGCGCTTCTCCGGTCCAAGACACAAACACCGTAGGAATACACAGGGTGGACCCATTGTCCGTTTCCATAATGTAGGCCGGACTGGTCACATCCCAGGCGGTGTAGCCCCGCGCCTCAAAGGTGTCTCGCAGCCCGCCGTTAGGGAAGGAAGACCCATCGGGCTCACCCTGCACCAGAACCTTGCCGGAAAACTCAGAAATTACGTTTCCATCAGACTGCACCGAGATAAAGCCATCATGCTTTTCGGCAGTAGAGTTGGTCATCGGGTAGAACACGTGGGCATAGTAGAGCGCCCCCTTGGAGGTGGCCCAGTCTTTCATGGCAGTGGCCACTGCATCCGCCACCGATGGGTCCAGCGGCTGACCGTTCGTAATGGTCTCTTTCAACGATTTAAAAACCGTTTTAGGCAAGCTAGCCTGCATCTTGGTCAAATTGAAAACATTCGTGGCCCACATATCTTCCAGACGTTGGGGCGCCTTGGCTGGAATCAGGTCACGATTGGTAATTTGATAGATGGCTTGGGAACGAATGCCGTTTTTACTCATGACGATGTAACGAAAAGCAAGTGGATCCACACATACTACTTTAGACAGAGAAAAGAAGCACTAACGTTTAAACCCGGAAATTATTCCGCATCATTGGCTACCGTTTTCCACCTTGATCGATCCATTTTTTGAGTTTTTTTTTGAGTTTTTTTTGACAGACAAAAACCCCAAAAGGGGGCGTTTTCCCAGGTCTCAGCCTCTCCCATGGCATAGAGGAAAAAGCATAACTTATGCCCTAGTGGGAACCCTGCGCCCCATTCTTAAATCTGGCCACCACCAGGTTTGGGAGGCAACCCCTGCGACGCCCAGACACCCTCGATGGCCACGGTATTGTCAATCTGCCTGCAGACCCTGTTGCTGAATCCAATCCTGCATCTGATCCGCGAGACGGGGATCACCCTGAGCCTCAAACAGTTGGGCTGCGGTTTGGGCATCTGCCAGGGCTGCTTGAGAGTTCCCGCTTTCCAAAAAGATGGCGCCGCGATTGGCATAGGCCTGGGCCTTGGCCGGATCCAGTTGCAGGGTCTGATTAAAATCTGCGATCGCTGAGGGGGAGTTTCCCACGGAATAGTAAGCCACGCCGCGATTGTAGTATATTTCCGGGTTTTGGGGAGAAAGCTCGATTGCCTGACTATAATCCGCGATCGCTCCCTGATAGTCCCCTTGAAGCGCCTTCCGAATCCCCGAGGTGTGGAGCGAAAGTGCGCGCTGCTCCCGGACTGAGGATGAGGCGCTAGTTTGCACCGTCGGACCAGCGGGGGTCACCAATCCCGTAGCGAACCCCAGATAGACGAGACCGCCCAGGAGGGAAGCAGTCCCCACAACCCAATAGAATCGCCTGGACGTAGCCATGGCTGATGCTCCTCCGTGCCGCACCAGCACGAGTGTTGAAAGGTGCAGTGCGATAATGCAAGAGAGGTAACCTTTCAACTCTCATTATAGAGTTGAGACAAGGATTGAGCGGCAGCTAAGCCATCCCCAAATCGGCACCGCTCTCCCTTGCATCAAGATCTCCATATTGTCAAGAGGTGCATTGTATGGCGCTGACCCTAACATCCCCAGCCTTTTCTGATCAGGGAGCTATTCCAAAGCGCCATACCTGCCAGGGACCGGATCTGTCCCCTCCCTTGGCCTGGACAGGCGTCTCGGAGGCCACCAAAAGCCTGGTCTTGATCGTGGATGATCCGGATGCCCCCGATCCGGCTGCACCCAAGATGACCTGGGTCCATTGGCTGTTGTTCAATATTCCACCCCAGACCCAGGGCTTGCCGGAAGGCGTACAACGGCTACCCGCCGGTACACAGGTCGGTCTGAACGACTTCAAGACGCTGCGCTATGGGGGGCCGTGCCCACCCATCGGTCGTCACCGATATTTCCACACACTCTATGCCCTCGATACCTGCCTCGCCCTCACTCACCCCAGTCGGGATCAGCTAGAGGCTGCAATGCAGGGACATATCCTGGAACAGGCAGAACTGATGGGAACCTATCAAAAATTCTAGAGGCGGGTCGGGCTCAGAGTTCTCAGAGTTCTCTCTTAGAGTTCTCAGAGAGTTTCTAGGACAAACTCACGGCAGCCTTCTTTATCTCTCAGCCAGCCTCCCTAGAGTGAGAGCATTCAAAGATTGGAGATTCATCCATGAAACGTTCTCAACTCATCACCCGATCTGCCCTCACTACGCTCGCGCTGCTGAATGTGTCCCTTGCCGCGGTGGCTGAGCCCGTTCTCGTCACCCGTGGCCCCAACGGCGCCGCCCATCTGGTGAATGCCAAGCACCTTCCCCGCGAAGCCCAGATCCAGCCCAACAGCGACCCCCATCCTTTTCCAAACTTGATTCAAAAAGGCCCTGGAGGGGCCTTTCACCTTGGAACGGAAAGGGCAAACCTCAGCCCGCCCCCCCTGACGAGTGGGTCTAGACCTCAGCGGCTGATTACGCGGGGACCCAACGGCGCAGGATTTCTGACACATCCCTAGGGCGCAATCCCTGGCTTGTATTTCCCAAGGTTAAGGGCGGGCAGATCCCCAGAGTTAGATCGCGATTGTTCTTCTTGGGTCGCCTTAAGGTCCCCCGCTTTGCGTGGCCGTGATAAATTCACCCTAAATACCGCATCGGCGGGTGCTTCTAGATTGCCCTGCAGGTTCGCACTATTCTACAATCGAATCCTTTTAAGCCTCGTCCGCCTTGATTATGCCAGCACCCGAGGCAGGATCTGCTGGACGCGGCTTTGAATTTGATCGCGAATAGCCCGATAAACCACTAGGGGCTGGTGTGCCGGGTCCGCTAGCTGCCAATCTTCAAACATTTCCACGTGGGTCCATGGATCTGGCAGATGCACCCCGCAGCCACAGAGAGAAATCACGGCTCGAAAATCCGCGGGGTCAAAGTCGGCTAAGCGATCACAGGTATGGGATCGCAGGTCAATACCCACCTCAGCCATGGCTGCAATGGTGAGTGGATCGATGCTGGAGGGATTGAGGCCAGCGCTGTACACCCGCAGGCGATCGCCAGCCCAATGTTTAGCAAAGCCCTCCGCCATCTGGGAACGGCGCGAGTTGTGTTGACAGACAAATAAAAGTCCAGGCTTGCGGTCCATAGAAGAGCACTCCATCAAAGATCGGGGGTTTTACGGGGAATTTCCCGCACATCTGGGGTCTGTGAGGGTAGCCTTTTCCGGCTCACGGGGAAACCAAAAAGCGGTGCGTTTACAGACTTCCACCAGCATCAACATCACCGGCACTTCGATTAAGACTCCTACGACGGTGGCGAGGGCCGCCCCAGAGTTCAGTCCAAACAGAACCACAGCGGTCGCGATCGCCACTTCAAAGTGATTGCTAGCGCCAATCAGGGCAGCCGGAGCCGCATCTTCATAGGAGAATCCTAGCTTGTGCGCCGCAACGTAGGTGAGGCCAAAGATCAGGTTGGTTTGCAAAAACAAGGGGACGGCAATCAACACAATGTGCTGCGGATTTTGCACAATCAGATCTCCCTTGAGGGCAAACAACAAGATGAGCGTTGTCAGCAAGGCTCCCATGGCAACAGGCCCCAGTTTGGGTAGGAACCGCTGCTCGAACCATTGCCGCCCCTGAGTCCGCAAGATCCAGGTTCGAGAGTAGATCCCGGCCAGCAGCGGTAGCCCTACGTAGATGAGCACCGACAGTACAATCGTTTCCCAGGGAACCGTCAACTGATTAGCAGCCAAGAGCCAGCGGCCCAGAGGCGCGTACAGGAACAACATCGCCAGGGAGTTGATCGCCACCATGATCAGGGTATGCCCTTGGTTGCTATAGGACAGATATCCCCACATCAGTACCATGGCGGTGCAGGGGGCAATCCCCAGCAGAATCGCGCCCGCAATGTAGGACTGAGTCATCGACACTTCAGTTCCTCGCAGGATTTCGGTGCCGGTTAACAGGGGGGCAAAGATCTGTCCGAGAAAGAACTGGGCAAACGCCACCATCGTGAAGGGCTTAATCAACCAGTTAACCCCCAGGGTCAGCAGGACAGGTTTGGGGGTGCGAGCCGCCCGCTTGGCCTGGCTAAAGTCAATTTTGACCATGATGGGATACATCATGAAAAATAGACAGACGGCAATGGGAATCGAGATCTGGTAGAGACTGAGGGCATCCAGGGCGATCGCCATGCCGGGAAACAGGCGTCCCAGAGCAATCCCCAGAGCAATACAGAGCAAAACCCAGATCGTTAGATAGCGCTCAAAGAAGCTAAGCTGGCCCCCCGCTTTAATGCGAATTGGAGTAGATGCAGTGTTCATAACGTGATGTGACCCTTTGCAAAGGGCGCGGAGTGAACAGGCAAAATTCAGCCCCTCAAGGGGGCCTCAGTCAGAGATCAAGCAATCAATGCTTGATGAGGTCAAAGACTAGGCGTCAAAGACGTGGCAATCATGGTCGAGCTGCTGATTACCAATGGATAATTCACAGCGATCGACCCAGTGCATCAGTTCGCTTTTCAGCGTCAGCAGTTGCTGAATGTTTTGATCAATTTCGGCTACCTTTGCTCGGAGGCGCTGCTGAATTTCCGGGCAGGTCAGAGACTGATCCTCCCTGAGCGCCAGCACTTCTCGGATATCCTCCAGGCTCAAGCCTAGCTGTTTCGCCCGTGCGATAAAGGTTAATCGCTCCACGTCAACCGCTGAAAACAGGCGATATCCCGATTCATTCCGCCTCGGCGAAGGAATGAGCCCAATCCGCTCATAGAAATAGATCGTTTGCGGATTAATTCCCAGTTGATCAGAAACTTGACTCACCTTCAGCATGATCGTGCCATTGGTAAAACCGATGAGATTTATCCTAAACCTTATACCTAGGTATAAAGTCAAGGGGCATGAGGTCCCCGATAATCCCCCAGCCTCCAATTCATGCGTTCAAGAGTGGGAGTGAATTGGGCAAAAATCTCTCCTGAAAATGGGCTCGTTGGAGATGGCGCGCCTGAGGGCAAAGAGCCAAAGGCTAGGTCCTGGCAACACCGCACACTACCCGCAGGCCAGTGAAGGAGTTCCTGAAGTCGGGCTCATTCTTGACCCGAAACGCCGACCGACACCCCCCTGGATAGTAGTACCAAGAACCGCCCCGCAAGCAGCGATCATGATGATTGCTTTTGTCTAGCCATGCACGTCCATCTATGGGAGCTTGATCATAGCTCTCATGCCAGGGGTCTTGGCACCATTCCCAAACGTTTCCATGCATGTCATACAAACCGAAGGCGTTTGCTACCTTAAAGCTACCGACCTCGGTCGTCTCTGCCCGAAATTCTCCATGGGGACCGGCTCCATAGGCTCCTGAATAGTTGATATGGCTGCCTTCATACTCTAAGTCCGTCCCCCGATAGTTGGCCAGATCTGGGGTAATGGACTCGCCAAAGTGGAAAGGGGTCGTTGTCCCGGCTCGACAAGCATATTCCCATTCCGCTTCTGTGGGAAGTCGATAGGGACGATTGGTTTCTTTGGACAAGCGACGGCAAAATTCCACGGAATCGGTCCAACTCACTTGCTCCACTGGACGATTATCGCCCTTGAAGTTAGAAGGGTCAGGTTCGATCTCACGCTCAACTTTGGACATCTGGGCCACCCGACACCATTGGGCTTGGGTGATGGGAGACTTTCCCATGAAAAAGGGCTGAGCGATCGCCCTAACCTGACGAATTTTGGGAAGCTAGATTGAGTCCTCCCAAGGTTTTGACCTGCTGTGGAAACCGGAATACCTGATGGCCATGCTTGCCGTTGCAGCTGGAATATCCTCCCTCTCACCGGAACAGTTAAAATAAGGGCAATCCTGATTCTGAGAGCGTTCTGCCATGCAAAGCATGGAATCTCAACCCAAGGTCGATCTCGTTTATCCCGTTTCTGATGGAGAGCCCGTGGCGGAAACCTACGACCATCTCTACGCCATTCTCGTCACGCTTGAGGTACTCCGTCAGTATTTAGAAGGCCAAAAGGCAACGGTTTTAGCGAATCAGTTCTTATACTATGCCCAGGGCTTTCCCAAGCTACGGGTTGCTCCAGATGTCATGGTAATTTTTGGCGTAGAGCCGGGGGGACGCGATAGTTACAAAGTGTGGGAAGAGGGTGAAGTGCCCCGAGTTGTCTTTGAGATGACCTCCAAAAGCACCCAGCAAGAGGACCAACTGATCAAGCGACAACTTTATGCACAACTGGGGGTGCAGGAATACTGGCTGTTTGATCCCAAGGGCGAGTGGCTGGAGTCGCCGCTGATGGGATATCGGCTGGGAGGCGATGCGTACCACCCCATTCTCGATCTGCGGAGCGAGGCGTTGGGGCTACAGCTTCAGGTGGAGGGAAAGTTGATCACCTTTACGGTGTTAGCCACTGGAGAACGACTACTCCCCCCAGCAGAACTCGGTCGAGGCCTGGCGCGAGAAAAGCAGCGCGCTGAGCAGGAAAGGCACAGAGCCGAACAGGAAAGGCACAGAGCCGAACAGGAAAGGCACAGAGCCGAGCGGGAAAAGCAGCGGGCCGATCGCCTGCAAGCGCAGCTCAGGGCCTTGGGCGTAGATCCGAGGGAGTAGCGGGGTGGGCAACCAGAGGTCTGATGATGGGATTAAAGGCTTTGGAGGCGACCAGAACGCGATCGCCCACCCTTAAACTGGCGGCTTCCTGGGGATCCGCCACCACCTTCACCAGATCCTGGCCAATCAAAACCGCAACAATAAAAATCACGTCCTGCTGCTCCAGGGAAAGAACTTCGCCAATAAACTGGAACTTGCCGCTGACTGTCTGAGAGCTGTAAACCTCCATGGGCCTTCCCTGCCGCACCACCTTGCCCTGATCCAAGAGAATGACGCGATCCGAGAGCTTCACAATTTCAGCCACATCGTGACTGATCAACAGCGTGGTTAACCCAAAGGTTTGATGCACCAGCCGTAGATAGTCCTGCAGTTTGGTGCGGATGCCCCGATCCAGGGCTGAGAGGGGTTCATCCAGCAGTAAAAGCTTCGGGTTGGGGGCGATCGCTCGGGCCAGGGCAACCCGCTGCTGTTGACCACCAGAAAGCTGGTGGGGCTTGCGCTGCTGCAGCCCTCCTAACTCCATCATCTCCAGCAGATCCGCAACGATGCGAGGATTTTGGCCCTTACGCAGAGCAAAGCGGAGATTCTCAAGAACCGTCATATGGGGAAACAGCGCGTAGTCCTGAAAGACATAGCCAATCTGGCGCTTCTGCGGCGGGAGGTTGAGTTTGCGATCCGTATCCACCCAGGGAATGCCGTTCACCACAATTCTGCCGCGATCGGGCTGGAGCAGTCCCGCCAAAAGTCTAAACAAGGACGTTTTTCCAGCACCAGATTTCCCAGAAAGGGTGATAAAGGTTTGGGGTTCTAGGGCGAGATCCACCTGGAGATGCAGCGGCGCCTGGGCCGATCCCAGGGTTTTGCAGCAGGAAATCTCAATCATTGCCGAATCCCCCTGAGATAGCCGCCATTGATCCCATAAACAATGACCAAAATGGAAAACGAGAGGGTCACCAGAATCAGGGCATAGACATGGGCCGCGCTGTAGTTCAGCGCCTCCACCTCCTCATAGATGGCAATGGAGGCCACCTGAGTTTGACCGGGAATATTGCCCCCAATCATCAACACCACTCCAAATTCACCCACGGTATGGGCAAAGGTCAGAATCATCCCGGTGAGCAGAGAGGCCCTCAAATTTGGAATTAGCACCCGCCAAAGCGTCGTGAGCTTTGACTTACCCAAAATCGCCGCGGCTTCGTGGATCGCCGGGGGAATTCCGGCAAACCCAGCCTGCAGCGGCTGCACCATAAAGGGCAAGCTATGGATCATTGAGGCGATCACCAACCCAGCAAAGGAAAAAACCAGGCGTAAACCTAGGGTGTGCTCTAGCCACTGCCCGAATAGCCCCCTGGGACTGAAGGCAATGAGGAGGTAAAAGCCTAACACCGTGGGCGGAAGCACCAGCGGTAAACTAATCATTGCCTCGAAAAATGGCTTCAGGCGACTGGGACTGTAGGCCAGCCAATAGCTCAGAGGCAGGGCTAAAACCAGCAAAAGTCCGGTGGTGAGGATCGCAAGTCGAAACGTCACCCATAGCGGATCCCAATCTATCATGGGGCTAGCATCACCTCATTGGTTTTAATCATTGCCGTAACGGTGTCGCCCACCTGCAGCTGAAGCTGCTGCACAGCCTGAGCAGTAATCACGGAAACAATGGGACCCAGGGCGGTTTTGACGATCACTCGGCTCAACAGTTTCCCAGATTCCAGAGCCTGGAGGGTGCCAGGAAGCTGATTTTGTAAGCTAATCCGATGATCAATGCCCTTGCCAATAATCACCTCTGTTTCTTTAAAGATGACCTGAATGGGGGAGCCCACCTGAAGATGGGGAGCACTGATGGGCGTATCAATGACGATCGCCGTTAGGGTCATCTCCTGCACAGCAATACGAACCAGCGATAAATTCCCCTGCACGGTCAGTTGTGCAATCGTTCCTGCGATCTGGTTCATGGTCCGGGTTGATAGCCATAGCGACGCAGAATAGTCTGACCGGAGTCCGAAAACAAGAACTCTACAAATTTTTGGGCCTCCAGGGATCGATCGCCCGACCCTGTTGAAGCTGCAGCCTTTAGCACCACCACTGCCTGAGCGATCGCCTCGTAGCTCTGCGGATCTAAATCAACCCATTGCCCTTGCCCCTGAAGTTGGGAAGATAGCACCACCGCCTTGGCAGTGAAGCCCATATCAGCCGCCTGGGACTGGATAAATTGATTGACCTGGGCAATGCTTTCCCCCCTGACCAGCTTTTGTTTCACACCATCATAAATTTTATGGTGGTTTAGAACCGCGAGGGCCGCCGCACCGTAGGGAGCCGTGCGGGGATTGGCAATGGCAATCCGCCGCACCCGATCCTCGGTTAGGGCCACCAGGGAGGGCTGGAGATTGGGCACCGTGGTCCATAGCACCAGCTTCCCGTAAGCATAGACTTGGGGCGGGGCCAGGGTAAACCCATCGCGATCCAGCACCTGGGGAGAGTTCAGGTCCGCCGACACAAACAGGTCAAAGGGAGCCCCCGACTGAATCTGAGCCGTCAGCTTCCCCGAGGATCCCAGAATGGTTTTACAGTTAATTCCGGCGGTTTGGGTAAAAGCCTGGGTTAAATCCGCCATGGCAAACTGCATATTCGCAGCGGTCGCAATGGTGAGAGCGTCCGTCTGCGGGTGCTGACATCCCCAGACCAGGAGCAATCCTGCCAAAAAGAGCCATAGCCTGAACATGGGTTTGCTATTCCCGCAGGCGCGGCATCAGATCCACCAGGTTACAGGGCCGATGCCGCGCATCGAGCTGATCCTGGATCAGATCATCCCAGCCGGTTCGGCAGGCCCCAGAGGATCCCGGCAGACAAAAGAGATAGGTACCATTGGCAACTCCGGCCAAAGCTCGCGATTGCAGGGTGGAAGTTTTAATCTCTGGATATGAAACCCTGCGAAACAGTTCACCAAAGCCTGGGATCTCCTTGTCCAAGAGGGGGTAAATGGCCTCTGGGGTGCCATCGCGCCCGGTGAGGCCCGTGCCTCCGGTGGTGATAATCACCTGGACCGTTTCATCGGCAATCCAGCGAGACACCACCGCTCGAATTTGATAAATATCATCGGGAACGATCACCTTCTCTGCAAGCCAGTGTCCAGCCTCGGTGAGGCGATCGCCCAGCAGTTTGCCGGAGGTGTCGGTGGCCTCAGTGCGGCTATCGGACACGGTGAGCAGGGCAATGCGCACTGGGATAAATTGATCCGCCATCTGCGCTCCTAGGCTGCGATCGCCTGGTGAATCCGATCTGCCTGGAGACCGTTGCCAATGAACACCAGCCGGGTTTTGCGCCGCTCTTCCGGCTGCCAGGGGCGATCGTAGAAGTGATCAAAGCGCTGTCCAACCCCCTGGAGCACTAACCGCATGGCCTTTTCTGGAACCGAAACAAACCCCTTGATCCGGTAAATTTCCTGCTCTTGCACCAGGGTTTTAAGCTGGGTCACCAAAGCCTGGGGATCAAAGGACTGATCTAGCTCCACACAAATCGAGTTAATGGTTTCATCGTGGTCATGATCCTCCTCGTGATCGTGGTGACTCGGACGGCTCTCCAGGTGGTCTTCGACCGCCGCGTTAAAGCCCAGCAGCACCTCCGGGCTGACCTCACCGTGGTGACAGGGCACCACCTTCACGCCGCTAGGCACCTGGGCCTGGAGCCAGGACCGAGTGCGATGGCGGGTTTCTAGATCGAGTACATCGGACTTGGTCAACAAAACCAGATCGGCGCAAGCAAGCTGATCTTCAAAGAGTTCTTCGATGGGAGTTTCGTGCTCTAAACTGTCGTCGGCCTGACGCTGGGCTTCTAAGGCCTCCAGATCCCCCACCATCTGGCCTTGAGCTAGGGCTTCACAATCTACGACGGTGACCACACCATCCACTGTGGCGCCGGTGCGAATTTCCGGCCAGCGAAAGGCCTTCACCAGAGGCTTGGGCAGGGCGAGGCCAGAGGTCTCGATCACAATGCAGTCAATTTCCTCCCGGCGCTTCAGCAGTTCCTGCATCGTTGGCAAAAATTCCTCCTGCACCGTGCAGCAGAGGCAGCCGTTGGCCAGTTCTAAAATATTGCGGTTGGGCGTCTGGTCCTCATCACAAACCTGACAGTCCCGCAGGATTTCCCCGTCAATCCCCACCTCACCAAATTCGTTCACCAACACAGCAATCCGGCGACCCTGGTTATTTTGCAGCAGATGACGGACCAGCGTAGTCTTCCCCGCTCCTAAAAAGCCGGTGACCACGGTAACGGGAATTTTATGCACAGACACACTCCACAGAACTCAAGAAGGTCCTATTCAATTTACCTGATGAGTGGGCTGAGGATGGACCCGGCCCGCAGTTTGCCCAGGCAAGGGGAACAAATTCTGTCGGTAACGCTCCCGGATAAAGGCACAGGCCGGGCATCATTCCTGCTGGGGAATCGATATTTTTCCTAGATAATCTGCATTTTTCTCAAGGTTAAAGTAATATTTGTCCCCCGCAATGCCATAGCTCGTAATCACCCACAGTAAAAATCCATAGACCCCCAAGAACGACACCACCGTGGCAGACTGAATCAAAATACTGAGGGGAATGGAACGGCAGATGATCAGAAACATATCCTGCTGGGCATATTTACTTTGAAACAGGCGCAACAGGGGTAGAAAAAGCCCGCCAAGATAGATTAGCAGCGCAATCCAGCCAAAGTTCAGTAGGGAGTAGAGAATCCCACTGTCATGGAGTAGCCCTCCCAAGCCATTGCCCACAATTTGGCTGAGGGCTGGGGTCAAAAATTCAGCATATTCCTCGCGGCGCACGCGACCGCTCCCATCTTCCTCTAAGCTCAGAAAACTACCAAAGCGGCTGCTAATCACCTCGGAAAAAAGATCCAGGTTCGCGAGAAAAATCACAAAGAGCACCAGCAGCCCCAGGGTAATCAACAGCTTAATCTGTCGTTTAGGCGTGCTGCTGCCCGTAATCGTTAAGATGCCCAGGACCCAGCCCAACCAGGAGGTTCGATGCTGGGAAAGCAAAAAGGCCATAAATCCCAGGCCACTGGCCAGATATTTTTGGGGGCCAGGCACATCCAGTAAAATCAAGAGGCCCGACATCATCACCCCGGCAAAGGGACCGGCGGAATTTAGGGTACTCCAGACTCGAATGGCAAAGGGCTCAGGCTGCCCACCGCTCACGTAGTCCGCATTCACGTACCAGTAGGCATCCCAGGCTGGGGCCGTCAGAAACTGAAACACACCGTATCCCCCCATTACAATCACGGCCCAGACAAATACCCGCCTTAGGTTCTGCTTATACTGGGGATACAGCTGCCAGTTGGTGTAGATGTGAAACCCAAAGGTGAGAGGGATCAGTAAATCGAGAAACTGCTCCGTCGCATCGAGAAAGGAGAAATTAACCAGCCCCAGGGCGTAGGTAAAGCAAATGCTGGACAGGGCCAGCAGGTAGGGAAGCCCACCCAGTTGGTTCATCCGGGGAATGCATTTGAGGAGGGTCAGCCCGCTGATGAGGGAAACGAGAATGGGCGCAAGGAGCACAGGACTCGGCTGGGTAAAGGCAGAACGATAATCGACCAGCCGCCGAACCAGGGGCGAGAGAATCCACAGCCACCAGGTCAAGCCCAGGTAGAGGATGGGGAAGCGAAGATAGAGGAATAAGCCCAGCAGCAGCGCTTCTAGGGGATAGAGCAGGTTGACCAACCTAGGTGCCCCGGCAATGCCGCCCAGGGTGGTTATCCCAAACAGGGCAATCAGGAGCCAGGCAAATTCCTGGGTGGCGATCGCCCTGGCAAAGGGACTAAAGGAGGTTTTTGCATTGACAAAGGGAAACTGATTCACGCCGCTAGCCCTGATAGATGGTTGCACCGGTGGGAGTTTGGGGATCTCGATGCCACGCCCGCCAGGCATCCCACCGCCCCCGCAGGGAGGACTGCAGCCGGGCGATCGCCCATTGCTGCTCCTGGGGCAAAAAGCGCAGGGTTTGCACCACCCCGCGGGCACTGCGAGTCCCAATCAGGACCGCCCACAGCAAAAAGGCAAACCGCTGGGGCATCCAGAGGTGATCGAGGACAGCTAGGGTTTCGTTGTAAACCTGGTTATAGTCGGCCTCAGCAATGAAGGTATGGCGCTGGTCCTCATCGTACCGCTGCGCCCGATAGTGATTGACGGCAATGTTGGGATCGTAAATTATTCGCCACCCCGCCCGCTTTAAGGCCAGGCAAAAGGACATTTCAAAATGCACCTGGGCACCGGTTCCCAACAGTCGCGGGTCAAAGGTCAGATCCCCAATCGCCTGCTTGCGAAAGGACATATTGACTCCCTTGAGAATGTCCACCTCCCGCGCCTCCCCAAAACCCAGGCTGTGGTTACCAATCGGGCGACCAAACCACTGCAGCCTTCCCACCACCGGCTGGGGATTGCCAGGCTGAGGCTCACCGTTGTCGTAGATCCAGTCCTTCCCGCCCACCGCCCCAATGCGCGGATTGGACTGGTAATGCACCTCTAACCTTTGAATCCAATCCGGAAAAGCCTGGGCATCGTCATCAATCATGGCAATAATCTCCCCGCTGGCCCGACTAAATCCACGGTCGAGGGCAGCAATTACCCCCGGAACCTCGACGCAGACCAAATCCAAGGGCAAAGAGCCGCGAGGGTAGCGATCCAAAAAAGCCCAGGTTTCTTGATCCGTCTCTCGAACCGTCACAATGACCTGCTTGGCGGGTTTCAGCTGCTGTTTCAGGGCATCGAGACATTTTTCAAGATAATCTGTCCGCCTGTAGGTCGGAACCACAACAGAAACTTCCATCGGTCAAGTCAATCACCAAAACTTCTAGATTTTAGGGCTGGAATCGCGGTCGTGACCACCCTCGCAAAAAAAATGGCCAGACTCAGGGGCGCCTCACCGCCTTCAGCCCCCGGATCAAGCGCTGATCCTAGCCTGCCCAACTTGGGGAACTAACTCGGCGATCGGTCCCCTCACCCCCTAGGATGGTAAGGTGTGAATCCCTTGAGTTTAGGGAAAAACCATGGCCCCACAAAAGGGACAGCGGGGCCTGCCATAGGTCTGGGCAGACAACGCTCCGGCCAGCAGGCATGGCTTCTTGCCCAAGGGCGAATTTCCTGAGGAGACGATGAGCGCGATGACCAAGGCGACCCCCAAGATTATTGTCCTGGATGATGACCCCACTGGGTCTCAGACGGTCCACAGCTGTCTGCTGCTTACCCAGTGGGATGTGGAGACCCTACGCCTGGGTCTGCGAGATGACGCGCCCATCTTCTTTATTCTGACCAATACGCGATCGCTGCCCGCTGGCGAGGCCGCCCAGGTAACCCGAGAGGTGTGTCAGCATCTCAAGCAGGCCCTGGCGGCGGAGCAGGTGGCGGAATATCTAGTGGTCAGCCGATCGGATTCCACCCTGCGCGGCCATTACCCGGTGGAAACCGACGTTATTGCCCAGGAATTAGGTCCCTTCGATGCCCATTTCCTCACCCCCGCTTTTTTTGAGGGGGGACGATTCACCCGCGATAGCATTCACTATCTGATGGTGGATGGAATTCCCACCCCCGTGCATGAAACCGAGTTTGCCCAGGACTCCGTGTTTGGCTATCGGTTTAGCTATTTGCCGGACTACGTGGCTCAGAAAACCCAGGGCCGAATTGCGCCGGATCAGGTGGAGCGTTTTTTACTCAGTGAGATTCGCCAAGGCTGCCTGGATCGGTTGATGCAGCTGCAGGGCAACCCCTGTGCCGCCGTCGATGCCGAAACCCAGAGCGACCTAGACCGCTTTGCCCAGGATTTATTAACCGCTGCCGGGCGAGGGAAAAAGTTTTTATTTCGCAGCGCCGCCAGCCTGCTCACAGCCCTGGCCCAACTCCCGCCACAGCCCGTGGCTCCAGAAAAAATGGCCACCTACGTCCGCCAGGGCAAGCCGGGGGCTTTTATTGTGGGATCGCATGTGCGCAAAACGACAGAACAACTCCGGGCGCTTCTGGCCGTGGCGGGGGTGAGGGGGATCGAACTCGATCTTGAACAGATGCGGGCAGACTCCACCGCCACGGCGAAACTGCGCGAGGCCGCGATCGCCCAGGTCCAGCAGGTCTTTGAGGCAGGCCAGACCCCCGTGGTCTACACCTCTCGGCAGGAGTTAAGCTTTGCAGACGAAGAAACCCGACTGGCCTTTGGATCGCAGGTGTCGGCACTGCTGATGGACATTGTGCGCGCCCTCCCCAGCGAGATTGGCTATTTAGTTAGCAAGGGAGGCATCACCTCTAACGATGTCCTGAGTCAGGGACTGGCCCTCCCCACGGCTCGCCTTCTGGGACAGATTATTCCTGGCTGTTCTGTGGTGCGCACACCCACCAATCACCCCCAGTTTCCAAACCTGCCCGTCGTCCTGTTCCCTGGAAATGTTGGCTCAGTGGATTCCCTGGTGACGGTCTTGCAGCGGTTTTCCAATCCCCCCGGCTAAGGGCGCTGGCCACGACCGAGGCCCAGCCCTATTTAGCTCGGCCATGCTTAGCTCAGCCCTATTTAAGCGTGCGTGGAGCCCACCCTCCTGTGTTCCTGGCAGTCATCGCACAGACCATGCACCGTCAGCTCGTACTCATCCACCAATAGCCCTGGCCGCAGCTGCTGAAATGAAACGCCGCTAACCTGGCTCCAGGCAATATCTTCAATGGCACCACAGGCCTTGCAGCGAAAATGGTGGTGCATCTCCACATTGGCATCGTAGCGACAGACCCCTTCTTCTAGCAGCACCTCGCGCACCAGCCCAACATCTCGCAGGGCCTGCAAGGAACTGTAAACCGTGGCCTGGGAAGACACGGGGCCAGCAGCATTGAGCCCCTGCAAAATTTGCTCCGCCGTGGGATGGTCAGAGCGCGTCAGCAAATTTGCATAGACCGCAAAGCGCTGCGGAGTCACTCGCAAGCCCTTCGCTTTCAATTTTTTGATAATTTGCTCAGCTTGCTCTTGCATGACAAACACCCACGTTGCCCCCACCTGCCTCAAGGAAGGGAGACAGCAGGACTCAAAACTGTCTACAGTATAACGCTCCCATTTTAAGAATCAAATAAAAATTTGACCTAGAATAAAAGATAAGTAATTTTAGCCATTGATTTATTCTTAAGTTAGAATTATTCTGAAATGAATGGACCCCGTCAGTCTTTTCATTTTTCCGTCCTTTAAAACCATGAGGTAACTATGACTGTGATCGAACGCGTCCCCGACGTCACCTTTAAAACCCGAGTCCGGGATGAGTCTGTCCCTGGTCCCAACCCCTATCGCTGGCAGGACAAAACCAGTGAAGAGATTTTTGGTGGCAAGAAGGTAGTGGTTTTCTCTTTGCCTGGGGCCTTTACCCCCACCTGTTCTTCCAATCATCTCCCTCGTTACGAGGAGCTATACGAGGAATTTAAAGCCCAGGGCGTAGACGAAATCATCTGCATCTCAGTCAATGACGCCTTTGTCATGTTTCAGTGGGGTAAGCAGATTGGTGCCCAGAACGTTTTCTTGCTGCCCGATGGAAACGGTGAATTTACCCGCAAAATGGGGATGCTGGTGGACAAGTCAAATCTAGGGTTTGGCATGCGATCCTGGCGCTATTCCATGCTGGTCGAGGATGGCAAAATTTCAAAAATCTTTGTTGAGCCAGATTTCGGCGACAATTGTCCCATTGACCCCTTCGAAGTTTCGGATGCAGACACGATGCTGGCCTACCTGAAGGGCACAGAAGCCGCTGGCGTTTCGGAACCCCGTCTGGAATTTGTGGGTTAATCATTCAAGATAGAACGGTTCAAGCTGGAGGCGTCCTCCTTCTGGAGGATGCTCCCCTCCTCCTTTTTTGAAAAGATTTTCCCTGAGAGTCTCAGTCCACCTAACCATGAGGTACCCCCATGAGTAGCAAAACCTTAACCAAGCCAGTCCTGTACGATACTCGGCTAGATTTGAGCGAAGAAACACGCCAAAACGTGATTACGATCTTAAACCAAACTCTGGCCACGACCCTGGACTTACAAACCCATACCAAGCAGGCCCATTGGAACGTGAAGGGGCTCGACTTTTTGCAACTCCATGAACTCTTTGATGACATGGCCACAGAATTAACGGCCTTTGTCGATATGGTGGCAGAGCGAGTTACAGCCCTCGGGGGCCGGGCCTTGGGAACAGCTAAAGTGGCCGCAAGCGAAACGATTTTGCCAGCCTATCCCCTCGATGCCGTCACTGGCGTTGAGCATTTGACCGCCATCGCCGATCGTTTAGCTCTCTACGCCAAGCATGTACGCGAAAATATTGGGCAATCGAGCGACTTTGGCGACGAAGATACCGCCGATCTTTACACCGAAATTTCCCGAGCCATGGATAAGCGCCTTTGGTTCATTGAGGCGCACCTGCACTAACGGGAGGGTCCCAGATCGGCTTCGCACGGCTGCTCTCCTTCCTGGTCCGCAGCCGTTTTCCCCCTGGCTCTGCCCTGCCTCGCAATGATCCAGCGGCTCGCGCTTAGACCTCCGTTCCGGTTTGGGTTGACCGATTGCCTGGGCACTGGGATAACCTGCTGGAGTGAGACCACAAGGGGGGAGGACACAAGGGGGGAGGACATGAGGGTGAGTTAGGCGATCCCCTACCCTGAAGACTGTCTTTTAAATCCTGTAAGCTGTCGATATTCACTGCGATCGCATTGATTGATTCGGACCATCCCTAGCGAGTAGTAATGCCATGAAACTCAACAGCAAAAACCTCTCTGACCATGTCGATACCCTCTATGACGCTATTGTGGTGGGGGGCGGTATGGGCGGCCTGTCGGCAGCCATCTATCTGGCACGCTACGGGCTGAAATGCCTGATTGTGGAAAAGGGGCGAGGCCGATCAGTCTGGATGCAGGATCTGCGCAACTATGTGGGGCTGGACCCGAACACAAAGGGCAGTGCCGTGATTAACCACGGGACCAAGCAGGCGGTTGACTGGGGCGCGGATCATCTTCGTGGCTTTGTGGAGGAGGTGATTGATGAGGGTGAAACCCTGGCCGTGCGCGTCAAGGTGGGCAAAAAGGACAGTGTTTATCCCGTGTTTCGGAGTAAATATCTCATCGCAGCCTCCGGAGTTATTGACGTGCTGCCCGAGCTAGAGGACATGCAGAATGTCTATGACTATGCAGGCTACACCCTCCACGTGTGCATGATTTGCGACGGCTTTGACATGTGGGATCAAAGAGCCGTGCTCATTGCCGGAACCGAAGGCCAGATCAATGCGGCCTTTGTGCTTAATTGGTTCACCCCCTACATTACGGTTTTGACCCACGGTCTGGTGCAGGTCAGCGATGAAATGAAGCAAAAGTTGGCAGACCATGGCTATCCTCTCTACGAAAACAAAATTGTTCGATTTTTAGGTGAAAACCATCAGCTTTCCGGTGTGGAGCTGGACGATGGCACGGTCATTGATGCCACCACAGGCCTGGTCAATATGGGGTCGATTTATCACAATCGATATTTAAAGGGCATTCAAGGACTTGAGTGGGAAGGCGAGAATTTGGTAACCCACGGCTTAGCCCAAACCAGCCATGAGCGGATCTTTGCCCTGGGAGATCTTAAACAGGGCCTGAATCAGGTGTCCATTGCGGTGGCCGATGGCACCATGGCAGCCACCCAGATTTGGCGCAACATTCGTCGCGCTAGCCCCCCTCGCAAATGGGAGGAGAATCTGAAGCAAACGCCGGTTGCGCTTTCGTGAAGAACGCTCCAATGGCAGCATCTCATGCCAGGACGGGTTGACCCCGCCCTGAGCCGATCGTCCAAGGCCCTACCCCGACGTGGGAAGGGGGGGGGCCTCTAAGGTTTCTAGGATGGAAACTAAAACCTGGTTTGAATAGAGCAGTCCCTCGGGGTCCGTGAGTCGCAGACGGCGAACCTGGCCCCCCTCGGCGTCGAGAACAACCCAGCCCTGGGCCACAAAGGAGCGGAGTTGATGAACCACCGGGGCAAGGGCCGATTCCCCAAATTCCTGGGCCAAGGCAGTGATATCAATACCGGCGGTGAGCCGCAGCCCCACCATGAGGGTTTCAAACAGGCGATCGCGCCAGGAGAGGGGCGGAACGGTCTGAAAATAGGTGGCAGGCTGCTGCTCCAGCCCTTCGACCCAGGCGTAGTAGTCAACCCGACGGTTGGGGCGGGCAACCCGACGCTGATCGTGGTAGCTGGAAGCCCCCATGCCAAACCCGTAGAAGCTTTGATTGCGCCAATAGGTCAAATTATGGCGGCACTGGTATCCAGATCGCGCGTAGTTGGAAATTTCATAATGCTGGAAGCCAGCGGCCGGCAGTTGATCACAGGCAAGCCGATACATCATTGCCGTCTCCTCCTGGGGGGGCAACTTCAGTTGGCCGGCGGCTTCCCGCTTGGCGAACACCGTGGGCGGTTCCAGGACCAAATCGTAGCAGGAAAGATGGGTTGGCCCCAGGGCGATCGCGCAATTCAGGGACTCTTCCCATTGGGCAAGGGTTTGCCCCGGTAGCCCGGAGATTAAATCCAGGCTCCAGTTTGCCACCTGGGCTTGGGAGATCCAGGTCGCGGCGGCCTCAATGTCAGACCGGCGGTGGGATCGACCGCAGGCAGCCAGTAGATCCTCTTGAAAGGCCTGCACCCCCAGACTGACACGATTAATCCCGGCAGCCTGCAGCGATCGCAGCTGGGCCAGGGTAAAGGTGCCGGGGTCCATTTCCATGGAAATTTCTGCGCCAGACGCAATCCCCATACGTTGATCCAGGGTGATCAAAATCCGCTCCACCTGATCCGGTGAGAGCAAGGAGGGGGTGCCCCCTCCCAGGAAAACACTGTGTAAGGAGGCGCCATCGTGGGGCGTGGCCTGAATTTCCCGGCACAGCCAATGCACATAGTCTGTGATGGTGCCAGAGGTTTCGCCGCGGGCGCGATCGCCCACCACCGAAATGGGGAAATCGCAGTAAAAACAGCGACGTCGACAAAAGGGAAGGTGCAAATAGGCGGCTTGGCGCATGGGGATCGGCGACGGCTTCAGCGGGGCCGGGGAAGTCTGCGGGCAGATCCTCCAGCCGGTGATTGATTCAATGATAGATTGATCGGATGTTGTTGCGTGGGACTCCCCCCTGAAATGCGTCGACGCCTTTCCCTCGCGATCGCCCTGGGCATTTCCGTGGCGCTGCTGATCTGGACCTGGCACGATGTGCAATGGCATCAGGTCGGTCAAATTCTGCAAGGACTCCAGCCAAGCTGGGTGGGCTTAGCCTGGGGATTGTTTATCTTGGCCTTTTATCTGCGGGCCAATCGCTGGGGTCTGCTCCTCAGTGTGCGCCAGGTTCGGGCGCCTCTGGGACTGCGCCAAGCGGCGGTATTCATTGGGTTTGGAAGCAACTGTTTGTTTCCCTTTAACGCCGGAGAGCTGATCCGCGCCAAGGTTCTGCAAACCTTTGCCCAGGTTCCCCTGGGATTGGCCCTGGGAACCCTGGTGTCGGCTCGGCTTTTAGATGCAGCCACGGCCTTTGCCTACCTGATCTTGGGACTCCACACCCTGGCACAACCCACGCGGGATCTAGGCCAACCCCTGGGAATTTTAGGCGCCATTCTAATCGGACTGGGGGTTTTTCTTTACGGCGCGGCCGTCCTCCAGCGACGGATTCTCCAGCAGGTCAGCCACGCCCTGAGCGCTCTCAAGATCCCCCCCGAACCCATGATCACCGGCCTGGCGGGGCTGATCCAGGGGCTAGAAATCTTTAAATCGCCCCGGTTACTGCTGCTCGCCCTGATGCAGAGTTTTGGGATCTGGGGGCTGATCGGCCTCTCCTTTTGGGCCATGCTAGGGGCCTTTCAATTGCCGCAGCCGGGGCTGGGGGGAGCCTACTTTATTCTAGGAATACAGGCGATCGCCGCGATTATTCCCGCATCACCAGGTCACCTCGGCACCTTTGAGGCCGCCATGCGCTTTGCCCTGGATCAATGCCAGGTGCCCACGGAAGCGGCGATCGCCTATACCCTGGTAATGCGCTTAATGATGTATGGCACCTTAATTGGGCTGGGGTTGATCTACGCCATGAAGCTAGGCCTTAGCACCACGCTGATCTCAGAGACGGTCCAGGCAGACAAAGGCATGTCCTCTTAGATAGGCTTTTAAGGGTTCACCTGTCAGAATTCACTGTTCAGGGTTCACTGTTCAGGGTTCACGTTCCATCCATTCCGCTGGCCTCTGCTGAACAGGCAGAGGGCTGGCCCCACCGCCATGTTCAAACTTTCATGTTCAAACGTTTCCGCCCCATCCCTGCCCTTGGCCTGAATCAATATTCCCGCGAAATTTGGATTCTAGCCCTAGGGCGGCTTCTTTCTGCCATTGGCACCGGGTTCACCCTATTTTATCTGCCCATCTTCTTTGTGAATAAAGTGGGGCTCAGCGCCACAACCGTTGGCTTTGGGGTGTCCAGTGCCGCCCTCACCGGCGTAGCCGGACGCTTTTTAGGGGGGCTATGGGTAGATTCCGAAGGCTGGGGACGTCGACGGACGCTGTTTCTGTCCCTCTTTATCGCCGGGTTGGGCGCTTTAGTGCTGGGCATAAGCCAGAACCGTTGGGGCTTATTTGGAGGCAATATGCTCTTGGGCTTTGGGACCGGCCTTTACTGGCCCGCCACTGAAACCATGGTGGCAGACCTGAGCAAACCAGATCAGCGGCGGCAGGCCTACGCCCTGACCCGGCTAGCCGATAGCGTGGGGCAGGGCCTCGGCGTCATTGTGGGCGGACTGCTCATCTCGCTGGCGGAGGTCTATCGCTGGCTCTTTATTGGAGATGGGATTAGCTTTTGGATCTTTCTGGGTCTGGTGTATGTGCTGCTGCCAGAAACTGCCGCGCCCGGCGCTACGGGCAAGCCGGGCTGGGGCGCCTGGAAACAAGCGATCACGGATCGCCGCCTGCTCCTCTATGCCTTAGTCAACTGCCAGATCACCGGCTACATTGCCCTCATGATCAACACTCTCCCGCTTTATCTGAAAAACTTTGCAGACCAGGGCCAGGGAATATCTGAGCTGCAAATCAGCATTTTCTTTACCCTCAACCTGATTTTTTCGGTTCTCTTGCAAATTCCCACCGCCAAGTTCTTGCAGCGCTATCGCTATGCCCAGGCCCTGGGAATTTCCCTGCTGTTTTGGGGACTGGGATTTGCGGGGGTGGCTACCGCTAGCAGGCTTCCTGGCCTGACCTATCCGGGCACAGGGTTAGCCATGCTGCTGCTGGCGATCGCCACGGTGAGCTATACTCCCGTCGCCTCTGCCCTGGTGGTAGAACTGGCGCCCCACAATCTGCGCGGGGTTTATCTTTCCATCAATTCCCAATGTTGGGCCGTTGGATACTTTGTGGGGCCAGCCATTGGGGGCATCGCCATGGATTTAAACCAGCCTTGGGTGGATGGATTTTGGCTAATCATGGTCACCTCAATTGGGCTGGGGTTCGTGCTGTTACGGTGGCTCGATCGCTGGATGAAATCCGGTCCCCGGTGAGAGGGCTGCAGCGTTGGTTTAGGGAACAATCCAGGGAAGGGACCCTGATGATCGCCCTGAACATTGCACCCTACATGATTTCTGTTCGCACTATCTTGGAGGCACTAGATCGCCAATCTCGCGTCACGCTTTGGAGCCTGACCCTGGGGTTAATCATTGGCCTAACGCTGCTGGATTATGGGAGCGGCTATGAGCTGTCCTTTGCCGTCTTTTATCTACTGCCCATCTCCCTGGTGGCCTGGTCCATTAGCCAGCGCGGGGCCTATGCCATCTCTCTCCTCTGCGCGATCCTCTGGCTAATTGCCAATAAACTGGCCGGGGAATCTCTGCCCTCGCTCGCCTACGAGGGGTGGAACACGCTGACCCGATTCATTTTTTTCTCAATCGTCTCCGCCCTCACCGCCGAGGTTAAACATTTATTGGTTCAAGAAAAGCAGCTAGCGCGCCTGGACACCCTCACTGGCGCCTTTAATCGGCGGGCTTTTTACGAATCGCTGGCCCTCGTTAAGGCCCAGTCTGACCGCAACCCGCTCACGGTCATGTACCTTGACCTGGACAATTTTAAGCAGATCAATGATCAATTCGGCCATCAAATAGGGGACGCCGTTCTAACAACCGTGGTCACTGAGCTATTAGGGAGCGTGAGAAGTTGCGATCGCGTGATTCGCATGGGGGGAGACGAGTTTATCGTGCTGCTGATGAACACCGACGCAGCCAGGGCGGAGGTGGTGGTGCCCCGTATTCAGGCAAGCTTGTTGCAAGCAATGCAGTTGCAGAACTGGACCATCACCTTTAGTATCGGCGTGATGAGCTATCTTACGTTGGACGATTCCATTGAGACACTGCTCCAGCGGTCTGATGCCTTAATGTATGCCGTGAAGCGCAACGGCAAAAATGCCATTCTCTATGCCGTTCAGCAAACTGAGGATCTGTGATCCAGACTCCAGGAAATTCCGGGGTCCCCACAGACTGAACAACTCACTGTTGCCTTACCGCCATCGGCTCGGAAAACGGCTCATTGCCTGACAACTTCATGGTTGCAAAGCAGGAAAAGCTAGAAAAACAAATAAAGTTAAGAATAGGTCAAGTTAAACAGGAGAATAGATCCTCCAAATCGAGTCATTCCAAATGGAGACTGATCAGAATTTTGTGTAAGGGAAGTAGAATCCAGTTAACAAAGGAGATTCCCTTATGCCTCGTAAAAAACAACAGCCTAATCGAGTTGATGAACTGCTAGACCAACTCCTGGCAGAAGACTACAGCCCGGAAGCAATTTTGGGTGAGTCAGGATTGCTCAAGCAGTTGACCAAACGCTTGGTCGAGCGGGCACTCGATGGTGAACTCAACCATCACCTCCAACAGGACTCCTCTGACTCCAGGAAGAAT
>NZ_JTHE03000039.1:0-11391 GCF_000817775.3 Lyngbya confervoides BDU141951
TGGCACGAAAATTACAATGGTGCGCCTACAGATGGCAGTGTCTGGGAATCGGGGAGTGAAGAAAGACGTGTCCTGCGGGGCGGCTCCTGGGACTACGGTCCGTGGTTCTGCCGTTCGGCGAATCGCTACAGGTTTGTTCCGGGCGGTCGGGACCTCAACGGCGGTTTTCGGTTGGCGTTGTCTGCTTCGAGGGTCTCCTAGCCCTTTGCTCTCTTGCCTTTTTACCCTTTTCCCAGTACATATTGATTTCATGAAATATACTGATGTGCAACGATAGGAGGCAATGATTAACAAATTCTCCTTTCACGCGTCAGCGCGATCGCAATAGGGAACAAGCATGGTTTTAGATCATTGCCGAATTGCCTTAGCCATATAATCAGCCCAGACCTGAGCCGCACGACTGCTTTCTGAATTGGTCGCCTCCCCAGAGTCATTCCCGAGCCAAACGCCAGTCACCCATTGTTGCTGTGGAAGAAAGCCAATAAACCACAAATCTCGGCGATCGTCCGTTGTGCCCGTTTTACCAGCCACGCTGACCCCAGCGAGCGTGGCATTGGTGCCAGTTCCTTCATCAACGACCTGCTGTAGCATCTGAGTCAAAGCCTGAGTGTCCTCTAGCTGAATCTTTTGTTGCTGGGCTTGGGGTTCCAAATCACTCTTATAGATTACGGTACAGCTTTCCACCTGCTGATTATCCGTACAACGGTTGCTGTCTTGGATTTGAGCGATAGTGTGGGCTCGGACGAGTTTGCCTCCGTTGGCGATCGCTGTGTATGCACGGGTCATCTCCAAAAGGGTGACCTCACTTTGCCCAAGGATTACCCCTGGAGTCTGTTCCAATGCCGAACTAACCCCTAGGCGTTTCGCCGTTTCGAGAACCGTGGGGATTGTCACCTTCTGAGCCAGCCGCAAAGCGATGGGATTTTCCGAGAGAGCGAACCCCTGTGCTACAGAAATAGAACCTTGGGCACCTGCTCGCTGACAAGGATCATAGGATTGCCCCTGCCAGACAAGAGCTGCACAGGAAAAGCGATCGCTAGGTTCAATTCCCTTTTCCAAGGCAGCCAAATAGGTAAAGAGCTTAAAAGTTGATCCAGGTTGTCGTTGTGCATCGATTGCTCGATTGAAACTACCTGGGGAATAGTTTCTGCCGCCTACCATCGCCAAGATACCTCCCGTCTGGGCGTCCAGGGTTAATATAGCCCCCTGGTCAAACCGTTCAGGAATGCCGTGCTGTGCCAAAGCCCGCTCTAGACTGGCGGTCGCTTCTCGTTGTAGCGGATAGTCCAGGGTGGAAGAAATGACGAAATTTCCTTCATCAGCCTTCATGGCTAGCAGTTTTGGAAACTCGCGATAGAGGGTGTAATCGGTAAGGTAGGGAGCCTTTTGAACCGCATCGAGGTTGCGACAAAAGTCTGGACTGGGTTGGATGGGTGTCCGGGTCGCATTCACCGCCTCTTGAGCCTTGATCCGGCCTTGATCCGCCATGCGTTCAATCACGCGATCGCGGGCATTCTTAAGTTCTTGATGGACCGAAGAATCACGATCGCACATCCCGTAGGCAAACCGATTGGGCTGGGGAAGGAGCGTCACCAGGGTTGCCGCCTCTTGCAGATTTGTCTGCCCCAAGGGCTTACCAAAATATATCGGGGCAGCATCTAAAAAGCCGTAGATGCGATCGCCCAGGTAAATATTGTTTAGGTAGGCTAGCAGGACAAAATCTTTGCTGTGAAAGATCTCTAGCTTCAGGGCGACCAACGCCTCCCGAATTTTGCGTGTGAGAGTAAACTCACTGCCACCCACGTAGGGAAATAAACTGCGGGCAACCTGCTGGGTTAGGGTGCTGGCTCCCTGAACCTGGCCGGAGCCCCGTAGTGCAATTGCTCGGGTAATCCCAAGGGGATCAACCCCTGGATGCCAGTAAAATCGGCTGTCTTCGGAAGCCAGGAGGGCATCGCGCACCGCTTGAGGAAAATCTTTGAGGCGCTGGGAGTTCCGGTGCTTAAATTCGGGGCTAAAGGTCAACGGATTGAACAGCTCCTCCCCTCCGCGAGCCAGGACAACCGTGGGTTTGAGATTCAGTTCTGGGAGACGACTGACATTGGGAAGAATCGGGGTCAGGAAAAGCAGACCCAAGCCCAGGGCGATCGCAATAGCAGCATAGGCGCTCCCCTTCTCCAGTCGATGGGGTAACGGAGCTGGATATTCATACGTGAGAGTAACGACATCGGCCAATCGGGGATCAGCGAGCGAGAGTTTATCGCCAGGTTTGAGGAAATGCTCCTTGACTTGCTGACCGCGGTAGTACAGTCCATAGCGGGAGTTTTCGTCCAGGATCTTGTAATTACCGGACTCTGTTCGATGCAGAGAAAAATGCTGCCCACTCACGGAAGTGTGCTTAATTTGAATCTGACTCTGGTTGGGATCGCGACCAAAGAAATAAGACTGGCGAAGCAGGGGGTAGGTGGAGCGTTTTTTGTCAGACTGCGGGTTTTCAACAATGAGTTTAGGAACGCTGGCAAAGGGTTTGAGTTTTGGAACCACACTCCACAGTCGAGTCATAGACTGCCGAATATTTGGAATTGTCGTTCGATAGAAGCGGCTGAGGGAATGAGTTGGCCAAGTCTCAACCCAGCGCACTAATTTTTTCAGTCGAGTTGCCAGCCAGCGTTGAACGGTCCGGATCAACCTGCTCATGCTCAATCAGTTACCATACAAGACCCTATAGGCCGATATTTTACGCGAGAAATCTTAAAGGTGTCGGAAAACTTAACATCTAGAATCACAGGACGAGGCTTTGCTAGAATACAATGAAATTTTGATTCCAGTCGGGAATGGTTATGACGACAGTGCCCCTGGACGAGCGAGTTCAATGTGTAGTTCGCAGCGAAGTCAATCAGCGTCCCAATAACGAAGACAGTGTCCAGGTGCTTTCTCTTCCAGGGCAAGGGATGAATGGTCCGCTATATCTCCTCAGTATTGCGGATGGAATGGGAGGGCATGCCCATGGAGAGGATGTGAGTCAGGAAGGTCTGCGAAAAATTAGTGGAACCCTGCTAGAGGAATTGCTGATTCGGCCCAGTATCAACCCGAAAGGCCCGCTTCCTCCCCGAACTACTGCCCAAATAGAAGCAGCCGTTTACTCGGCGATAACCCAGGCGAACACTTTTCTCAAACGGATGATCAGCAGTAATAATTGGGGCGTTGCTGGCGCGACCCTAGTCTTAGCTTTAGTCAGTCATGATCGGGCTTGGGTGAGCAATCTGGGCGATAGCCCCTTATATCATTGGCAGGGAACAACAGGAGAATTAAGACAGATTACGGAAGACCATACTGTGACGAATGCCTTACTAAAAGGGGGACAAATCAGTCCAGAAGTGGCAGAACATCATTCTTACAAAAACGTGTTGGAACTCTATCTGGGTTGTGATGAGCTGCCTGACCCGTTGCCCTTTTACGAGATACCGCTTGCGGTGGGCGATCGCCTCTTACTTTGTTCCGATGGAGTCAATGGAGATTTGAGTGACGAGACCATTGGGTCCATCCTAGAAAATCAAGCTCCTTTGGAAGAAATCGCTGAACAACTCATCCAGGCCGCCCGAGCTGCGGACAGCAAGGACAACCAAACGCTAGTTTTATGGCAGCATCCAGTACATACCAGACATGATGCGGAAACGATCAGGGAAGCCCATCAAGGTCTGTCCTCTAATCGTACCCTCATGCAACCAAGTTAGGTATAAGGAGACACTGTGACCGAACCGCTTGAGCTCATGCCCTCGGGTCGTATCCCAGTCGAGATGGGTGATATTACTGAGATTGAGCTGTTAGAACTGCTGGGAACCGGGGCCTTTGGGAGCGTTTGGAAAGTCCGTGATCCCAAAACCAATCAACTCTATGCTCTCAAGGTGATCCAGGATCTGGAGCCCGACAGTGTCCTGTGCGATCGGGTCAAATTGGAAGCAGACGTTATGATTGATTCGCCCTATATCGTTCCGTCAGTTGGGCTGTATCAGTGGGATGCGGCAACTTACCTGATTTTATTTGAATATTATCAAGCCAGGTCCCTGGACGATTGGCTTGAGTCTAGGGAGTTGACGCTGGAACAGAAACGAGAAATATTTCAACAGTTGCTTTGGGGAGTCCGAGATGCCCATCGAAATAACATTATTCATCGGGATCTCAAACCCAATAACATTTTGGTCAACCCTGCTTGTGCGCTCAAGATTATTGATTTTGGGATTTCCAAATTTCGGGGAAAAGGGATTACTCGTACTGGAGAGATTATGGGGACGCCCCCCTACCTGCCGCCAGAAGCGATTATTGAAGGCTCAATACTGGCCGACGCCCGCACCGATATCTATGCTATCGGTCATATTCTATATGAGCTAGAAATGGGTCAACATTTCTGGCAACGGCAGGGCTGGAATCGACTTGAGCATTTTTTCAATGGTTATCTTAAGCGTAAACCGGAGCCTACAGAAGCCATTGATCTGAGGGATTTTAGCGGCGAGATATATCCAAATAGTCAGGAAGCGATCGCGTTGATGGTCAAGATCCAGGTAGAGGAACGCATTGATAGCATTGACGCAATTTTAGACCTGCTCAATATCAGGGAACTCGAGCCGACCGAAATCATTGAGCCTAAGTTCACGTTGGGTTTCCCGATGCTATGGGTTGAGTCAGGGACGAATCGGAATGCTTGTCTACCCCTCGACTTAGCGGAAGGAGAAACTCGAATTATTGGTCGAGGAGATATTGCTGGCAATGATGTGAGTATTAGTCGTAGACATTTGCTGGTCTCACGCAATGGCAAACAATACAGTGCTGGCGATAATGGAAGCACCAATGGAACTTTACATAGCGGTCGGGTTCTCCCCAAAGGTCAAACCGTTCTGCTTAAGCACGGCGATCGCTTGAAGTTAGGGGATGTGTTTCTACGAGTTGAATTCAGTGAGGAGAGTTAATGATGGCAAAAAATTGTCTAGATTGTGGTGCAGCCAATGCCGATGCGGCCAAATTTTGTAATGAGTGCGGTCTGAAGTTTGAGGAGGAGGTCACAGGCGAAACAGTAAAGCAGACGCAGCCTGTATCGATTGCCGAGAAGCTGAACGCCAAGATGGAGGCGTTTGCTGCCCAGCGATCGCAAGCTAAGGCGGATATTCTGTTTGTCCTAGACTGCACTGGCAGTATGCAGGGTGAGATTGATGCGATACGCGACGCGATTGTTAGTGTGGTAGAAGCAATAGAAGAGGATGGAGTCGAGTCGCGCGTCGGGTTGTTAGAGTTTCGCGATCGCCTTTATGGAGAGGAGCATCGAGTGTTGACCTTTGATGGAGAGGTATTTACGAAAGATGCGAAAAGTTTTCAGGCGCAGGTGGGGAAGCTGAAGGCTGGGGGTGGGGGCGATCGCCCGGAAAGTAGCTTAGATGCTTTGCTCTACGCCACCCAGCAGCCCTTTGAGCCGGAGGCAAAGAAAGTGATTGTGTTGATCACCGATGCGCCGCCTCATATCCCAGATCGAGAGGTGCAGAGCGTTGATGAAGTTCTGAATGCCTTTCACCAAGCTGGAATTCACCAATTTTATCCCGTGATGCACACTCAAGATGAGGAGAGCAAAGTGTATCTTCGGTTGTTTACAGGTCGTAAAGGTTTAGCTTTTGAGCTTGGAAAAGGAGAAGATTTTCGAGCCAGGGCAGAGCACTTCAAACGAACGTTAATCTCCTTACAGAAAACCATTTCTCAAGCCACGATGGGAGCTTAACTTTCAGGTTTAGCGTTTACGAGGGGATTAATCGCATGAATTGATGAGAAGCGATTGAAGTCTCGATCTGCAGTCCACAACTCTGTCACCCCATGTTGCTGGCAAAGGGCTGCAATGCGAGCATCGTGAACTTTGGGTCCAAGAATGCGCCCCTTTGATAACAAGGGTTCAAGAGACTCCCAGTACCCTGCACTTTCACTCAGCAAAACCAAGGTGGGCACTTCTAACCAGCAGTTCACCTGCTCAATCGCATCGTTTAACGGAGTAGGAGGATCATAGATACGCGGATGGGTGGCGATTGCCAAAAATTCGTGCAGACAGGGCCAGGGAATTGCCCAGGGATTGCCAGATTCTGCTAGCCCTGTCAAACAACGATCTGCAGGCTGATGCCATTCTGAATCTGCGCGATGGGCGTACACGAGGATGTTGGTATCAACAGCGATCACCCACCCCGGCCCTCATAAATGTGCTCCCGAATCTCGGTCCAATGCCCTTCCCTTAAAGGAGGTTTGATGCCCTGCCCGCCAAAGGAATGTTTGCGCAGCGTGAAAGCACCTTGAGGCTCTGAGTTGTCATCTAAAAACTGTCGCAGGGCCATTTCTAAAATACTTTTGAAGGTTTGCTGACGCTGCGAGGCTAACGTCTTAGCCCTCACCATCAGAGCATCATTGAGTTCAACCGTAGTTTTCATATGGGTACCCACATTAAGCTAACAATAAGAATGGGTTGTTATCACGATAACATAGTTTCTATTCTCCCGGCCTTCATTCTGTAAGATAAAGTGACTCCGAGCGTCCCATTGGAGCCCTATGCGCTGTATCAATTGTAGAACCTCTGAAATATCGGCAAGTCTACCTACTTGTCCCGTCTGTGGCGTTCTTTTTGAAGATCTGTATCGAGATTTATTAGCACCGGGGGTGACTCTTGCTGGGGGCGAGTACCGAATTGAAGAGGTTTTGGGCAGAGGTGGGTTTGGCGTTACCTATCGGGCCTATTCAAGAGGCTTTGATAGCTCAGTAGCGATTAAGGAATATTATCCCCAGGACTACGCGCGTCGAGAAGGCCGGACCGGTCACCTCATCTATCGCACCAGTGATTATAAAGAACCCTACGATCGCTGGATGAATCGGTTTAAGCGTGAAGGGCGCGTGTTATTTCGGCTGATTCATCCCAACATTGTGCGGGTCCTCAATCTGTTTGAGGAGAACAACACGGTCTACCTAGTGATGACACTCCTGGAGGGTCGAACGCTGAAGGATGAGTTGGCGATCGCGAAAGCAGCGGGAAGCGGCTTGTCCGAAGCTCGTGTTGTAGAAATTATGAACGTCTTGGTTTCAGCATTAGATGAAGTTCATCGTCAAGATCCACCGCTGTATCACCTGGATATTAAGCCGGATAACGTCATGCTGACTGATGAAGGCCGGGTTGTCCTGATTGATTTTGGGGCAGCGCGGCGAGAGCAGACGGAAAGCAGTACGATTGCGCGGACTGAGGACTATGCCCCCCCTGAATTGATGATTGCCGGAGAGATTGGCAGTGCCAGCGATATCTACGAGCTAGGGATGGTACTGCATGAAATGTTAGCGGGTCAGCTCCCGCCTGGAGCCTTGAGTCGGGTACTAGGGAAATCGAAGAGCTGGGAACCGTCGCTCAAGGAGCCATGGCAATCGATGGTGAGCGCGGCGCTTCGATTGGAGATTTCCGAGCGACCGCGAAATGTCAGTGCCTGGTGGAGTCGATATGAGCGGTATACGACCGTGCAGACGGCTCATTTGCCCTCTAGGGAATCGATAAAATCAGAGGCGATCAAGATCGAAGAGATTGAAGAACAGCTCGATATCCGTCAAGACCTATGGTTAACATCCTATGAGATGAAGGAAGGAGTCCGTAAAAGCATTGAGCTGGGTGATGGTTCGGTCGTCGTCAAAATTCCTAAAGGTGTAAAGTCTGGCCAATTACTACGGTTAAAGGCAAAAGGACAATTCAGTCGTCGAGGGCCTGAACGAGGGGATTTGTATTTGAAGGTTTTAGAGAGAAAAGAAGAAAGCGCCGGGAAGCCAGGTCTAGCGCATCAACAGTTTAGGTTTGAGGTTGTCACGCTGAATCGCGATGGAGCAATCAAAGAAGGCATCAATCATACGGCTGAAGCCTACGTTGAACGGCTCAAGACAGGTATTGAGCTAGAAATGGTGTGGATACCCGGTGGACGTTTCACCATGGGATCGCCCTCGGGAGAACTAGAGCGAACGGATGCTGAGGGGCCACAACATGAAGTAAACGTGCCTG
The DNA here is from genome assembly GCF_000817775.3 of Lyngbya confervoides BDU141951. Taxonomy (GTDB): domain Bacteria; phylum Cyanobacteriota; class Cyanobacteriia; order Thermosynechococcales; family Thermosynechococcaceae; genus Lyngbya; species Lyngbya confervoides. The sequence continues at coordinate 8,048 of NZ_JTHE03000039.1, forward strand.
GCTTTTATTTAGGCCGTTACCCGGTGACCCAAGCCCAATGGGAGGCGGTGATGGGGAGTAACCCCTCCGCCTTCAAGGGAGCCAATCGCCCTGTGGAGAGCGTGAGCTGGAACGACGCGATCGCGTTTTGTGAGAAGCTATCGAATCAAAGGGGGCGAGCCTATCGATTACCGAGTGAAGCGGAATGGGAATATGCTTGTCGAGCAGGAACGACGACCCCGTTTTACTTTGGAGCAACGCTCAGTCCAACATTTGCCAATTACAATGGCAACTACAGCTATGGTTCTGGGCCCAAGGGAGAATACCGCGAGCAGACAACGGAGGTTGGAATTTTCCCGCCCAATGGGTTTGGCTTGTACGACATGCATGGAAACGCCTGGGAATGGTGTCAAGATCGTTGGCATGATAATTACAACGGAGCGCCGAGTGATGGGAGCGCCTGGGAATCGGGGAGTGGAGAAAGGCGTGTCCTGCGTGGCGGCTCCTGGGTCTACGATCCGGGGAGCTGCCGTTCGGCGGATCGCGACAGGAATGTTCCGGGCGTTCGGTACGACTTCTACGGTTTTCGGTTGGCGATGTCTGCTTCGAGGAACTCCTAGCCCTTTGCTCTCTTGCCTTTTTACCCTTTTTCCACTACAAAATGATTTTTGTCGTTTCCTCTCTGCGCCTGTTATCGGTAATGATAAGCATCTTTTTCCTTTCGCGCGTTAGCGTGATGACCTACGGTCGGTCTTCGACCATACATTTTCAGCTTGCTCCCGCGATAGTCTCCGACCGGTATTAAGCGATCGCCCCTACCCCACTAGCACGTCTCCTCGGTAAAAATCCCCCTGCTTCTCCAGCCGGAATCCCCCGAGGAGCAGTGCCATCCAGACCATCACCGGACTGAGCGCCGTCCCTCGAATCACCTCGAGCAACTCAGATCGCCCATCAAGCGCCTCCAAGCACGATCGCACTAGGGCAATCCAAGCTGAAACATCCTCATCGTAGGGCATCTGAGCGATCGCCGGTTCTTGCTGAATCTCCGAGTCTTCCAGCAGCTCCAGCAGGTCATCTTTCGACATTGCAGAAACCAGGGAGTGACTGAAACCCTCGGATTGATTGGGCAATCGAAAGGTGGGATCCGGGTCTGTGATCAGGTCTTCCAGCTCCAGGCTAAAGCTCTGCCGCACCAAGTCTGCAAAATCGTCCGATTCCAGGCTGGGACCCGTAGGGTCATACCGCTGCTGCCACTCCTCAAAATAGGATTCCGCTCGCAGGGCCAACAACTCCGCAAGCTGTTGAATGGCCTCAGCCCCCTGCTGCATTTTCTCTTTGGCACTCATCCGCTCCAACTCTGCATCGAAGCACAGCAAAAGCTGCTGGAAGGCGATCGCCGTAGGTGCAGCCTCAGCTTCTTTGAGTTGGTCCCAGAGGTTAAGTTCGAGTTGGAGCATTGCTATCCCCCAGCCCTGTGCAACGGACAATCCTCAATCCGACATGTGTCCGGCCCATGTTCCACCTGAGCCTCAAACTTGTCAATCTCTTGCCCCACATGCTCAGAGAGCGATTGCAGCACGTCGCGCATGTATTGCTTGACCTGCATCGCAGTCCAGCCCAGGGTATGCACCGGCTCCACCACGATCGCCTTCTCCCCATTTCGGAGCAGCTCCGCACCGATGGCGTGAAGCGGCGCAGTCTTGTTCTGCCGCCAGAGATGAACGATGGCCGCCACTGACTCCGGCACCGGCACCGCGATCACCTGGGTCGTCATCGATCCCCCAGTGGCAGTCAAGCCCTCAGCCTCTACAGGAGATCCCTCCTGAGTCATCCGATATTGCTTGCGGCGCTGTCGATTTCGCAAATCCCGCGTTTTGTAATTGGATCGCCGAACGTGGCACTTTTGGCCCTCCCAGCAATCCTTGGCCTGGGCCACCTCCACAGATTGCTGGGCGCAGCGGCGGCATTTTTCGGAAGTAGGACGAGCCATGATGTTCAACTGCAGCTATGAATTCCAGAGCCAATCCAAGCTCAGTTGGAATCCTGGCAATACGGTTTCATCTGAGATCGCCTCAGGCTTCTCTAGAGTCTTAACTGGCTGGTCTTGCTGATAGACCTCAACCGTTTGGTTCTCAGGATTAATGAGCCACCCCAGGCGAACCCCCGCCGTCAGGTACTCCGCCATTTTTTCTCGTGTGGCGTAGAGGCTATCGGTTGGGGATAGGAGTTCCAACACAAAATCAGGCGCGATCGGTGGGAACTTGCGCCGGTCCTCCGCTGAAAGAGCTTTCCAGCGCGACTTCTCAACCCAAGACACATCCGGTGAGCGATCGCCCCCACCGGAGGCCTTCATTCTGAAACAGGTTGACGAGTCAAAAACTTCCCCCAGTCCACAATTCTCATTCCAGACCACGAAACGCGAAGTCAGTTTGGAGTTAATGCGTCCAGTCTCACCACCAGTAGGAGGCATAATCACAAGTTCTCCTTTGGGTGAGCGCTCTAATTTGATTTCAGGATTTGCGGCACAGAGCTGGTCAAACTGAGCATCGCTGAGTGTTGCAATGGGTGATAGATCAAGGGTGACGGCAGTCATCGCAACCTTTTCAGGAGATCTAAGAACGTTCCAGGATTATACCACGGCTTGTTTGTCAAAGTTTAGTCAAAGTCAAGATAATGGGTCTTTTCTGCCTAGTATACGGAAAGCGCCATTGACGTATACTTGGGTTTAGAAATATGACCTACATAATCTGACTATGGTTGAATATTGCTCACTCCTGAACTAGAAGGGATCATCCTGTGAACGAGGATGCTGGGTCAAATGAAAGGCCACTACTCCGTATCACTTTTAGACCAGACATACTGTTGACAAGTCCGATGGGCTTCCTTTGAGACCTTATCAACCCGATCGCTACGTGAAAGATGTTGGCATGCGATTTGTAGCCATCCTGTCCAAGGCCACTGACTCCAGAGTCTGACGGTCTGGTCAGAACTGCCACTGACGATGGACTGGCCATCGGGACTGAAGGCCACGGACCAGACCCAGTCCTCATGGCCCTGGAAGGGTTTTCCAATCGGGTTGCCATCGAGGTCCCACAGCCGCACGGTCTGGTCAGAACTGCCACTGACGATGGACTGGCCATCGGGACTGAAGGCCACGGACCAGACCCAGTCCTCATGGCCCTGGAAGGGTTTTCCAATCGGGTTGCCATCGAGGTCCCACAGCCGCACGGTCTGGTCAGAACTGCCACTGACGATGGACTGGCCATCGGGACTGAAGGCCACGGACCAGACCCAGTCCTCATGGCCCTGGAAGGGTTTTCCAATCGGGTTGCCATCGAGGTCCCACAGCCGCACGGTCTGGTCAG
>NZ_JTHE03000039.1:11491-52883 GCF_000817775.3 Lyngbya confervoides BDU141951
TCCCACAGCCGCACGGTCTGGTCAGAACTGCCACTGACGATGGACTGGCCATCGGGACTGAAGGCCACGGACCCGACACTGGCCTCATGGCCTCTCAAAATCTTCGATAAAACCTGATTAGATGGCTGAAGCAAAATATCCTCTGAAACTAAATCAGACTGCTTAAGATTGGGAAATTTAAGAAAATTCGATCGTCCTAACCCCACGGCAGCAATGCCATTTTTCAATCCTTCAAGCGGATTGGTTTGGGTCAGCAGTTTTGCAGTCACTTCATATTGCCTCATCCGTTGAAATTCTGCCTGCTGAAGTTGATAGACAGCAAAGAGTGCAACGAGACTAGAAAACACCGTGGCTCCGCCCATGACCAACAGAACCCAACGCCGCTGTCGCCGTCGCTGCCGTTCCGCCTTGTCTGCTGAGATCGCACTCTCGTCCAAGAACTGCATTGCGAGTTCAAAATCTGGGTCATATCGTTTGCCCCACGCTTCATTGGGTTGTATTTCGTTGCGCCAACTCTTCACAATTGACAACTCTGGATCTTGGAGATACGGGGCCGTCCCCGCCTGGAAGCGACGAGCGGTATCGGCCAGTCGCTGATAGATTTGGACTGATTGGGCCTCTTGATCGACCCATTTTTGCAATTCTTTCCACACTCGCATCAAGCTTTCATGGGAAATATCCAACACCGTCTCTCCCGTGAGCGCATCCCCCACTGGCGGCATAATAAATGACTTTCCCGGTCCCCGAAACGCATTCACTACCGCGATCACATCCTGGGTTTCCGCCGCCGCCACTGCACAGATCTGACTCAACGTTGTCGGTCGTCGAATCCCCCGATTATCCGTTCCCATCTCGGTCAAAGCCTTAAACAAGATTTCAGCAATCTTCCTGGCCCGATCGTCCGGCAATCCCAGATAAATTTCATCCGCATGCTGGGAAAGCGCCTGGGCCATCCCCCCAATCGCTTGGTAATGTTGAAGATCGATGGCCTGATGGGGATCGGACTCGGAGCGCCATTTCTCCCAAGTCCGCATCAAGGCATGTTGCAACACGGGCAATTGATCCGGGTTATCTCCCACATCATTCAAAAGTTGATTCACCAGTAACGGTGTTATTTTGCCCTGGCAGACTGCCACCGGCCCCTCAATTGCCCGTCGTTTTTGCTCCCGCGTCATCCGGGGAATCAGGTACTGGCTCTCATTCATCGCCTCCGGCAAATCCCGGAACTGGGCACAGTCTCCCAGGAAATCAGATCGCAGGGTGATGACCACATAAATCTCGACCTCCTCTTGCTGGACTGCGGCCAATAATAGCTTCACAAATGCGGCCGTCTCTTCTGCGGCATTGTCGAATTTAGGGTTCGCGTCTTGCCCTTGGGCTCGTTGCTTAAATCGAAAGAGTTCCTCAAACTGGTCGACCACCACAAGCAAATTGGTTGGGGTCGGCATCTGGTTGTGCTGCACCACTTCCACCATTCCCAGTGCCCCGCGCCGTAACGTTGTTTCCGTCACCATACGGTGGAGATCAGGATCGTCAAGGGGAGAATGGTCCGCAAACGTCTGGCTCAGCGCCGCTGCTAAGTTGGCAATCGGGCGATCGCCTGGGCGCAAAATGGCCACCTGCCAGCGCGACCCGGCTTGGGTCATAAATCCGCGATAGAGAGAGGGCAACAATCCAGCCCGGACCAGCGAGGATTTTCCACTCCCCGAGGTCCCGACCACCGCCAAAAAGCGATGCTGCTTGAGCCTTCGCATCAACTCATCGGTTTGCTCCTCTCGCCCAAAGAATAGGTGGCTTTCATCTTCCTGAAACGGCCGCAACCCTGGAAATGGATGGGTGAGTGTCTCGGTGGTGATCATGGTGTGGCCCCCCGTTGCCCTTGGGCGATTGCATCCAAAAAGGGAGCCAAAACCTCAGGCTCAAATGCCCCGAAACTTTCTAAGACGATTGCCTCACGAGTGCGTAACTGCTGTTTGGGTTGGGTTGACGGATCCCGCTTCAAAATAGCCTTAGCCAATAAAGGGCGCGTCCGATGGGTCAATCCTGCAACTTTGCGTAAATATTGGATTTGCTCGCGTTGCCACCGTTCATCTCCAGCCCCGTAATAAATCAACACGGCATCACACATCTCCAGATATGCTTCATGTTCTTGACGACGAACCTCCTGGGCCTCTTCCCCAAACATGGGCGTTAAGATTTCATAGCCCTGATCAAACAGAAAATCTTCCACTGGGGCAATGTCCTCTCTGTCATTGCGATCACAAATTAAATAAATCCGAATCAGCTCAGGCGGTGGGGATTGAGGAGACGATATCGGCTGCAGCTGCTTTAGCTTTTCCTGAATATGGCTCTTCAAATCCTCGATGCTCAATTGCAACAGCTCAGCATCGTTACGCAGGTTCTGTCTAATTTTTTCAATTCGAGGGTCAAGCTTCTGCCCCTCTGGACTGAGCCAGACAACACGCTGGAAATGGGTGTCCTGTTGGGCTTGATCAACTGCCAGTTCATGTTGCACCACGATGGATGATCGTTCTTCACCTTCGGGTACGACGCCGTATCGCGCCCCCACTAAATGAATGGATAGGGTACTTTGCTCTAGATATTTTTTGACGTCGCTCCTCAGATTAGCATCAGCCGGTAAAGGGCGATCCGGTAAGACCCGATAGTTCATCTGCTCCAACTCCCGCTTAATGCGATCGCGTTGACCTTGCAAATCTCCAGTGGTTTCTGCCAGATACACCGTTCGTCGTTTATCCAGCTCCTCTGCACCGTTTAAACTTGAATCTTCATTGCCAGCATGGAAGGTTTTAAGCTGGTCTGTAATCTCAGTGGCCAGATCAGCGACCCGTAACAAATACTCTGCCTTCATCTCTTGACCAAACTCTGGGCGGATCTCTTTGGCCTTTTCACTGGCTTGATCAATTTTGTAAAACGAATATCCCAACAGATTCTTGAGCATTTCAGGCTCTTGCTGATCTTGGGATAAGGGATATTTTAAGACTTTGAACAGTCGCCTATTCGCGCAATGCGATGGCGTTTCCTGGCTGGCCATGTCAAAAAATGGGCTCCCAATTTAAGGCGGGACAGTTTTGAGAAAAATGTATTTTTTGGGAGAGTGCTCTAACCAGGGTTGATCCTGGAGCTGATACCAACAGCAAGAGCACTCACCATGAAAATAGCACAACGCTGTCCGCAAGTGTTTGCAGCCCTTTGGGGACAAGGAAAATGTTCTATTCGCAATGCCGCCAGGCGGATTGAGATGTCCAAAAGTAGCGTCCATCGGCATAAGCAGGCTATTGAAAGGCGACAGACCTACCCAGAGTCATGGCTGTGGGAAAGTGAAGAGGGGCTGGCTTGGCTGGCTCGCTTAGTCTGGGCCATCCTCTATTGTTTCGGGATCAAACAGGGCATTGGCGCTGATAGTCTGTGTGACTTCTTCAAACGGCTTCATTTAGAGCATCGAATGGGTGTTTCTCCAGACGGCTTACGCAAACTCGAAGTCAAACTCAAGGACGCCATTATTGCCTATGAGCAGCAGCAATCTTGTCAGCAGACGCCTGATAAGCCCATTGAGATTTGTGTCGGGCCGGATGAAGTGTTCTTTGGAGACCCAACATTGGTGATGTTGGAATTGGTCAGTGGATTTATCTTTATCGAAACCCAGGCCCCAAATCGCCAGCACCAGACCTGGCAGGAGCAAGTTCAGTCGGCTTTACCCTTTGAACAGTTTCACTGCCGCTTAATGGTGAGTGATCAGGCTAAAGCACTGTTCAAACTGGCTGTGGAGAGCCTGGGATGTCGGTGGGTGCCAGACCTGAGTTGAAAATCTTCAAAACACTCCCCAGCTTCTTTTGGAGTCAATAACTTGCGGCGCACTTTTTTGCGCAACACAGAGCCCACCTCAGCCCAAGCAAAACTTGGACTAATCAGCGCTATTGAAGAGGAAATGGCTTCCAGGATTAGCGCCGTTGCCTGTTCCGATAATGCCTCCGGTGTAAGGTACGGAATAAGAACACTGGAATCTAAACACCAAACCTTAGGCACGACGGTGTTTCCCCTGTCTCATCTCCCGAACAAGTTCCGTCGATTCAGGCTGAACTCCAGTTCGCTGGAAGATGGCTTGCCGCCGCTGCTGGATGCGCTCATGGGCCGAAAACGCTTGACGGCGAGAGACCTCCTGTTCCAAAGCATTCACGACCAAATCATTATAAGGACTCGGCATCCACCTTAAGCGCCTTGGCCTGGGCTAATAAATCAGTAGGAAAACGAATGGTTAAACTTTCACGTTTCATGGTGAGTTGCACCACTTGGTTACATCGACTGTAACGATTGTAGCCTTTCATTCCGTGAAGGGTGCTGTGAGAGAACAGATGAGAACTTTTATAACGGCTTAATCCTTGACACTTGATGCCATTGAGTAAATCTCATACGCTGAGCTTAGCCATTCTCTTTCACAAGCATCATCGAATGAAAGTCATTCACGGCACTTGGATTCCCGATCCGGCAGCAGACTTTATCCAGGAAGGCTGCTTTTATCTATGGATTGAGACCGACCAAAAGCGACGCATCAAAAATGGCCATCCCTATCAGCTCAATGAAGCCGAGTTAATGGATGTGCTTGTGAATGAGCTGGGAATTGGCGGTGGCAGTGCCGTCAGCGAATACCTCCAACTCACCCCCAAATATTTTCTGCTGCCCAGCGCTCAGAATGTCCCCCTTCATTCCCCAGAACTATCCCGCTACCTCGAAGAAGATCGTCCCCCTGAGTTCGACTGGCAATGGTGGCAGATTGACTGTCTGAAGCTAGACATCTATCAACAGTCCTATCGCTTTAATCGTAACCTTGCCTATGGCTTGCAAGTGTTCCAGGATCTCCATTTTCTTGCCTCCATTCAGTTGCAAGAGATTCAACTAGGGGCGGATATCCTCTTTTGGTATCACTTTTGCCAAGGACTCAAATCCATCATAGCCCGAGACCAATTTATTCCATCCCTGACCTATCGGCAGAAGTCCATCGGTTCAGGCAAAAAGCAAACAACAAAATATGAGCTGTACCCCGAATGGGAAATTCTGAGTGATGACTATGAAACCCTCCTAGAGCGATCGCTGTCCGTCATGCCCTTAGTCTGTTGTGCCGGATTTGGGGAACCTCAAGCGATGGACGGTCTGCATGACCCAGAAACCCTGCTGCGCCATTGCTCTGAAGTGATTTTGAATCAACTGATTACCAAAACAGACTTTCCCAACGTTTTTACCAAAAGAATTTCAGACACCCTTCTAGAGAGCTGCATTAACCTCAAATCGAGTCTTAGTGGATTACATCCCGAAAAAATTCCACCCTTTACAGCATGGTGGCAATGGCGGGATCGAATTGCCCATAGTCAACTCAATCAACAGTTTCAGCTTTACTTTGTGTTGGAAGCTCCCAACAGAGCAGAAGACCCTTGGGCCTTGATGTTTCATGTGGCTCCGGTGAGCGATCCCTCCCTGCGACTGGCCCTCCATGACTATTGGCAGTTTCCCAAGAGTCAACGCACAAAAACCCTCAAATCATTGGGGCAAAACTTCGAGCAACAGCTTCTCAAAGGTCTGGGCTATGCGTCTCGGATTTGCCCAGAGCTGTGGCCAGGACTGGAAACTGCTTCCCCAGAAGGCGTCTATCTTAGCCTAGACCAGGCCGCCCAATTTTTAGAGGAATCAGCCTGGGTGCTAGAAGATGCCGGCTTTAAGGTAATTGTTCCTGCGTGGTGGACACCCCAAGGACAGCGTCGGGCTAAACTGCGCCTACGGCCCCAAAGCAAAAAAGCCAGTGCCAGCAGTTCCGGAAAGGGGTACTTCGCCCTAGAAGACTTGGTGGATTACCAGTACGAATTGGCTATGGGGGATGAACCCGTGAGCCTTCAGGAATGGGAATCGTTGGTGAATGCCAAAACATCGTTGGTGCGGTTTCGGGGCGAGTGGCTTCAGCTCGACCCCAGCAAAATGAAAGAGATGTTGGAGTTTTGGAAAGCCAATCAAGGAGGAGAAGCCAAGTTATCCCTGTTGGACTTGATGCAAATTGCGGCTGACCCTAGCAGCAACATAGAACTCGATGCCTCCCGCGATCGCTTCATGGACGAGTTGCTGGGCACGCTCCAAAACAAGAGTCAGCTGAAGCCCGTTGGCCCCCTGCCCGACTTCAAGGGCACTTTGCGAGAGTATCAAGACCGAGGGGTTGCGTGGCTGAGCTACCTTGAAAGTGTGGGGCTCAATGGCTGTCTGGCCGATGATATGGGACTGGGGAAAACTGTTCAGGTCATTGCCCGATTAGTCCTAGAGCGGACTCCCAGCCAACCTCGCAAAAAAGCAAAGCCCACTCAGGTTCCGCCTACCCTCCTCATTGCCCCCACCTCCGTGCTGGGGAACTGGGTGAAGGAATTGGAACGGTTTGCGCCTCAGCTTCGAGCCATTGTTCATCATGGCAGCGATCGCCCTCAAAGTGTGCAAGACTTCGTCAAGATCTGCCAATCTCTAGATGTGGTGATTACCTCCTTTAGCCTGATTCGGAAAGATCTCAAGCTGTTTGAAGCCATGGACTGGCAGCGAATTGTGATTGATGAAGCCCAAAACATCAAAAATCCCAAAGCCGCCCAAACCAAAGCCATTTTGAAGTTAAAAGCTCCCCATCGATTGGCCTTGACGGGAACCCCCGTTGAAAATCGTCTCTTAGACTTGTGGTCAATCTTCAATTTTCTAAACCCTGGCTATTTGGGCAAAGAAGCCCAATTTCGCCGCAACTTTGAGCGCCCGATTCAACGCAACAATGATCCGATTCGGGCTCAACATTTAAAGACGTTAGTCGAACCGTTTATTTTGCGGCGCGTTAAAACCGATCCAGACATCATTTCAGATCTCCCGGATAAGGTTGAACAAAAACTCTTTTGTAACCTGACGAAAGAACAGGCCTCCCTCTACGAAGCTGTTACCAAAACCGTGATCAAAGAACTTCAGAACAGTGAGGGGATTCAGCGGCAGGGCATCATGCTCTCGACCTTGATGAAACTGAAGCAAATCTGTAATCATCCCATGCAGTTCCTCCAAGATAATAGTGATTTTTCCCCAGAGCGCTCCCATAAACTGAGCCGACTCCAGGAAATGACCGCTGAGGTGATTGAGGAAGGCGAAAGCCTGTTGATCTTTACCCAGTTTACAGAGATTGGGGATGCCCTCCAGCATCGGCTACGGCAACAGTTCTACAACACCTATTACATTCATGGTGGAACGAGCCGGACGAAGCGAGAGACGATGATTCGTGAATTTCAAGATCCGGAAACGCCACCCTCCGTGTTCATTTTGTCCCTGAAAGCGGGAGGGGTTGGGATTACCCTCACCAAAGCCAACCATGTTTTCCACTTTGATCGCTGGTGGAATCCTGCCGTTGAAGATCAGGCGACCGACCGTGCCTTTCGAATTGGTCAAACGAAAAATGTGTTCGTGCATAAATTTGTGGCCATTGGCACATTAGAGGAGCGCATTGACCAAATGATTGAAGACAAGAAAAAGCTAGCGGGAGCTGTGGTGGGCAATGATGAATCGTGGCTGACGCAACTGGACAATGAAACCTTCAAACAGCTCATTGCCTTGAACAAAAACGCCATCTTAGAGTAGGAGACTCACATCATGGCTCAAAAAACGAAAACTTGGTGGGGAAAGACTTTTGTCGAAGCCTTAGAGGGCTTCTGTGATCCAGGCCGCTTGTCACGTGGACGATCTTATTCGGGGTCCAACCGCTTAAAGAGTTTCAATATTCACGAAGGGGAAGCGATCGCCTCCGTTCGAGGCAATGTCAACCCGTATTTTGGGGTTTATAAGGAGCCAACCTATCACACGACGGTCAAGCTCTCACCGATTAGTGCTAAAAACTGGAGCAGTATTATTGAACAGATTGGTTCTAAGGCGAGTTTTGTGTCCAAGTTGATGCTCAATGAAATCCCAGAGAATATCGAGGATTGCTTTAAGCCTGTGGGCGTTAACTTTTTACCGAGATCAAAAAAAGATTGTGATTGGCGTTGTAGCTGCCCTGACTGGGGGAATCCCTGTAAGCATGTGGCAGGTGTCTTTTATCGCATTGCCCAGGAACTTGATCAAGACCCATTGCTCTTGTTTGAGCTACGGGGCATTTCTCGGGAGGCATTAAAACAGGAATTGAAGCGATCGCCTTTGGGGCAGACTTTAGTCGATGATTTAAGTGAAGAAGATGCAGCGTTTCCTGAAGCGGTTGACAGTTACTACACACAACCTGAGACTCAAGAGTTACCCAAAGATCTGAGCTATCAAGACTTTTGGCAAGGACATCCTTCACAAAACCTTCTCCCAAACTCGAAAAGAAGCTTGGTCTCTGCACTTTTAGTCAAAAAACAAGGAGATTATCCTGCCTTTTGGCATAAGGAAACCTCATTCATTGCGTTGATGGAAGAGTTTTATCAGCGGTTCAGGGATAAAAATCAAAAGTTTTTAGAGTGAACGCTATCCTAGGGAATCCCAGAGCCAATCCAAACTCAACTCAAATCCTGGCAACACTTCTTCATTGGCGATCGCCTCAGGCTTCTCTAGAATTTCAACCGGCTGTCCTTGCCGATAAAGTTCAACCGTCTGATTCTCAGGATTGATCAGCCATCCGAGCCGAACTCCAGCATCCAGATATTCCTGCATCTTTTCCCGTACAGGATGCAGGCTATCGTTAGGAGACATTAGTTCCAAGACAAAATCTGGTGCAATGGGTGGAAACTTGCGGCGATCTTCAGGAGGCAGAGCATCCCAGCGAGACTTTTCAACCCATGACAGATCAGGAGAGCGATCGCCCCCACCGAAAGCCTTTAAGCGAAAGCAGGTTGACGAATCGAAAACGTATCCCAGCTTGTATCGTCGGTTCCAAATCACAAAATCCGCGTTTAGTCAAATTTGCCAAAGTTTAGTCAAAGTCAAGATAATGGGTCTTATTTGGAGTAAGGCTATAATATACTTTATATATCCTTGATTGCCCGTTGGGCTTAGGAGGCTTTTGGTGAAATCTCAGGTCAGTAAATGGGGGAATTCCCTCGCGGTTCGCATTCCCAAGCATATCGTTGAGGCGTTGCAGCTCCAGGCTAATGATGCGATCGCCTTTACAGTTGAGGATGGTAAGGCGATCCTAGAACCGATACCGGCTTTGCCTGAGTTGAGTTTGGAGGAGCTATTGGAACAGGTGACGGATGAGCCAGAGCCGGAGGTGGACTGGGGTGAACCTGTCGGTCAGGAGGACTGGTAGGTGTACGTTCCGAAACGGGGTGATTTTGTCTGGCTGCAATTTAATCCTCAATCTGGCTATGAGCAAATGGGGCGTCGGCCAGCTTTGGTTTTAAGTCATGGGGCATTTAATAAGCGGATGGGGTGTGTGTTTGTCTGTCCTGTGAGCAATACCCAGCACCAGAATCCTTTCTATGTTCCTGTTCCTGAAGAGGAAGCCGTAACCGGGGTGATTATGGCCGACCAACTGCGATCGCTCGATTACAAAGCTCGAAAGGCTGAATATATGGGGGATTGTCCCGAGCCAGTTTTAAATGATGTCCTGAGACGAATTAAACCGATCATATTCTGATGATTCAATCCGTCCCCACGCCTAAACTGGTCATCGTCGAAGGTGGGGAGGTCACCGTTGAAGGCGATGAAGTCTACACCCGAGTCGGTGAGAATCTTCCCCCCGAGAACTCTGAGGGCTGGACCCGTGAGCTTCATTGAGCGTGACAGTCGCTGGAGTCTGGGAAAACAGACCACCCCAGCCATGGCGATGGGATTTGTTGAACGCCCCATCACGATTGCGGAAATCCTGACCCATAGGGGCTTGAGTACTTTCACTCCTTAGCTGGACAGTGCCAGCAGTTCCTCCTTGGCGATCGCATCACTCCCTTGTACTCTCATCCCCAAGTTGACACCAACCCCGTCGCCAAAGCAGCGGTCTTAGCCCGATCGCCTGCCGATTCGCAATGGGTGTCAATGCTTTGAATTGCGGGTGCTTCAAGGTTTAACTTACAATCATAGCAACCATTTTGGTTGTACTTTGACATTCAAAGGACGAGCCCGATGCCCAATCTAAACGATTAAAAACGTGCCCGAAGACCTCTACCAACATCTAAAACGTCAAGCACAAAAGAATCGCAGGAGCCTCAATAGCGAGATTTTGATATGCCTTGAGCAAACTCTGCAAAATCGGCCACGGAACGCTCAGGCGACCTTAGATCGAATGCGGGCGCTGCGTCAGAAAACCGCAAAACACCCGTTGACCGATGAAGTGTTGGAACAGGCCAAACATAGCGGACGGCCATGATTGTTGTAGATACGAATGTCATTGCCTATCTCCTCCTTCAATCAAGATCCGGTGTGGGTTGCTCCATAATTTTGTTCGAGTTCGTTTCACCATTATAGTTATTTCTGCTGTCAGGTTAGGGATGGTGGAAACTGGGATATCTTGGTCGCAACTTCTGACGATGCGATATGCAATCTAACTCAGGCCATACCATGCTTGTAGCCTCCCCATGTAGCAGAACGTGCCGACATCCGCTCCAGCTTCGCATCGAAGCAGAGCAAAAGCTGCTGGAAGGCGATCGCTGTGGGTGCTGCTTCGGCTTCACGGAGCTGATCCCAAAGGTTTAGTTCGAGTTGGAGCACTAGTGCGATGTTTAAAAACTTTAGGAGCTATTGTTGCGTCATTCTTGAATTGATGGATAATTAGGGTGTGAAATTCTTTAATCATCCATATGCCTCGCAAGAAATACATCGTGACGCTTACTGAAACAGAACGCCAACACTTAGAAAAACTGACTCAAACCGGAAAGACTGCCGCATACGTCATCACTCATGCACGGATACTCCTCAAGGCAGACACGTCACAGCCTGATGGCGGTTGGTGTGATGCTGACATCAGTGCTGCATTGGATGTCGGCACCGCAACCGTTGAGCGCTTACGCCAACAGTTTGTAGAAGAAGGGTTCGAGGCTTGCCTGAGCCGCAAAACCAGGGTTTATACGAGGCTATTGGACGGCAATCAAGAAGCACACCTGATCGCCATCGCCTGTAGCAATCCGCCGGAGGGTCAGAGTCGTTGGACACTGCGGCTATTGTCGCAGCGATTAGTAGAACTGGGACATGTGGAGAGTGTGTCCCATGAAACCGTGCGTCAAACGCTAAAAAAAATGAACTTAAGCCTTGGCGAAAAGACTGCTGGGTGATTCCACCAGAGCAAGATGCAGACTTTATCTGCCAGATGGAAGAAGTCCTAGACCTTTACAGCCAAAGTGAAGACCCCAGCTACCCCCTCGTCTGTTTTGATGAAGCCTCGAAGCAACTGAGCAAAGAAACACATATCCCACAGGCAGCAGGACCCGGACAGGTGGCACGGGAGGACTACCAATATGAGCGCAATGGAACCGCCAATCTGTTTATGTTCTCTGCCCCACTGCTCGGCTGGCGACATGTAGAAGTGACTGAGCAACGCACACAAATCGATTATGCACAGCAGATGAAATGGCTTGTTGATGTTGGGTTCCCTGGAGCGCTTCAAATTCGGGTAGTTCAAGACAACTTGAATACTCATGTAAAAGCCTCACTCTATAAGGCGTTTGAGGCTCCCGAAGCCCGTCGAATCCTGGAGCGGCTAGATTTTCACTACACTCCAAAACATGGGAGTTGGTTAAATATGGCAGAAATAGAGCTAAGTGTTTTATCGCGCCAATGCTTAGATCGGCGAATACCAGACCTAGAAACGCTGAAGATAGAAGTTGCTGCGTGGGAAACTCGCCGAAATGACACTGCCAACAAGATCGATTGGCAATTTACAACACAAGATGCAAGGATTAAACTTAAGCATCTTTACCCATCATTTGAAGAATGACAGAGTACTATGCAGTTTTAGCAGATTCAAGAATGTCTTGTTGCTTTGCCAGCCGAATATGTCTAGCGAGGAGGAAGAGCGGAAAAGTAACACTAATGGCAATAAGCGCAGACAAAGCAATATATAGCCATACGAATCGAATTGCCAGCCTTCGCCCTTCAACGGCCATGAAGATGCAGGCCGCAAACGCAACCAAGAACAAATCATTTGTGAGTGAAGCTGCGGCAGCATTCACATAGGCTGCCCGAAAAAAGTCTGAAAATGACGCATGATCAGGCTGAGTCATAAAGGCAATGTTATTTACCCAGGTTGCAGGTAAGGCTAGCAATGCAATCAAGCCATAAATCAGACAAATGAACTTATCTCGATTAGTCATGATTATTTCATTCCCTGATGCTGACATTTGTGTCTATTTTTGATGAAGGCCCTGATTAACGTTTTGTTCTCAAGATGAGAATATGATATTAGTGTGATAATTGTCAATTGTGCATGTCATCAGCCGAAGAATCTTACGTCAGTTCTGCGATCGCCATGCTGATTCCTGTGAAGCCCTATTCAGTTGGTACCGAATTTCCAGTAAAGCTAAATGGGAGAATCTGATTGAGGTTCAGGCTCTTTATCCGAAAGCTGAAGCCGTCGGAAATTTTACGGTCTTTAACCTCAAGGGCAACAAGGATCGCCTCATCACTGCCATTAACTATCGTTCCCAGCGTATCTACATCAAATATGTTTTGACCCATGCGGACTATGACAAGGATGAGTGGAAAAATGACCCTTACTTTTAACCCAAGCAGCTACGGTGAACTTCTAGCTCGCTACCAACCGAAAGTTTTGACGTCAGAGCAAGAGTGTGATGAGGCGATCGCCCTGGCAGAAAGACTGGAGTTCCAAAATGAGCGAACCCCTGCAGAGGAATCCTTTTTAGAGCTGCTGACCGTGCTGATCACCCACTATGAGGAAGCCCATTATCCTATTCCTGAAGGTGATCCCCTTCAGGTACTACACCACTTAATGGAAGCACAAGACCTCAGACAGGAAGACTTGGTGGGCATTGTCGGTTCTCGGGGGGTGGTTTCTGAGGTGGTCAATGGTAAGCGTTCCATCAGCAAAGCCCAGGCGAAAGCTTTAGCTGAATATTTTGGTGTTGATGTCGGTTTATTTATTTAGTCCCTCAACGGACAATCAACAATCGCACAAGTGTCCGGTCCATGCTCTACCAGCGTCTCCACCGCCGTAATTTCCTGACCAATCGCCCCAGAAAAACGATCGCAGCACATCGCGCATATCCTGTCGCACCTGTCCCCCGCTCCAACCCAGTATCTGCACCGGCTCCACCGCGATCGCCTGGAGCGGAGCCGTCTTGTTCTGCCGCCAGACTCCGTACAGGACAAAAACTTGAACTAAAGACGAAGCACCCTGAAGGGCAACAGCCTGGCTAACCAGGTTTCAGAAGCAAACAACCGTGGACTGTTGAACGCATTTTCCCCTAGAGTTCGGCCTATCACTTATGCTGAATCTCAATGCGGCGGTATTTTGCCTGAATCAGCATGTAAATGCTGTAAGCCACCAGCCCCAGGGCCACCACACCCAAGAGCCAGGAACCGTAGAAAGTTTGGTCGAGCACCTGAAGAATACCCTCAGAAGAATGCACTTTGCTGGGGTCTGAATAGTGGGCTGCCTGAATGAGAAAGGTGCCAATCATCACAAACACAATCCCCCGAGCCGTCAGTCCAAAGCGACTCACCTCAATGACCCACTTTTCTAGCTGGGGACTGAGCTGCACTAACTGCAGATACTTGCGGAATTCCTTTTGCAAAGCCCGATAAAAATAGTAAAACCCAAGCCCAATGGCAAAGGCCCCCGCCGTTCCCAGCAGCCACTGACCCAGGGGATGACTGAGGATCAAAGAGGCCCATTGCTGGAGAGACTGATCCCCGCGATCGCCTTTGGCCTGGCCCATAAACCCCCTCAGTGCCGTATAGCCCAGCCCACCATAAATCAACCCATTAACCGCATAACCTAGTCGCTGGGCCAGGTTTTTAAGGGCCAGAGGGGTGCCATATTCTGGATCCAATAGCGCCTGCACCAGCCGCCAGAGTGCATAGCTAAATAGGCCAAAGGCGATAAATCCCAACACGGCCCGTCCTGGCAACTGCGTACCCATGGCGCGGATCGCTCCTCCGGAACTCGCTGCCTGCCCTCCCCAATTAAACGCTGCCTTCCCCGAAAGAATGCCCGCAGTGAAATAAACAGATCCCTTTGCGGCATAACCCAGGCGGGCTAGTTTGCGAACGCCGTAGGCAAATCCTGGAGGGAGGGGCTGGGGGGGCATGAGGCTGCAGTCCGGGAGAGGGTGAGGAAGGGGGCCGGCGCGAGACCCTGGGATCGCCAGGGTTCCCCTGGGGCAACGCTTACCCAGCATTGACCCGCCGCAAGAGAATCAGGTTTCCGGTCCATGGCGGTTGGACCTGTTGGCGTACCTCGATTGTAGCGGCCTGCACCGGCAAAGGGGAACCCGAAAGCCAGGGCAATCCGCAGCCCCCTAGGACTTCGAGGTTGATTGGCTCAAATCCCTGCTCAACTCCTTGCTTACATAGGGATCTTGCGCTTCTTGCGCCGTCTCCAAACGCCTTTGAACCGCGATCGCCTGGTGGTGGGCCTGCTCTCCGGCCCAGCCTTCGCGCCGCAGATCGAGCTCCATCAGGGCCGTTCTCCGGCCATAGAGAATCAGCAAATCCCCTGGACAAACATAGGTCTGACCATTGGGAGCCCCCACATAGCTCTGATCGTCGCGCTCAATGCCTAACACCACTAGGCCTTCATCGCGCAGTTTGGATTCTTGTAAGGTCTTGTGGGCAATCCAGTTATCCTCATCCACCGCAATCTCCATCACCTGATACTCATCTCTTAAATGCAGCAAACTAGCATAGTCATGGATATCGAGCCGGATCCACCGCCGCAGAGACCACCGCACCCAGCGAGTCAGAACGCGATTAAAGGCTCGATTGGTGCCCAGCCCCCAGATTAAAGCCAGTCCCAGGGTGAGAATCGCGAACCGACTCACCCCATCGCCCAAGGACCCGGAGGAGACAAAGGTCAAAATCAAGGAGGACATGACCGTAATCACGCCCGCATTGCCCAGCAGCATCAGCCACATAATAATGCGTCGCCGCACAGGATGCTCAACGACGCTGGCCGACTCAGCGGTGGTAAACCCGGTGCCCGTAAAGGCAGATCGAGCCTGGAACTTAGCAGAGGCGCGTGAAAGGCCGGTGAAGGTTAAGGCTTCGGTGGCAATGCGAGTAATGAGTAGAGAAAGCGTGATTGCAATGAAAGCGGAAACTAGGGCAGCCAAAGGTTGTCTCCTCGCGCAGCGGTGGACTATGCCTTGGGCCGGGTGAGCACGTCCCAAGCCGCCTGGGCTGCTTCGCTAAGGCGATCGCCAAAGCTTTGGATCTCCGCGAGAACGGACTGCCAGTTTTGCTGGGCATCTTGCATGATCTGCTCGGCAGCCGCTTCAATTTCGTCTGGATCCACCAGTTGAGTTTGCTCCACCGCTTCGCGGGCTTGGCGCACTGCAGCTATATAGGTTTCCTGGGTGAGGGTTTGCGCCGCCTGAACTTCAGCCTGGGCACGCTTGCGAAGGGCGTCCAAAAGCGCCTCGGTTTCCCCTTCTGGGGAAGGCCCAAGGGGGGATTGCTCCACAATTGCCTGGGTCTCGGACTCCACTTGAACGAGTGCTGAATCCTTGGACACCTGAGCTTCTTGAGAAAATTGGTCCATCATTCAATCCTCATGACGCATCACCGATTGCCTAAAAATTTACTGGAATCAGACCCCAAGCCACGTCCTTCCTTTGAGAGAGGCCAGGGGTGGGGGACCCCCTTCTTTTGGTAGAGATCTGGCTTTGTCGATGCATCTTCTCTCTCCTTGGATAGAGTTTCGTCCCCTTCTAATCACCGATCTCGGCCGGGATAAGGGTTCGTTACCCTAGAATCAAGTCCCTCAGGAATATCCCTAGCCTATAAAAAGGCCCTTCGGGAAGCGCACCGGCTAGTTTCAGCCCAAGGGCGTACCGCCCAAGAGGGGGCCTAGGGCACAATCATTCGTTAACTTCTCACAACCATCATGCAAAACCAGTATCTAATCGCCGTTTTATCCAACCGCACCAGTGTTGAACAGGCTTACCAGGCCCTAAGTCGCCACAATCTACCCATGGACCAAATTTCAGTGGTGGGACCCGGCTATCGCAGCGCCGATGAGGTGAATTTAATCAATCCAGATCAAGCCGCAGGGCGGCTATCGCAGCAGCTTGCCCTCTGGGTGATTCCCTTTGGATTTTTGGCTGGTGCTGCCTTTAGTTTCCTCTCTGGACTTCAAACCTTTGCCTGGGCTGGCGAGGTGGGAAATCATCTGATCGGTGGCCTGCTGGGCGCTGCCTCGGGAGGCCTTGGATCTTGGGTCGTGGGGAAAATTACGGGCTGGACCGTGGGGAGCGGCGATGCGATCGCCTATCGAAATCGACTCAACCTAGGTCGCTACTTAATCGTTGCCCAGGGCACCGATGACCTGATCCGGCAAGCAACGAAGATTATTCAAAAATTTCAGCCGGAAAATATGCAAGGATATTCTCTTCCCAAGGCATCCTAGTCTATGGGCAGAAACCTGAACTCTCAGACATCTCCAGGTTGATAGATTTATCTCGCAGATCCCTTCACTAGAATGCGAGGGAATATCGATACAGAGAAACCACTATGGACTTAGGTGTACAGGGTAAGGTAGCCGTCATTACCGGCGGCGACTCAGGGATGGGGTTGGCAACTGCTAAAATCCTGGCGGCGGAAGGGGCCAAAATTGCCCTGATTGATAAGACTCAAGCTGATCTAGATCAGGCGATCGCCGAGGTCAGCAAAATTGGCAAAGCCATGGGCGTCTCCGCCGATCTCACCCAGCTAGATCAAGTGCAGCGGGCTCAGCAAACCATCCTGGATCACTACGGCGAAGTTCATATTCTGGTCAATGCCGCCGGAATTACCGGGGCAACAAAGCCCTTTTTAGAACTCACGGACGAAGACTGGTGGGAGACCCTGAATGTCGATCTGATGATTGCCGTGCGGGTGTGCCGAGCCTTTATCCCAGCCATGCAAGCTGCAGGCTGGGGTCGAATTGTGCTGTTCGCCTCCGAGGATGCGGTGCAGCCTTACCCGGATGAGATGCCCTATTGCGCCGCAAAAGCAGGCGTGATGAACCTGACGAAAAATCTCTCCAAGGCCTTCGCAAAGGATGGAATTTTGGTTAACTCCGTTTCTCCTGCCTACATTGCCACCCCCATGACCGATGCCATGATGGAGCAGCGGGCTCAGGAAAAAGACATCAGTTTTGATCAGGCAATCGAAACATTTTTAGATCAAAAACGCCCCCATCTGGAGCTTCATCGTCGCGGGAAAGCCCAAGAAGTTGCGGCAGTTGTGGCCTTTCTGTGCTCCCAACTCTCTAGCTTTATTGTGGGATCAAACTATCGGGTCGATGGCGGATCGGTGGCAACGATGTAGAGAGACTACAGGCCAAGGAAGCCTAGCTCAATGGGATCTACCTCAATGGGATCTACCTCAATGGGATCTACCTCAATTAGATCTACAATGGGCAAGGCACCGGAGGCATCCCCTGTGACTAGATCCCTATCCATCTAAGGAGCACGTGATGAAATTTAAAGTACCCAGCATGGTCTGTGAAGGCTGCGTAGACACCTTATCTAAGGCCCTTAAGGTTGCCGATGGAGACGCAACGGTCCACATTGATCTAGCGGAGAAAATGGTGGCGGTGGAAAGTCAGATGTCCGAAGCCTCGGTGCGTCAGGTGATCCTGGGCACAGGACATCAAATTGCTGACTAGTCAAAGCCGATGACCATTGTGATGATCATGGGCGTCTCTGGATCGGGTAAAACCACTGTGGGCCAGGCCCTAGCGCGCCAGCTTCACTGGCCCTTTGTGGACGCCGACCAGTTCCACTCCCCGCAGAACATCGCCAAGATGCGGCGGGGCCAGCCCCTCACCGATGCCGATCGCCAACCCTGGCTAGCGGATCTGCGGGCAGCGGTGATCTCCTGGCATCGTCATCGAGCATCGGTGGTCTTGGCCTGCTCTGCCCTCAAGGCCTCCTATCGGCAGCAAATCAGCCCCGAGGGAGTGCCCATTCAGTGGGTCTATCTGCAGGGCAGCTACTCCCAGATCCAAAGGCGCTTGGAACAACGACAGGTGCTGTGTCCGACTCACTTCATGGGGCCGCAACTGCTCCAAAGTCAGCTAGATTCCCTGGAAGAGCCGGAGGAAGCCCTGTTCTTGAGCATTACCCTTCCCGTTGAAGAGATGGTGCAGCGAATTCTCCGGAGTCTTCCCCAGTCGACTCCCGTCTCCTAAGGCAATGGCAGGTCCTAAAGATTGGAAAGGTCCTTGAGAATCGGAGGCTTGCATGGAGCTTGCCTCTACGATGACGGCGGCAAAAACTTTTTGCAGGCACGATAGCCACGATAGAAGGCCCGAATTTGATCCAAAATTAGGACAGGGACGCGGATCGATCTTCTCTCCAGCAGAGGCCGATACAGCCAATAGTATCCTCGCTTGATATCATCCCAGGCTTGGCACGGTTCAGGCTTCAGAAAATCTGAAATATCAACAACCAGGCCTCGCCCCTGCGCCATCATCACGTTGCGACCATGAACATCGTGGGGAAAAAGCCCCCGTTGGCGGGCAAAGACAAGGGCATTGTCAATATCAAGAATCACTTGTTCGGGGATGGACAGACCTTGGATCAAACAATCATAGAGGGTAATGCCGTGGAGTCGCTTCAAGACCAGAAAGTTAGGGGCGGCATAACAGCACTCTGAAAAGGCAGGATGGGAACCTAGGCGGCGATAGACTTCGACCTCTTGTTCCCAACCTAAGCGACCGGGCGCGTACACTTTAACGACCTGTTGCGGGTAGTCAGGGTGGGCAAAGACGGCGGCATAATTGCCAGTGCCCACGATCTGCCAGGGTGGAGGCGTATCGTAGACCACTACGGGATTGTGCGGGCTGACGCTGGCCAACTTTAGGTTGGCTAGGAACGAGTCCTGGACGGCTTGGATCAAAGACGAGAGGTCGGGGGATTTCACGGTGCCAGAGGCGAACTTTACGGTTGTGCATTCTAGGTTGATATTTCAAGCAGCACCTTGAGGACACCGCGCTCCTGGGCTTTACGAAAGGCCTCTAATCCCTGGTGCAGGGGATAGGTGGCCTGAATGAGCGCGCTCACATCCACCTGATTTTGCTCTAAAACCTGCAGGGCTTTCTGGAAGGGGCCACATCGAGACCCCACCACCGTGATTTCATCGACAACGAGGGCGGAGGCATCCAGGCTGAGCTTCCCGGCGTAGGTGCTCTTTAATACCAGCGTTCCTCGGGGACGCAAGGCCTGGCGCGCTAGGTCAAACCCCTGGGGGTTACCCGTGCAGTCAACGGCAATGTCGTAGGTGCGAGGATGTACCTGCGTTACTGGACCTGTGTCAATGCCGCGACGATCTAGAATTGCCAGCTTTTGCGGATGTCGCCCCGCCACGAACAGGTCGCACCCCGTGAGGGCAAGCACCTGAGCAATGAGCAATCCCAGTTTGCCATCGCCCACCACCAACACGCGATCGCCCCTCTCCACCGTCACCTGTTCTAGGATTTCCAGGGCGGCCGCCAGCGGCTCTGTAAAGGTGGCCGCCGCCGTTGCCACCGTGTCGGGGACTGGATGCAGGTTGCGATGGGGCAAGGTTAGATAGGAGGCAAAAGCTCCATGCCGATTGACAATTCCCAGCACGGTGCGCTGTTCGCAGTGTGAGGTCATGCCCCTGCGACAAAATTGACAATGACCACAGTAGGCATTAATTTCCCCCACCACGCGCTGTCCCAACAGCGCCGTTGGCCCCTGCTCCACCACGCCCACAAACTCGTGGCCTAAAATGCCTCGGTAGGGATAATAGCCGCGCAGCAGCTCCATATCGGTATTGCAGATCCCGGCGCAGAGCACGCGAACCAAGGCTTCCTGAGCGTGGGGCTCAGGGGTAGGAAGGTCGCTTCGAAGGCTCAGGGTTTGTTCTTCCAGCCAGAGGGCCTGCATCGCAATTTTTCCGTGAAAGAGCTGTTTATTAAAGGGTTGTTTATTAAAGGGCTAAATAGGGACGGGCTAAGGTGAACCCTGCCATGGTTTTGGCATCCAGGGGCTCCCCTGCCAGGATAGCTTGCTCTAGCGCCTGGGGGGACATCAGGACCACCTCAATATCTTCATCTTCATCCTGGGCTGGCGGATGGTCCAGGGGCTCTAGATCTGTGGCCAAATAGGCATAGATCAGCTCATCGGAATAGCCAGGAGCCAGGGGAAAGGTTCCCAGAGGAGTCCAGCGATGGCCCCGGTAGCCTGTTTCCTCCTCCAGTTCCCGCTGCACGGTGACGGCTGGATCCTCTCCCACCTCTAGGGTGCCGGCCGGAAACTCCAGAATGCGCCCCGCCAGGGCAAAGCGATATTGCTTCACCAGCACCAGTTCGCCGCTGGCAGTGATGGGCACCACCATGGCTCCCCCCGGATGGCGCACGCAGGCCCAGAGGCCCTCTGATTGGTTGGGAAGCCGGAGTCGATTGGCTTCAAAGGAGAACTTGCGAGCGCGATAGTAAAACGCTTGCTCTAACAGTTCTGGAGGTTCGCCGTAGATCGACACAATCTATCGCTCCTGAGGGTTTACACCGGAAACAATCACCCAAAAGGTTACCAGTAGTTCTCCTAACCTGGGCGATCGCCTCCTACAGGGTTAACGACTGCGGGTTATTTTCAATCAGATCCGCCAGATCCTTCAAGAAAGCAGCGGCATCGGCTCCGTAGATAATCCGATGGTCGCAGGTGATGGTGACCTTCATCTGGGTCTTCACCCCTAACAGGCCATCGGCCTGGGCGACCACCGTGGGCCGAGCTGCCGCCACCGCTAAAATGGTGCCCTGGCCTGGCGGCAAAATGGCGTCAAAGGTGTCCACCCCAAACATTCCAAGATTAGAAAGCGTAAAGGTGCCGGTGCTGTATTCGTCGGGCTGAAGCTGCTTTGCTCGGGCGCGGCTGACCAAATCCTTCCAACTGCGAGACAGGGAATAGAGATCCACCTGGTCGGCCTGCTGCAGAACCGGCGTAATCAATCCTCCATCGGGCATGGCCACGGCCACCGCAATATTAATGGATCCGTTGTAGTGGGTGCCCTGGTCGGTATAGCCGGCATTCACCACGGGATGCTTTTGCAGGGTCACCGCCACTGCCTTGGCCAGCAGCGCCGTCATGGTCACGCCCTTGGATTTGACCTGCTGGTAAAGCTGATCCAGTGCGTCCGTCACAATTGCGTAGCTTACGTGGAAGGTGGGCACCTGTAGACTGGCCATCATGTTGCGCACCACGGCCTGCTGCAGAGTATTGAAGGCGGCCACCTCTCCGGGCTGAACGGGCGGCGGGGCGGCGGGTGCCGCCGCCGGACTGGGGGCAGGCGGAGCGACGGCGGCGGCGCTGGTGGGCTGGCCCGCTGCTGACTCCACATCTTGAGCGGTAATGCGCCCGTGGGGACCACTCCCTTGTACGGTGCTCAGATCCACCTTGAACTGTTTGGCCAGCTTCTTGGCCCGAGGGGAAGCAATCAAACGTCCACTGGACGGCATTGCTGCGGTCGCGCCCCCGCCATTTTGCTGGGCGGTGGTGGGTTGAGGCGCGGGAGCAGGGGCAGTGGGCGCGGGGGCAGTGGGCGCGGGGGCAGTGGGCGTGGGGGTAGCGGCGGCGGCGGGCGCGGATTGGGCCTGCTGCTTGGCTGCCTCAATTTCAGCTTCGGTTTCCGCAATCAGGGCAATGGTGGCTCCCACGGGGGCAGATTCTCCCGCTCCCACGGTCACAGCGGCAAGATATCCCTCATAAAAGGCTTCGACATCCATATCCGCCTTGTCGGATTCAACCACCAGGATGGTTTCTCCCTTCTCGACCTTGTCTCCGGCAGATTTTTCCCAGGAGACAATTTTTCCTTCAGTCATGGTGGAACTGAGGGCAGGCATGAACACTTCACGAATCATGGAGCACTATTTCCGAAAACGCAGAGATGAATGGGGCGAGCGTTGCCCCTGAAGGGAAACGTCAGTTAATTATCCTACCAAGGATGGGGAATAGGCGGGGAAGAGCCTCTCTAGAGGGAAATGATCAGATAGGAATCTTGAAACTTTGCCCCCTTGACCCGTTTTCCTCTCAAGGTTGGCGGCAGATCAATGTTGCGCCGCTGGTCTCCGGCCTCAATAGTCAGTTCTGGGCCGTATTGTGTCAGCTTGACCTGGGCCTTGGTAAAACCGGGCAAAAAGGCCTTCACCTGCCGCTGAACTTCATCAATGATCAGCGGACGCGGCGCAGCCTTCACCTCCTCTGCAAAGTGGGGTAGAGCGGCCACCAGGGCGGCATCGTTGGCGGCCTGTATCTGGGGCATGGGATGAATGGGCAGTGGCGAAAATCCGCTGCCCAGAGCATGATCTTCGCGGCTCGGCATTAAGATCACTCCCCCCACCGTCAGGTTGACCTGCTGAGCCCCCCCCCAGAGCCACTGGGCGGTTTGTTGGGCAACCGGATCGGCTGTGGTGACTAAATAGGCTGAAACGCGGGTTGGGTCGGCAATGGCCCGCTGTCCCTGCTCGAGGATGCCATCCACCTGATTCATCGGTTGGGAAAAATTATTCCCAAACAGATCGGCGCTACTGAGCACGGTGGCCGCAATGGGCTGCAAAAGCGGCATGACGGTGCGGGCAAAGTCGGATTCATCGAAAACCTTTTTAAATCGACGGGCATACCACCCGCCCACTTCTGGAATTCCGAACATGCGCAGGGTGGCTTGACTGTCGGACCCATCAAACACAATGGCGTCGTAGCGATCGCTGGCGTCCATATTTTTCAGCCAGTAGAGAATCAGCGCATCGCCCATTCCAGGCAAAATTCCCAGCTCCTGCCCAAACACCGATGTCAGAAAAGGGGTCCGAAGATACTGCGCCTCTAGGGCCTTTGCCTCTTCCCAGCTCTGGGACAGCAGGCTTGCCGCCTGCAGCTGCACCCCATCCAGGTGTGGCTCTATGGGTTGGGGATCCATGCCCATGGCCTCCAGGCCGAGCTGCGATCGCAAGGCTAGCCCCAGGTCTTGGCTGGCAAGCAGCACCCGCTTACCCTGGTGCGCCATGGATCGGGCTGCAGCTAGGGCAACGGTGGTGCGGCCCGTGCCGCCTTTGCCGAGGAAGGAGAGAATAAATGCCATGGTTTCCGTGCTTTCAGTGCCAACGCGGCTGTGATTTGAATATCTCAGATTCTAAGGGTATTCCCCTCTGGATGCATCGCCATCCGCAGATGCTCCAGGGATGGGCATCGGGGGGGTAGGATTGGGGGTTGGCACTCCCTTGGCCGCTGATTTAGGGGCCTACTGCACCACTTCTAGCTCATCTTCAAAAAACCAGGTGCTTGAGTTATCTCCAAACCCAACCTCGGCTCCCACACCGCTGCCATCGGTCATCTTATAGCCCAAGATGGTGCCCACCTGGCCTAGCTTTTCGGCAACGTCCTCTGAAACGCGATCGCGAATCCGACACACCCTTACCTTTTGTCCCACGTCCATAAACTACGGCTCTCCAATCCAACAATCACTGCACGACACGCAAAGAATGGCAACCGCATTCACGGGTCTAGGAGCTTTCTAAAGCAGCCCACTTAGACCCAGGTTTACCGTTTCTCAGTTTATCAGCAGAGCGTCCCATTCTTGACAGCGCTGCGATTCAAGCTCGGATTG
This sequence comes from Lyngbya confervoides BDU141951, assembly GCF_000817775.3. Lineage (GTDB taxonomy): Bacteria > Cyanobacteriota > Cyanobacteriia > Thermosynechococcales > Thermosynechococcaceae > Lyngbya > Lyngbya confervoides. Next base: position 35,246 of record NZ_JTHE03000039.1, read on the forward strand.
TCCTGGATTGAGCCGCGATCCGTTACAAGATTTAATTGCCGCGATCCGGTCCGCAAGGGCGAAAATGTTACAATGCGTTACAACAAACCTCACTTGCTGATCCCATGAAGTCTTTGGTTAAGCCACCGCCTCCTACCACCGTGCCTGAATTTGATGTGCATGGGGATGTGCATGGGTCTGGGGATCACCGGGAAGACCTCCAGGAGATGCCCAGGGTTTTGCCCCAAAAACCCTCCGAGGAAGACACCCTGTTAGAACGCTACGACCCAGACAAAATTCGGGAAACCTACCGCGACCAGCGCCGCAAGAGCGTACGCCGCTGGTACGACATTACCCGCCCTCTGCTGGCCTTGTTTTGGGGACGCTGGTGGGATAAAAAGCGGGGAAAGGAGAAAGAAAACGAGCATTTGCGAGCGGTGCAGCTGCGGGAAACCCTGACCCATCTTGGTCCGGCCTTTATTAAAATTGGTCAGGCCCTTTCAACCCGGCCTGATATCCTCCAGGGTGCCTATCTCGACGAGTTAGCCAAACTCCAAGATCAGCTCCCACCCTTCCCCAATGAGGTGGCCTATCGCTTCATTGAAGAAGAACTCGGCGCTCCTCCGGAGCATCTGTTTGCCGAAATTTCCGACCACCCGATTGCCGCCGCTTCTCTGGGTCAGGTTTACCGGGGAAAGCTCCACAGTGGCGAAACCGTGGCGATTAAGGTGCAGCGGCCTGGATTGGCTGAGCAAATCGCCCTGGATATTTTCTTGCTGCGGGGATTGGCGGTCTGGATTCAAAATACGTTTTACGACAGCATCCGCACCGACATTGTTGGCATCCTGGATGAGTTTGCTGGGCGGCTGTTTGAGGAAATGGACTATACCCAGGAGGGCCGTAACGCAGAGCGCTTTAACCAGCTCTATGGACAGCTGCGCAACATCTATGTCCCCCGGATTTATTGGGACTATACCCATACTCGGGTCTTGACCATGGAGTGGATCACAGGGACCAAGCTGAGCTCCCCCCAAAGGATTCTCGAACAAGGGATCAATGCAAGCGAGCTGATTGATTCGGGCATTCAGTGTTCCCTGCGACAGCTTCTAGAGCATGGGTTTTTCCACGCTGACCCCCACCCAGGCAACTTGCTGGCTATGCCCAATGGCAAGCTGGCCTATTTAGACTTTGGAATGATGAGTGAAATTAGCGTTCAGCAACGCTACAGCCTCATTAACGCCATTGTGCACATCGTGAACCGTGAGTTCGATGCCCTGGCTCAGGACTACGTCAAGCTGGGGTTCCTGACCCCAGAGGTGGACCTGACCCCGATTATTCCGGCCTTGAGCCAGGTCTTTAATAATGCCCTGGGAGCCAGCGTTGCGGAGCTGAACATTAACAGCATTTTTGAGCAGCTCTCGGACATTATGTACGAGTATCCCTTCCGGGTGCCGGCCTACTATGCCCTCATTGTGCGATCGTTGCTGTCCATGGAGGGCATTGCCATCGGCGTTGACCCAGATTTTAAGGTGCTCAGTGCTGCCTATCCCTACGTGGCCAAGCGATTGCTCACCGATTCCTCGCCAGAGCTGCGCGAGAGTCTGCGGGATCTGCTCCTTAAGGATGGCAGTTTTCGCTGGAATCGATTGGAGAATCTGCTGCGGAACGCTCAGAACATTCAAGACTACGATCTTGGCGCCACCCTGAATCAGGCCATGGATTTTCTGTTCTCGGAGCGGGGAGAGTTTATCCGCGATCGCATTGCCGAGGAGCTGATTAAGGTTCTTGATCAGGTGGGATATCGAGCCGTGTCTAATTTTCTAGAGCAGTTTCCCCTTCCCCTCCCCGCGCTTCAGAGTCCCATCGCTGAGCATTCGGGTCACCCCTCCTCGCAACCGGCGGGCATGAAGACCCAAGACATGGATCACCTGAAGAGAATTTGGAAACTCCTGCAGGACACGCCTGGATTTGACGCCATGAAGCTGCTCAATGCCTTTATGCAGGTGATGAACCGGCCTGAAACCCAGCGCCTGGGCCAGCGCGTGGCCAGCGGTCTAGCCCAAAAGGCCATTGCTCGCTTGGTGCGGGAATGGCTGGCCCCCGACCCGGTGGAATCGACGCCGACGGCCCATCGCCTCCTGCCGCCCGCCACCTAGGATGTCCCTTCTCGCCAGATCTGTCCCTCAGCCGCTGGAGATGGGCTAAGGAGATCCTTGTCAGGGCGTTGTTTGACCGAACAATTACCGGGTTGATTTTATGGAAGTGATTTTACGGAAGCCCCAATGCCCCCTGAACTGACTTGTCTGATGATTTTGGCCCTCTGGAGCCTGGTGCTCAATCATCTCCCGGCGATCGCCCGCATTGCCAAGGGGGGAGTAGCCTGGGGATTGGGCAACCGCGAAAGCTTGCCTGAAACAGCCTCCTGGGTTGGACGAGCCGACCGCGCCCAGCGCAACCACCACGATAACTTGCCCCTGATTGCCATTGTCTTGATCACCGCCGTGGTGACCGGTCAGCGCGATCAGGTGACCCAGATTGCGGCCCTGGTGATTTTAATTGCCCGCCTTGCCCATGGACTATTTTATCTAGCGGGCATTGGCCTCTTGCGATCTGGGGCCTATGCGATCTCCATCGCGGCCCTCTTGACGGTGGTGTGGCGGCTATGGACCTAGGGGGATCGGGGCTGTTTGATCGAGGTGGCCAAGAGATTCAGATCCCCTTGTCGTCGGTTCTGAGGGCTGGGGTGATCCCTCCCAGGGACGCAGCAGGATGAGCAGGATCAGGCCCAGGCCCAGCAGCCCCATCCCGACCAGCATCCAGGGCTGGCGCAGTAAATCCTGCGCACTGAAGCTGCGAGCCTGGGTCAGCTGCTTTGCCCTTGTCAGCAACTTCACCTGACTCAGACGCAGAATGGGCTCAAGCTGGTGGCGCAGCTTTTCGAAGGGGCTACTCACCGCTGTTTGGGGCACCTCTTCTGGATCTTGCGTGGGTAGGGCAGGCCGAGTTTGGGGCCAGCGAATCATTTCCAGCTCCTGCACCATGTCGGCCTCAATGGGAGATTTATCCCCATAGGTGAGGCCCAAGCGCCGCTGGGCCTGTTGACATTGACGATAGGTTTGCTCCGTCAACACCGTGCCTTGCTTCGTAATCTGGGCAAAGGCGATGGCATATTGCTGGAGCTTTTGGTGATATTCCCGATGGGGCTTAAACACCTCCACCTCGATCTGCTCGGCTTCCAAGGTCGACAGTCCCAGGGTTTCCTTGAGCACATCCAGGACCGTGCGATGGGCCGGAGGCAGCTGACCGCGCCGGTTCAGGCGGTCCACTTCTCGCCGGTAGCGCAGTAGAGGGCTGTGGGTGGGGGCCGTGGCAATCTGAATCAGGCCAATACTGCGATCGCCATAAATGGAGGGCGTGAGCGCGGGGGAGGCCTGACGCACGCGGTACTTGGCATATTCATGCCACTCTCGCACTGAAATGTGCCCATCGCTATTGAGGTCTGCCATCCCCGTCTGGAGTCCCTCCACCAGATAAAACGTGTAGGCGGACATCTCCTCGCTCCCCTTATCGACCTCCGGGGGATGGCTAAAGGCTGAGGAGGTTAAGATGGTTCGCTTTGGCCCTCCGAGCTGCTTGGCAATTTGCCCTGGCCCGAGCAAAGACCCCTGGGCCACCCCAGCCCCAGAGGGCTGTAGTGCGCAGTCGAGAATCACCAACTGCTGTTCAGAGTGACTCGAACGCATCACGTCGTCTAAAAAATCCGTGGTGATGACAGTGGATCGAATCACACGTCCTTGATCGCTACTGCGCGTAATTCCGGTGGCCAGGGAAAACTTGCCCTGCTCGTCAACGATGGCTCCGTAACCGGAAAAGTAAAGCAGCGCCAAATGATCAGACTCCCGGTTGGCAAAGAGCCCTTCGATCGCTTCGGCCATGGCCTGGGGATCCGGATTGATCAAAACCTGCACCTGGTCAAATCCTCCCATGTCCGGATGCTCCAGCACCGATTGAATGGCTGCCACATCCTGCAGCACCCCCGGCAGGGGATTAAATCCTTCCCCGTAGTCGCTCACGCCAATGACAAGCGCCACCTTTTGTTGAGAGGCCGGAATCAGGGCGGCGGCGGGAGACAGATCCAGCGCCGATTGCTCCTGCCGGAGTGCCAAGGCTCTCTCTTGAGCGGGATCAGAGTCTGGTATGGCCCCCTGGAACTCTGAGGTCGCCGGGTCTTGTGCCCCATGGAGATTGCTCAAATCCGGTTCTACCGCATAGAAAAAGTTCAGCGCAACCCCCTTATAGAGCAACAGGCGACAGCGGGCGTAGCTGCTTGAAGGTAGCTTCACCCCCTGCTGGGCAGGACGGTAGTCCAGGGTATCGGGAATGGCAACCCGAGCCAGGTCCACAGCCACCTGGGTGGTATCCAGCGAGTCCACCGGGCCTTTCTCTAAGCAATGAAAAATAGTTTCCAGGGATTCCCCGTCAAGGACGCCGCTACAGTGATAGCAGACGAAGTAGGGAAAGGAAGATCGCCCCACCTCAGTGGGGATGTCGTCTTGATACATCCAGCCAAACAGGGTGTGCTCCGGCGAAACCTGGTGAAGATAAGCAGCGCGATAGCCGGGCAGAAACGATCGATCGGCATCCCAATGCTGATGCACCACATCTTCCACAAAGGCTTGCTTAACGTTGGCTGGCACCTGACGACTGGCCACCACCCGACATCCCATTCCGGGAAAGCTAGCGTATAGGAGCTGACCGACGGTAAGGGACATAACTGGCTCTGAACAACAAGGGGATATCAAAACTCAAGCCGCTGACCCGGAGCCCCCGGCGGACCTGACCCAGAGTCAGGGCGCAGGGGCAGCCGTACCTCGGCACGGCATCACAGCTATCAGAGGCAATTATACTGTGCGAGAAAAATCCATTAAATTGCTTTTCAGTAAATATTGCAGATCCCCTCCCCCTGCGGCCCGCTCTCCCGAGCCCAAAATCAGTAGTTCCAAAGATGTTGCCGGAATAGGGAAATCAGGCGGAAGCAGGACAGCGGTTCTGATCCCTCTGGCCTCACTGGCCTCATGCTCAGGAAAACCCAACGCTTGCTTTATAGTTTTTGAAGAGAACTGTTGCAATCCCAATAATCAATGCCCCCGGCGAGTTTTTCCCCCATGTCGCTGCCAGCAATTCAGCGCCAAATTATAGAAACGGCTGACCGGCCGCTAGAACGAGCGATCGCCCTTCCGGCTGCCGCCTACACCGATCCCGACTTTTACGCCTGGGAGGTGGACCATTGGCTCAAGCAGCAGTGGCTCTGTGTGGGTCACGTCGCTCAAATTCCCCAGGTGGGCGACTACCGTAATCTAGAGCTTTTGGGGGAACGTTTGGTGATCCTTCGCGATGAAGCCGATAGCGTGCGGGTTCTCTCGCGGGTGTGTGTCCACCGGGGAATGGATGTGATGCCGCCAGAGTTTGCGCACGCCTCCCAGGGGAACTGTCGCACGTTGGTGTGCCCCTACCACCATTGGAGCTATCGCCTGGACGGTGGCCTCAAGGCTGCGCCAGAAATGCACCGGCACTCCGACTTTGCCCTCCAGAACCTGGGTCTTCCCCAGGTGCGAACCGAGGTTTGGGAAGGATTTATTTTTATCACCTTTGATCTCGATCTCGATCCTGTGGAAACGCAATACGCAGATTTAAAACCCTTTCTAGGCCCACAGGCCATGGCTGAACTGGATCTGGTGGTGAGTTTGGACTGGGACTGCCCGTTCAACTGGAAGGTGCTGGTGGAAAACTTCATGGAGTCCTACCATCACTTGGGCGCCCACCATCGCACCTTTGAGCCCTTGATGCCAGCGGCCCGCACCTGGACAGAAGTTCAGCTCCGCAATGTGATTGTGGGCCATTTACCCATTGCCGATCGCGTCTTGGCGGACGCCGCTGCCCGTGAAGCCCTGTTTCCCTTTAGTTTAAGCCCCCACCTGGCCCCCCCGGATCTGCGGGAGTACAGGGTTTGCCTCGGGGTTCCGACGTTTTTGCTCTTTATTGGTCCTGATCGCGTGTATTGGTATCAGGTGCAGCCCCAAGGGCCGGATCGCATGAAATTAACCACCACAATGCTCGTCCGTCCGGAGAGCAAGGCCCTGGATCACTATGACAGTGCGATCCAAAGCGCGATCGCCGGCCTGCAGGAATTTCATCGGGAGGATCTGGAAATGTGCAGTGCTGTCCAGGCTGGATTGAACAGCAGCTTCTATCGCCCCGGTCCCTTGAGCCACCTGGAAATGCCAGTGTGGCAGTTTCAGCAATATCTTGCGGCGCAAATCCGCACCTTCAGCTTTTAAGCACCTTCAGCTTTTAAACTGAACGTGGCCAATCTTGGAGAGGAGTGCCCGGTGAGTCAGCGCAAAATTCTGTACCTAGCTAATCCCTATGGATTTTCAACGCAACAGCGTCACTTACTGCTGCCGCCCTTGAGGCAGGCCCTTGAGGATCTAGGAGCGCAGGTCTGGGAACCCTTTGAGCGCAATAATCAAATGGACCTGGCGACTCCAGGGTGGGCCTACCGCGTCGCCCAAGCCGATCGGCAAGATGTGGAGAACAGCGATGGAATTTTTGCGGTGGTGAACGGCACCCCTCCCGATGAGGGGGTGATGGTGGAACTGGGCATGGCCATGGCTCTCCACAAAGCCGTATTCCTGTTCCGCGACGACTTTCGCCGCTGCACGGACAGTGAAGACTATCCCCTGAACCTCATGATCTTTGCAGCCCTGCCGGAAACGGGCTGGCAGCGGTATTACTACACCGAGGTGAGCGATCTGGCCAACCCGCAAAAGGCCTTAGTCCCCTGGCTGCAGGCGTAACGGGAAGATCCGGCGATCGCCTAGAGACAGTCTAAAATCTCGACAATTCCTGCATAGACCTGGGCCAGTTCTGCCGGAGTGATACAAAACGGCGGCAACAGGTACAGCACGTTTCCAAGGGGACGCAGCAGCAGCCCCCGATCCAGGGCTTTTTGTCGAATCACCAGCCCGACTTGATTGAGGTACCCTGGCGCTTGAGGATTGACCACATCCAAGGCGGCCACAGTTCCCGTCACCCGTATTTTTTCACAGCGCGGATGGGATTGCAGCGGCTGCAAATGGTGCAGATGGATCGCTTCCATGGCCTGAAATTTGGGTTCGTTTTCCCGCATCAGCTCCAGTCCTGCCAGTGCCGCGGCGCATCCCAGGGGGTTGGCCGTGTAGCTATGGCCGTGGTAAAGCGTTTTCAGGGGGTCGTGGCTGTAAAAGGCCTGGTAGATTTGTTCGGTACAAACGGTGACCGCAAAGGGCAAAAACCCACCGGTAATCCCCTTGGACAAACAGATGATATCCGGGGCAACCCCGGCGCGATCGCTGGCAAACCAGGCACCCGTGCGCCCGAAACCGGTCATCACCTCATCAAAAATCAGCAGCACTTGAGCGTGATCGGCCAATTGCCGCAGGGCCTGGAGAAACGAGGCCCGACACATCTGCATGCCCCCAGCGCCCTGGATCAAGGGCTCAATAATCACCCCCGCGTACTGCCCTGTTGCCAGCTGGGCCTGGATTTTAGCGAGAACCTCAGCGTCTCGCTGATCTGCGGCTTCATCCCCAACATAGGTTCCTGGAAAGGGTACAAACTCCACCTCAAACAGCAGATCGGCAAAGCGAGCCGTAAACACCGAGCGATCGCCCACGGCCATTGCCCCAAAGGTATCTCCGTGGTAAGCACCGCTAAAGGCTAAAAACCGCGATCGCGGCTGGCCGCAATTGGCCCAATATTGGTAGGCCATCTTCAGTCCCACCTCCACCGCCGTGGATCCGTTGTCGGAGAAAAAGACCCGACTGAGATCGCCGGGCAGATGCTGAACCAGGCGCTCGGCCAACTGCTCTGCGGGGTCATGGGTAAAGCCGGAAAAAATGACCTGCTCCAGGGTCTGGGCCTGGGTGGCGATCGCTGCAGCAATTTTAGGGTGGGCATGGCCGTGGTTATTCACCCACCAGCTAGAAATACAGTCAATAATTTTGCGTCCGTCCTCCAGTTCAAGCCAAACGCCCTGGGCAGATTTGACCTTAAGTGGTGCCGGGGCGGTTTTGACCTGGGTGTAGGGGGGCCAAATGTTAGGATGCATCAATTCAGTCCGAGCAATAAAAATCAGGCACAAGACCGCTAGTTTAGCGGTTACTGCTGCCGGATCTCAATCCAGTCTTTCCCTCGGAAACCCTCGCAGGCGGATTTGCCTGGGCGGTAGCAAAAAAGTCGCGTCGAGGGTGGAGGGCCAAACGATGGGTGACGGCGCTAGGGGAAGGGGGCGAGTCCTCAATCCCCGAGAGAACCTGAAGGCTGTGCAGGCCAATAGCCTGAACCCACGGCATTGAATGTCCTGGATTTGGTATCGTGAATAGCGATTTTGGCTCGTTAACTTCAGTACACTAAACTCCTATCCTGATTCACCCCTGCCTCAAGTCGGGGTGACCGTTTATGGAGGTATTCTGAATGGTTGCGAGTGCATGGGTGGCGGATCGACGGGCTGAATGGACCCCCCTCAATTCTCAGACAGAATATGAATCAGATTTAGAGCGTTTTCTAGATATTCTCAAGCTCCTTATCCGAGAACCTGCCGTTGTGGGATGTGAAGATTCCTTCTTTAGAGTCCTCAGCCGGGAGTTAGAGGAAGCCGGAGCGACGGTGCAGTATTACCAGGGGGTGCTGGTGGCCCAAGGGAGCCGTCCCCATGACCTTATCCTCTCTGCCCATATTGATCGCCATGGATTGCTCTGCACCGGTCCCAACGAGTTTCAGTATGCCGCCTTCATTTCTGGCAATCAAAGCGAACTCAACGGAGATTCTGTCTCCGAACAAATGCTAAAAACGATTGAGCACCGCTTCCAAAACCAGCGCGTTCAAGCCCATCTTCCCTACACGGGCACCTACCTTGGCCAAGGCTTGATCACCAAGTCCTATATCTGTGCAGAACGGCGCAACTTAATCTTTGAAGTGGATGGCCTGGAGTTTCTGCAACCGGGCACCCCCATTGCTTTTTTAGACCGACTCCGGACAGAAGCGGGATACATTTCAGCGCAGCTTGATAATGTGATCAGCGCAGCGCTCTTGGTCTATCTGTTTCAAAATGGCTTTGAAGGCACGGCCCTGTTCACGGCCCAGGAGGAGGCTGGACGGAGTTGGCGGTATGCTCTCTCTTGGTTTCAAAGACATCAAATCTCAACCCAGCGCTTGATTGTTTTAGATACCAGTCCCTATCCGACCCGCGAAGCCGCCGATGCCCAGCAGGTCGTTCTGCGAAATCGCGATGCCAGCGGATCCTTTGCCCCGGACATGACCCGCGAACTCGTGGATCGGTGTCAGCAGCTTGATATTCATTACAGTTTTAAAGATATTTACATCGAAGAGCAAAATCGTACCCGTCCTCGCCCCTACTCCCTGGGCCGGACCGAATTGGGCAAACTCGTGACTGCCACATCGGGGATGATTAATGGTACAACTCTCCAAATTCCCACAACGGACTATCACACTCCCAACGAAACGGCCTCTCTCTCCTCGGTGGATGCTGTGATCCGTCTATTGATGTCCTATGTGACTGACCTGCAGAGCTGGTAAGGCCACCCCTGCTCCGATCAAAGGGGTTATTGGGTTTTCGGCTGTGTCCCGATGCCTAACCTGGCTTTGCCTGGATCCCCAGAGTCAGGTCCCCTCGAGGGGTTGACCCTAAAGATGACCCGATCCTCAGATCACGAAGCTAAAGGCATTGTTGCCCAGATTGGTCGGTGGGATCTGGCTTAATACCCCAATGAGTTCCTTGCCTTGGGAGGAAAGATAGTAAATCGCTGTTCCCGAGGGTAAGCCGCCCGTGCTCGACCCCAGCAGGTAATCATCCGGCTGCCCGTGAAGCTGAATGCGATCGCCGGCCTGGGCGTTAAAATCTAAAATCAAGGCGTAATCGGTGACTCCAAGCGTTTTAACTTGACCATCCTGATAATAAGCGCCGTTGCGATCGCCCAGCTGAAACAGATCGGGACCCGCATTCCCCGTCAGCTGGTCAATTTCTCCCTGCCCCACCCAGGGTTGACTGGCACTGGGTTGAACCCCCATCAAGACATCCGGGCCACCGCCCCCCTTCAGCACATCATTCCCCCTGCCGCCGACTAATATGTCGGCACCGCTGTCCCCAAATAAGCGATCTTGACCCCCATCCCCCCATAGTTTGTCTGGCCCAATGCCTCCTCTGAGCACATCATTGCCAGCGAGTCCGCGAAGAGTATTGGCTGCCGCATCTCCCAAGAGGGTGTCTGGGCGTGGGGTTCCAAGGATTATGGAGCTTGGGGGATCCTCGCCATCGGGTCGATAGACCCCTGGATTCGGATCGCCCACTGCCAGCACGAGAGTCCAATAATGCTGAAACTGGACCTGTCCAGGATCTGATTTCAGAAAGTAATACCCGACCCCCAGGTGTTGTGCCCTCGGGGCTAAGATCGAGTCCCTGCCCTGTTGGCTGCCCATCCAGCGAGAGAAAACCTGATCAGCGGCATTTGATACGCCTGCCAGCAAGGCCCAGATCTGGCTGGGACGATAGCTAGTGTCCTTCACCTGATCGAGAATGGTTTCGCCGGATCCGGGATCGGTCAGGTCAAAGAAATCACCCACTGCCATGCGCCTAGAAAATTGATCAGCGGCGGTGTCTATCTTTTGACTCAGGAGAACCGGAGCCAGTCCGGCTTGCCTGCGCGCCTGATTCACGCGGTTCAACAGAGCTTGGTCGAATTGATCTCTTGCGGCGATCGCCATAGTTGCACATTCTCCTTCCCCTCGGATTGTCCAGGGAATTCTACGATTATCTAGGGAATTATCAGGAGGTGATGAAACTCGTAAAAATCTTAACAAGCTGCTTCCCTTCTAGAAAAATCACTGGGCCGGACTGTCATTTTCTTACTGAGTTTCCTAGAACTCTAGGAGAATCTGCTTGAACTCCATATCGCTCTTTAATCACTGTCATCAGAACACTGGGGATAGGGAGGTAAGCTTTGGGGCCTCTCGGGCTTGTCCTGTGTCCGCCCCAAAAACTGCTTGCGATTAAACACTGTTCAGAGTGCTGCTCCTTACGACGTTCCGTTATCCCGCAAGCGATCCGCGAGGGAATTCAGAACGATTCAACCCGGTTTAACCAGATATTTGTTGAACTCGTTAAAAAGCGAGGCATTTTGTTTGAACCAGAACTAATGCAGCAGTATGGCGGCGCGATCGCCCTGGTTAAGCAAGCAAAATTAGGCGCACAACTAGCCCTGCGGGGGAAGCTGTCTCCTTTCCCCAGCCAGATTAAGAATGCTGACACCTTTCGACAAGCACTAGACAAGGCAAGTAAACCATGAAATATTCCTACTATCCAGGGTGCAGTCTACATTCCACTGCCAAAGAGTTCGATTTATCCACCCAGGCCGTCATGGAGGCCCTGGGAATTGAATTAGAAGAACTTCAGGACTGGTCTTGCTGCGGGGGCTCAGTGGCAGGTAGCGTCTCCCATGAGGTGGGGATGGCCTTGTCAGCACGCAATGTAGTACTGGCCCAACAGCAAAAAAATGATCTTCTAGCAGCCTGTTCAGGATGCTACAACAAGTCAGCTAGGGCCGCAAACGCTCTCGGGAATGAAAAAGAGCGCCGTAAAATTGAACCCATCCTAGAAGACATGGGACTCTCTATTCCCGATCATCCGATTCAAGTGCGAAATATTGTGGATGTCCTGGCCAATGACCTCGACCTGGCCCATCACATTAAAACCCCACTCACGGGGCTAAGAGTTGTTTGTTACTACGGATGTCTACTGACCCGTCCTGCAGATATCACGGGATGGGACTCCCCCCGGTTTCCCATGGCCATGGACCGCATCGCGCAAATTTGCGGGGCAGAGGTGGCGGATTTTCATTCCAAGACCAAATGCTGCGGTGGGCCAATCTTGGTTCCCCAGGAAGCAGTGGCGCTGGAACTCACCAAACAGATTCTAGACGAGGCCCAGGCACTGGAGGCAGACTGTATTGTCCTGGCTTGTCCGCTATGCTCAACCAATTTGGAATTGCGGCAGCCCGATATTGAGGTGAAATACCGCAAGGACTATAAGCTACCAGTCATTTACATCACTGAACTGATCGGATTGGCCTTAGGGATTCAACCCATCCATTTGGGTCTGGACAAGCATCTCGTTTCTACCCAGCCCCTTTTAAAAAAGCTTAAACGTTGAAGTCCGGCCTTAGCGAGATTAAGGCCCCCTAGACTTTGCTCTTCCCAGGTTTGGGGATGATCCTGCTTGACTCCATTTTAAAGTTTAGTTTATGGCTTTATAATTATATAATGAGATGTCTGTAAAAATGTTCGGCATGGGAAAAGCAAACAGAATGAAGCAAGGGAACAGTCACTGGGCCTCCATCGCTTCTGTCAAGGTAGCTCAGCACAGAGGCCCGGTCCATGGCTAACATTGTGGTAATCGGGGCGGGTCTTGCAGGGATGCCAGCGGTTTATGAACTCCGCCACGCTCTGCCGTCTCGACATTCAGTGACACTCATCTGCGATCAGCCAAAGTTTACCTTCATTCCGGGGCTAATTCAGGTGGCCTTGGGCTTAAAACCCTTGGATCAGCTTCAGGAGGATTTAGCGCCCCTGGCGCAGCGACAAAAACTAAACTGGGTCGGAGAAAAGGTGATCTCCCTTGACCCCATCCATCGGCAAATCACCGTGGCAAGTCGCCAGATTGTTCCCTATGACTATCTGGTCATTGCCACGGGTGCCTCCCTAGCCTTTGATCTCGTTCCCGGTCTTGGCCCTGAGAGGGGCTTTACCCATTCCGTCTGTAAGCCGAATCATGCTGTCGAAGCCTGTCAGGCTTGGTCAGAGTTTCTAGCCCATCCGGGTCCCCTCGTGATTGGAGCAGCTCCTGGGGCCGGATGCTTCGGACCAGCCTATGAATTTGCCCTCCTTGCTGATCACGAGCTTCGCCGCCACGGAATTCGAGACCAGGTCCCGATGACCTTGATCACGCCTGAGCCCTACGTGGGACATCTGGGAGTCTCTGGCCTTAGTCATTCCCAGTCCCTGACGACAAGCCTTTTAGAGCATCACAACATTGCCATCGTAGACAATGCGGCAATCACCTCGGTTGCGCCCCACCAGATTATTTTGGCCGATGGACGCACTTATGCCTTTTCCTATGCCATGATTTTGCCGGCCTTTCGAGGTGCGGCCTTTCTTCGAACGGTGCCTGGATTGACCAACGAGCAAGGATTTATTCCCGTTTTACCCAGCCAGCGCCATCCCCGTTTTCCTGAAATTTATGCCGCAGGGGTCGTCACCCATGTCGAGCAACCTGAAAAAAACCTTGTTCCCATTGGTATTCCTAAAACAGGGCAAATGGCAGAATCGATGGCCATTGCAGCAGCCCACAATATTTGCGTTGACCTGGGCGTGCTACGGGATTGTCTGAAGGTCCCTACTCTGGATGCGCTCTGTTTTGCAGAATTTGGCCCCACGGGCATTGCCTACATCGCCGCTCCTGTCCTACCTGATCCTAAAACCGGCAAGCGCAATCGTTCTTACGCTTTACAGGGAGCCTGGGTGGTGTGGGTCAAGGCCATGTTTGAGAAATATTTCATGGCTAAAATTCGTTGGGGAATTGGGATGCCCTGGTATGAAAAATTGGGTCTTTGGATCTTCTTTGGGTTGAGACTGCAGCGGGATCTTACCGAGGCCGAACAAGTGTTATCCCCTTCCAGCCCTTACCAGGCAAGCGAAGTCTCCTCCAAAACCTAATTCTTCCAAAAGCACTTGATACATCCAAGCCATCCTTTTATGAACCGTCTCCCCTCCCCCCCCAAAGGCCAAAACTATTTTGAGGAAGCAGCGTTTAGACATCTTGCGGAACGATTTAAGCTCCTCGGAGAACCGAGTCGGTTACAAATCCTTGCGGCTCTGTGTCAACAGGAACGGAAGGTGAGTGATATTTGTGAATATACGGGATTGCAGCAGGCGAATGTCTCCAGGCATTTGAGTATCCTCAAAATTGCCAATATTGTTGCCTGTCGCAAGGTTGGTATTTGTCATTACTACCGAATTATCGACCAGGATTTATTGGCCCTCTGCCATCAATCCTTCGCGAACTGTGAACACCTTAAGGGACAAAATCTTCAGTGGGAGGATCGTGATGTTTAGGCGAGTACAAAGTCTTCTCTTCGGACTGCTGGTGGTAGCCAGTGCTTGGTTCATGAGCAGTGGCCTATTCCGCCCAGCGATCGCCCTTGCTCCATCGGAGAGTCTAGCCCAGGCGGTGCAAGAAATTGAGCAGTTGGATGTCCTTCGCAGTGGTTTGGCTGCAACCCTAAAAGATGCCACAGAACCTCCCACACCCGAAACCATGCAGGAGGTCTGTAAACCGGTGGGGATGAAGGCCAAACAGATCAGCCAGGAGCATGGCTGGCAGGTGAAACAAATCTCCCGCCAGTACCGAAATCCTGAGCACGCGCCCACCCTGCTGGCCGAAAAAAAAGCGCTGGCCAAATTCAGGGCAAACCCCGACCTGATGGGGTTCTGGGAGCCCGAGACCGTTGCAGATCAGTCCGGCACCCGTTACTATCGCCGCATCAACGTCGAGGCAAGTTGTCTGGCCTGTCATGGCAGCAAGGACAGTCACCCCCAGTTTATTCAAGATCGTTATCCCCAGGACTTGGCCTTTGGCTTTCAAGAGGGGGACTTGAGGGGGATGTACGCAGTCTTTATGCCCGATCTTGAGCCCAATCGAGTTCCCGCATATACAGGAGTTGCCAACTGATGGTGTTGACTCAATCGGCAAGGCGATCGCCCTTGCAAGTTCTGATGATGGCACTCCTGATGTTGCTGATCGGTTTAGGACTCGCGGTCCCGGTAAGTCCCCAGGCCCATGCGGCCATTCGATCCTTTGAAGAACAACCGGGTCAATGGCTTTACCAGTCTCGCAGCACCCTACAAGCTGCTGGCGGACAGCAATGGCAAGCCATCGCCTATAAGCGGGTTACCCCCCTAGGTGCTCTTAGTATTCAGTTAAGATTGGTAGGCTTTCCTGGCGCTGCGTCTATTTTGCGGGATCATCCCCTGCTACTCAAGCAACCCCAGGGTGAAACTCTGATCGCCCAAGATACCTCTGCCACTCTATTTTCCGAGTCCGATCAACCAGAACCCTATGTGGGGCAATATGATCTTCTGCCGATTGTGGCCGACCTCCGTCCAGAACTCCCCCTGGAACTGGAACTTGCTACCCAAACCGGAGAAATCTTAACCTTGCCCATTCCAGCTTTTGTCATTCAAGAGTGGCAGGATTTATTGGCTGCGTAGCCCTTACCCGATGGTTTCAATTCCCGATGGAAATTTTGCCCCAGGTTCAATGGCTGAAGTTCTTGCCAGCAGGGCTTAAATCATGCAACGATCCAAGTAGGAGTTATTCTCATTTATACTGCATCAGGAGCAGGGAATGATGACACTGCTAGATTTGGAGATTGGACAGATCGCTTCGGTGCATGAAATCCTTCGAGATTACCAGAATCAGAATTTGATTACCCGGCTAGAGGCCTTGGGGATTATTCCTGAGAAACCCATTCAAATTCTACGCAAAGCCATCCTGGGGGGGCCCTTACATTTACGAATTGGGAGTACCACGGAGGTGGCGATGCGCCGCAGTGAGGCTCAACACATTTTGGTCACCTTAGATGGTTAAGAATGGTCAAGCATTGCCAACCCAGACCCATCCGTGCCCAAGGATCCGATGTGACCCGACGGATTGCTTTTATCGGTCATCCCAATACGGGTAAGTCAACCTTCTTTAATCGAGTCACGAAGGCAAATTCGGCCATTGCGAACTGGCCCGGCTTAACCATCGACCTCCAGGTTGCGGTGGTTAAACTAGATCAAGAGGTGGTCGAATGTGTGGATTTACCGGGAATTTACGACCTTAACAGCTATTCCGATGATGAGCGGGTGGTTTGCCATTTTTTAGAGCGCAATGCCGTCAACTTAGTGGTAGTGGTGCTGAATGCCACCCAAATCGACCGCCAATTCGGCCTACTCCTGCAAATTAAAGCCCTGGGATTGCCGGCGATCGCCATCTTAAACTGTGCTGACGAAGCGAAACGCTATGGCGTGCAGGTTGATGCCCGCACCTTGAGCAAACGGGTCGGGGTGCCGATTTATCCCATCAGCGCCAAGTATGGCGAGGGCTGTCACCTTGCCTTGCAAGGCATTACACAAAGCGTTCAAAAACAAACCGTCGCCTATCAGGTTTCTCATCTCCGCCAGGGCCTCGCTGAACAAAATCTTCAAGCAGCAGAGGTTGCAGCCATGCTTCAGGGAGTGGTGAACATGCCCTCTGTTACGGCCAAAACCTTTACCCACACAATTGATGGGATTCTCCTGCATCCCCTTTGGGGAATGCCCATCTTTTTCGCCTCCATGTTTGGAATTTTCAGGTTAATTTGGAGCGTGGGCTTACCCAGTGCAGATGTCGTTGATGCCGTGACTGGCTGGCTGCAACGGGTCCTATGGGAGCCCCTCCTTTCTCCACTGCCCGTGGTGCTGCATGATTTGCTGCTCGATGGGGTATGGACCGGTTTTGCTGCGCTGATCTCCTTTGTGCCGTTAGTGGCAATTTTTTTCATGATCATGAGCTGCTTAGAGGGAAGCGGCTACCTCTCGCGGGCCGCCTATCTCATGGATGCGCTGATGGGACGGTTGGGCTTGGATGGACGAACCTTTGTGCTGCAAATGATGGGCTTTGGTTGTAATGTCCCTGCAATCATGGGAACCCGGATAATGCGCAGTCGGAGTATGCGGCTTTTGGCCATGCTGGTGATTCCCTTTTCTCTGTGTTCGGCAAGGCTACAGGTTTTTATCTTTATTTTGGCGGCAGTTCTGCCCGGTTATCAGGGAGCGATCGCCCTATTTCTCCTCTACATCGTGAGCTTCGTGACGGCGTTTACCGTGGCAGCTCTTTTGAGTCGCCTAAAATACTTTGAAGTTCGCGATCCCTTCGTCCTGGAACTTCCCCCCTACCGATGGCCCACCCTTCGCCAGATTGTTCTCAGAGTTTGGGGCGAGATGAAGGAATTTGTGCTGCGTCTCTCCCTCTTCATGGTCATTGGCAGTAGTCTCATTTGGTTTTTAACTGCCTTTCCCCGAGGAAGTGTGGGGCTAGACAGCTGGGCAGGACAGTTTGGCAGCCTCTTCCAACCCTTCATGACCCCCCTGGGACTCAATCCCTTGCTGACGGTGTCTCTGGTGTTTGGATTTGTGGCAAAGGAAGTTCAAATCGCCGCTCTGAGCGTTCTCTATGGACTCAGCAATGCGGCTACCACGCAAGAATTGGGGACAAGTCTTACCTTTTCGCAGGGGTTTAGCTATTGTCTGTTCAGCCTGATTTATCTGCCCTGTCTTACAACCCTTGGGGCGATTTGGAGAGAATCTAAATCCATCCGCTACACGCTATTAACCATTGCTATCCCTCTCTGTACGGCATGGATTGCCAGCTTTTTATTTTATCAGGGGGGTGTGACCAAGATTTGATGTGAGTCATCAGACCTGATATTCTTTAGGGGTAGGCTTCTGTTGGAGGAGATTGGGT
>NZ_JTHE03000041.1 GCF_000817775.3 Lyngbya confervoides BDU141951
CCTGGAAGCTTTTTATTCCCACAGCACAACGGCCAGGGGGCCTGAAGGATGTGGCCTACTTTCATCCCACATTTCTGTATGAATCGATCTGGAACTTTGCCACCTTTGGGATTCTAATCGGGCTAATCTATGCTTTTCCGACACTAAAGCGAGGCAGTATTTTTCTCATCTATGGCATTCTCTACAGCCTGGGACGATTCTGGATTGAGGGCTTGCGCCTTGATAGCTTAATGCTAGGGCCACTGCGTATTGCTCAGGGGGTGAGCTTTGCTGGGGTCATTCTGGGGCTGTTTGGACTTTTCTGGCTCTATGGGTTAAAGCGGAGCCTTCCCGATGGGGTGCCGCTCAAATCGACCGATCGAGGATAAGGGAAAGGTCATTCCATGGAACTGTATAGCCACCGTGGATTTCATACGGATCTGTTGGAAAATACCCTGGCAGCCTTTGCCGCTGCAGTGGCCCTGGGGGTCGATGGCATTGAAACCGATCTTCGCCTCAGTGCAGATGGGCAGATCATGGTGTTTCATGATGCCGTGGCCCCTAGCGGCGAAGCCGTGGCCGCCCTTACCCTGTCGCAACTCTGTGATCAGGCCGGACAGGCAGTGCTTACCCTTCCGCAGGTTCTAGACTGGACTGAACAGCACAATTACGCCTTTCGCTGGAACTTTGAGATAAAGACCCCTGAGACTTTTGGACCGACGCTGGATTTGTTGACGACGCGATCGCTCCCCCAACCGCCGCTGGTGACGTCCTTCTGGCACGATTGCATTCAGGCAGCGGCAACGCAGCGCTCAGACCTGGACTTTGGACTGATCTGGGCGCATTATCCCGCTGACTTTGATCAGGTACAGTGGTTTGATCTCCGGGCCAATGTTTCCACCCTGGTGGTCTATCAAGAGCGGTTAACGCCGAATTTCGTTAGCCAGGTTCACCAGCGGCAAATGCGTCTGTTCACCTATGGGGATCAAAGTCTCCAGGATTTGCAGCGTTTGCACACCTGGGGGGTGGACGCAGTGATTAGCGATCGCCCTGACTGGTGGCTAGACGATGAATGATCTACTCCCCTGCGTGACTTTATAAAACCGACGTCATAAAAGACGTCATAAAAAAAGGAGCCTTGATAGAAGGCTCCTCTGATATAGCATCTAGACTTGAACCAAAAAGCTCCTACCGCTGGGTCAGGAGCTTTTTGGCGTAGCGTTAAATCACGACTTGGATCCTAACCGAACTTGCCTGCAGTGGATGCAATCAAGAAGGCGGCGTAGGTCAAGACGAAACCAACCGCAAAGTGAGCTAAGCCCACGAGACGAGCCTGAACAATGGATAGGGCAACAGGCTTGTCCTTCCAGCGAACCAGATTCGCCAGAGGAGTGCGCTGGTGCGCCCAGACAATTGTTTCAATCAGCTCTTGCCAGTAACCTCTCCAGGAGATGAGGAACATGAAGCCTGTGGCCCACACTAGGTGGCCAAACAGGAACATCCAGGCCCAAACTGAGAGATTATTGGTACCCAGCGGATTGTATCCATTAATCAGCTGAGAAGAGTTCAACCAGAGGTAATCGCGGAACCACCCCATTAGGTAGGTTGAGCTTTCGTTGAACTGGGCGACGTTTCCTTGCCAGATCCCCAGGTGTTTCCAGTGCCAGTAAAACGTCAGCCAGGCAACGGTATTCAAGGCCCAGAACAGAGCTAGGTAGAAGGCATCCCACGCAGAAATGTCGCAGGTGCCGCCCCGGCCAGGACCATCACAAGGAAAGCTGTAGCCGAAGTCTTTCTTGTCGGGCATGAGCTTGGACCCACGGGCATCCAGCGCACCTTTGACCAGAATTAAGGTCGTGGTGTGCAGACCCAGGGCGATCGCATGGTGAACGAGGAAGTCACCCGGCCCAATGGTTAGAAAGAGTGAGTTGCTTCCCGCATTAATGGCATCCAACCAACCCGGTAGCCAGACGTTCCCATAGTTCGGGAATGCCGTGTAAGCAACACTGTCTGGATTAGACAGCAGGGTGTCAAAGCCATAGAGGAGCTTACCGTGTGCCGCCTGAATCCACTGGGCAAAGACCGGTTCAATCAGGATTTGCTTTTCAGGAGTCCCAAACGCCACCACCACATCGTTGTGAACGTAGAGTCCCAGAGTATGGAAACCCAGGAACAGAGACACCCAGCTCAGGTGCGAGATAATCGCTTCCTTATGCTCAAGCATCCGGGCTAAAACATTGTTCTTATTCGCAACTGGATCATAGTCCCGCACGAAGAAGATCGCTCCGTGGGCAAAGGCACCACACATTAGGAAAATTGCAATGTACTGGTGGTGAGTGTACAGAGCCGCCATCGTCGTGTAGTCCTGAGCCAGGAATGCGTACGGTGGCATGGAATACATGTGCTGCGCAACCAGGGAAGTCACCACGCCCAGACAAGCGAGAGCCAGACCCAGTTGGAAGTGCAGTGAGTTATTGACGGTGTCATATAACCCCTTGTGTCCATCCCCAAGCTTGCCGCTCGGCGGCTTGTGAGCGCTGAGAATTTCCTTAATGCTGTGGCCAATCCCGAAGTTGGTTCGGTACATGTGGCCCGCAATGATGAAAATAACGGCGATCGCCAGATGGTGATGGGCAATATCCGTTAGCCAAAGGGCCTGAGTTTGGGGATGAAAACCTCCCAAAAACGTCAGAATGGCAGTTCCTGCCCCATTGGCAGTACCAAAGGCATGATTGGCTGTATCGGGATCTGCAGCGTAAACGCCCCAGTTACCAGTAAAAAACGGAGCCAATCCGGCAGGGTGAGGGGCCACCGTCAGGAAGTTATCCCAACCCACATGCTGCCCCCGTGCTTCCGGGATCGCAACGTGAACCAGGTGACCGGTCCAAGCCAAAGAGCTAACCCCGAACAAACCAGCCAAGTGGTGGTTCAGACGAGATTCAGCATTCTTAAACCAGGACAAGCTGGGACGGAACTTGGGCTGAAGATGGAGCCAGCCTGCAAACAGAAAGATAGCTGACAAAATCAGCAGGAAGATCGCACCCTGGTAAAGGTCCCCATTGGTGCGCATTCCAATGGTGTACCACCATTGATAAACGCCAGAATAAGCGATGTTTACAGGGCTGGAAGCACCTGCCTGGGTGAAGGCCTCAACAGCACCTTCCCCAAAGTGTGGGTCCCAAATCGCGTGAGCGATGGGACGGACGTTGAGCGGATCTTGGATCCACTGCTCGAAGTTACCTTGCCAAGCAACGTGGAACAGATTGCCCGAAACCCAGAGAAAAATGATCGCCAGATGGCCAAAGTGTGAGGCAAAAATCTTTTGATAAAGATTTTCTTCCGTCATTCCATCATGGGTCTCAAAATCGTGGGCGGTGGCAATTCCGTACCAGATCCGCCGGGTGGTGGGATCTTGAGCGAGTGCTTGGCTAAATTTAGGAAATTTAGTTGCCATAGTCTGTTATTGTCCTCCTCGCCCTTATCCGATTGACAGTGAACGAGCTAGGAAGAATGCCCAAGTTGTAGCAATGCCTCCGAGAAGGTAATGCGCAACTCCGACAGCTCGACCTTGAATAATGCTCAAAGCGCGGGGCTGGATTGCCGGTGCAACTTTAAGCTTATTGTGCGCCCAAACAATAGACTCAATCAGCTCTTGCCAGTAGCCGCGACCACTGAATAGGAACATGAGGCTGAAGGCCCAGATGAAATGAGCTGCTAAAAACATCAAACCGTAGGCGGACAATGCCGAACCATAGGAATTGATGACCTGAGACGCCTGTGCCCAGAGAAAATCTCTCAGCCAGCCGTTAATGGTAATTGCACTCTGGGCAAAATTGCCCGCAGTGACGTGAGAAACAGAACCGTCGCCGTTTACGGTACCCCACACATCAGATTGCATCTTCCAGCTGAAGTGGAAAATCACAATGGATAGGGAGTTGTACATCCAGAACAGACCGAGGAATACATGATCCCAACCGGAGACTTGGCAAGTGCCGCCTCGTCCTGGACCATCGCAAGGGAAGCGGAAGCCGAGGTTGGCCTTATCAGGAATCAACCGAGAGCTGCGCGCAAAGAGTACACCCTTGAGAAGAATGAGTACAGTTACGTGAATCGTAAACGCGTGGATATGATGCACCATGAAATCTGCTGTACCCAACGCAATGGGCATCATGGCGACCTTATTACCAACAGCAACGACATCTCCACCAAAGGCATGGCTGACAACGCCTAGGGCATTTGGAGCAGTAGTTCCTGGTGCCATGGTGTGAAGGTTTTGAATCCACTGAGCAAAGACAGGCTGCAATTGAATCGCCGTATCAGAAAACATGTCCTGCGGACGACCCAAAGCACGCATGGTGTCGTTATGAACGTACAAACCAAAGCTATGGAAGCCCAGAAAAATACAAACCCAATTTAGATGCGAGATTATAGCGTCTCGATGACGCAGCACACGATCTAGCAGGTTGTTTTGATTAACCACTGGATCGTAGTCACGCACCATGAAGATCGCACCGTGCGCAGCACCACCCACAATCAAGAATCCCCCAATCCACATATGATGCGTGAATAGTGAGAGCTGAGTGGCATAGTCGGTTGCCAGATAGGGATAGGGCGGCATCGCATACATATGCTGTGCAACGATGATGCTCAAGGATCCCACCATGGCAAGATTAATCGCTAACTGCGCATGCCAGGAAGTGGTCAAAACTTCGTAAAGTCCTTTGTGGCCTTCACCAGTGAAGGGACCTTTATGACTTTCTAGTATCTCTTTCATGCTGTGACCAATACCCCAGTTAGTGCGGTACATGTGTCCAGCAATGATGAATAGAACAGCAAGAGCTAAGTGATGGTGAGCGGTATCAGAAAGCCACAGACCACCAGTAACAGGATTCAAGCCACCCTTGAAAGTCAGAAAGTCCGCATAAGCTCCCCAATTCAACGTAAAAAATGGCGTTAACCCTTGTGCAAAGCTGGGATACAGCTCCGCCATCAAATCCTTATTCAGGATAAATTCATGAGGCAAAGGAATATCGCTAGCTGCAACGCCAGAATCTAGGAGCTTATTGATGGGTAAGGAGACATGAATCTGGTGACCCGCCCAGCTCAAGCACCCCAAACCCAAAAGAACCGACAAATGGTGGTTCATCATGGATTCCACGTTCTGGAACCATTCCAGTTTGGGAGCCTTTTTGTGGTAGTGGAACCAGCCAGCAAAAAGCATTAGACCCGCCATGACGAGGCCGCCAATCGCAGTGCAGTAAAGCTGGAAGCTGTTGGTAAAGCCGGAGGCTCTCCACAACTGAAACAGACCGGAGGTGATCTGAATACCGTGGAAGCCGCCACCGACATCCGCGTTCAGGATGTCTTGACCCACAATTGGCCAGACCACCTGAGCACTGGGTTTAATTCCGGTAGGATCACTTAACCAGGCTTCATAGTTCGAAAATTTTGCGCCGTGGTAGTACATGCCGCTTAGCCAGATAAACACGACGGCCAGGTGACCGAAGTGAGCACTGAAAATCTTGCGGGAGATGTCTTCCAGGTCGCTCGTATGTGTATCAAAGTCGTGAGCGAGGGCGTGGAGATTCCAAATCCAAGTTGTGGTTTGGGGTCCCTTAGCTAAGGTTCGGTCAAAGTGACCCGGCTTTCCCCACTTCTCGAAGGAAGTTGGAACCGGGTTGGTGTCCACCGAAACCTTGGCTTTTGTCTCGCGCCCCCCTGGGCTAATTGTCATCGAGATTCTCCTCTCTTTGAACAAGCAAGGAACGAAGACTCACCATCCACAATAATGTCCAATTAAAGGAATAAGGCCATGTTTGGGATGGGGTTCTCTCTTGAGAATTATAGGGGCCAGCCTAGGTTTATGCGGTTAATTAACAATAATTAAGGTGTCATTAATAGAGCGTCGAAAGATGAGCCAAAAGTAAAAAAGTGCAAATAATTATGAAGAGTTTTCTGATTTAACCTCCTGAGGAGAGGAGGATCAAGACCTTAGCGATGAGATTGTAAAGACCTGGGAGCACAGAAATGAGGAAAGGGCTCCGCGGTGGCCCCCCCCGAAGCAGCTGACAGCTTTGTAAAGTTTCATGCGGATTGATTGGGGTAGGGGCCATAGAAGTGCTTGAGCGTCTAGTCGTTCCGATATGATTTGGGTTGAATGCCCAATCCAAGGAGCGCATAGTCTCTTTGCTGGGTAAGCCTGCTTTAGAGGAGACAGTTTAGGTGGCTTGGCGAACAATCGTAAAGGCAATGCGCAGCATTCTGTGCATTTTTGGTTTGACTCTTTTGCTTGGATTGTCCTATGGATGCTCGTTAAAGGATTTGTCCAACCCAAAACTTCCAGACTTTGATTTAGACCTGCCGTTAATGGGGATGGGGGGAAACGAGCTTAGAGAAGTGTCTCCTCCCGAAGCTATTGAACGCTTGAAGCTTGAGATGGGCCAGGTGCAGCCGCAGATCAGCGTCAGCTTTCCCCATCAAAATGAGCAGGTGAATCGTCAGGATGTCGCGGTGCAGTTTGATCTCAAAGGGCTGGATTTATTTAAAGATCCAACTCTAAACCTGGGACCTCATCTGGTTGTCTGGCTAGATGGTTGCTTTCTCAAGGAGATCTATCGCTTAGACACCCCCCTACAGCTTGAGGATCTAAAGCCTGGAAACCATATCCTGCAAATGGCAGTGGCCTACCCTTGGCACGAGAGTTTTCGTAATCCGGGTGCCCATGCCCTCGTCAGCTTTTCCGTGTGGACTGAAACTCAAGCCAATCAGGTGAAGGACCATCAGCCTGTACTGAGGGTGTCTCCCCTCTTTGGGGATGCCACAGAGCCATTGCTCCTTGATTTGAGGGTTGATCGCCCTGGGGAAACCCCCGATCAATCCTGGGTGGAAGAAACCTTTCCGGTGAGGGTGACCTTGAATGGAACCTCGTTTATAGCAACAGAGTTAGGGCCGATTTACTTATCGGGATTGCGAGAAGGGGACAACTGGCTCAAGGTAGAGTTGCTGGATGCCCAAGGACAGGAGTTGATTTCTCCCTACCCTGAGCAAACCTTTAGCTTTACCTACGCTCCGAGCCAATCCCAGACTCCCCTAGCGCAACTCATGCAGGGAAATATTCCGTTTAGTGAAGCTCGTGCCATGATCGACCCTGCGGTTTCCCGGCAGGTTGAAGAGGCCCCCGATCCCTCTGTGACTCCATCCCCTAATTTGCCACGGGAGTCTCCTTCGTCGTCCCGCCAGCCTATGAATGCAGTGCCTCAGATGGGAACGCCATCGCCTAGCTTGCCTATGGAGTCTCCGGCGGTTACTCTCCCTGAAAATGAAGATTCTGAACCGGTGCTTCGCCCAAGCCAATCTGTCTCTCCTCAGTCACTGCCAACTGAACCAGATGCATCTTTGCCCTCGTCTTCCCCTCTTGCCTCACCCGGAAAGTCTGGTCCTCAAGATTCGTTCCAGTCCACCGCCCCAACCACCGAAGGGAGCTAGCGGGCAGCAACAGCAATTCAGTTGCGTAGTTATTGAGCCTCCCTACTTCTTGATCTAGCTTTAGTATCTAGCGTTAATTTTGCCAGCCGACCTTTGGCCCGCGCCCTACCCGGTCGGGTAGGCATCGGGCGGATGTCACCGCTGAAAAAGGGAAACCCACGCAGAGATCGCCGGGTAAGATCAATTTTTTTTAAGATTTCAAAGCTGTTTTTCCAGA
Source organism: Lyngbya confervoides BDU141951 (assembly GCF_000817775.3). Classification (GTDB taxonomy): domain Bacteria; phylum Cyanobacteriota; class Cyanobacteriia; order Thermosynechococcales; family Thermosynechococcaceae; genus Lyngbya; species Lyngbya confervoides. The sequence continues at coordinate 7,682 of NZ_JTHE03000041.1, forward strand.
CTTTTCCGTAATCCCGCGGTTTGCCTCTGATTTTTGTCAGGGCACAATACCTCTATAACGAAAGATTATGAGTGTGAAAGGTAGCGTTCAATGCTGGAAAGCCTGCTCTCGGAAACCCTGGCGGTCACAGTGGATCATCTCAAGATGACGGCTGAAATGATTCAATGCGCTGAGGAGGCTGCGGTGGATCTGCCAGAGGCCTCAAAGCAAAAGCTAAATCTGCTGCATGTTGGGGTTGCCCTGGCGCTGCAGGCCCTAGAGGATGAGACCCTCGCTGCATTGATTCAAAAATCCCTGACCTATCAGGATCTCGGTTTCTAGGACGCTAACGCGCGTCTCCCGCAGTTCAGTAAAGTTCCATCGTTATCATGTAAGCAGACGTTATCGAAGGGACGATTGAAGCTGTGGCCATGGAGCAAAAGTCTGGCAACCAATGGAAACTTGGGTCACTGTTTGGGATCCCTCTGATTATTGATGCCTCCTGGTTGTTTATTGTGGGTCTTGTGACCTTTGTGAATGCGATCGCCTGGCAATCAGAATTTCCCCAGTGGGGAATTGGCATCACCTGGACTGTGGGCTTTTTGACGGCAATTTTGCTATTTGTATCTGTGCTTTTGCATGAGCTAGGGCATAGCCTGGTTGCCAAGTCCCAAGGAATCACGGTTAACTCCATTACACTTTTTCTCTTTGGGGGCATTGCGTCCCTAGATGCAGAGGCTAAAACGCCAGGAGCAGCTTTTTGGGTGGCCATCGCTGGCCCCTTAGTCAGCCTATCTCTGTGGCTAGGACTAGGGCAGGTGGCGTCTTGGATGCCGGAGCAGTCGGCCCCGCAAGTGATGTTCCAGAACCTGTCCGAGATTAATTTGATTCTGGTGCTCTTTAATTTAATTCCGGGTCTGCCCCTGGATGGAGGGCAGGTTCTACGAGCAGGCATCTGGAAAGTCACCGGAAATCGCTTCAAGGGCGCCCATTGGGCTGCAAAGGTGGGTCAGGCCTTGGGATGGACGGCGGTCATTGTAGGGCTCTTTGTAGTTCTCCTCGCCGGATCCTTCTCAGGAATGTGGATGGCGCTGTTGGGCTGGTATGGTCTGCGCAATGCCTATCGCTATGACCGTTACACTGATTTGCAAGAAAAAATTCTCGCTCTGACGGCTCAAGATGTGATGCAGCGATCGTTCCGGGTGGTGAAGGCCAAACAGTCACTGCGGGATTTCGTCGATCAATATTTAATTTATTCCGAAGAAACTCCCGTGTTTTTTGCCGCTGCGGATGGACGCTATCGAGGGCGCGTTGAGCTGGATCGTCTATCCGGAATTGAGCGAAGTCTGTGGGAACAACATACGGTCGAGGAAATTCTAACGCCGTTGCCAGCACTCCCCACGGTTCAAGAGCGTGATCCGCTCACCAACGTAATTTTAAGCTTGGAGGATCAGCAATTACATCACATGGTGGTGCTCTCCCCCGCCGGTGCGATCGCCGGACTGATTGATCGAGCCGATATTGTCCAGGCCGTGCTGCAGGCGATGGAGTTGAGTTTGCCGTCAGAAGAGCTAGAGCGCATCCGCAGTGAGCACCAGTATCCAGCCTTTTTGCAGATCCCCATGATTGCTAAAAATGCCCTGGGCACCGAGACCTCCTTAGCAACTCCGGAGAGCGATGATCCTCAGGATAAGACGCTTGTGCACCGGGAACGGGCCTAAGACACGAAGCAGTTTGTGGGAATGGCCTGCTGGATATAGGGTTTGAGACTACTCCATTCAGGGGGTTGCAGGGGCAAGATTTCAAACTGCGCTGCGAAGCATTCCGCAGCAGCCTGTTGCAAACTCGGGACAATTTCCTCTATTGACGGCAGGGGGTCTCCCATGGCTGTCCGGAGCCACGGAACATGAAGCGGGGCTGTAGAGGGAAACACTTGCCGGGTGAGGTGGGGATCCAAATGAAGGGCCATGGATCCATGCTGCAGGACCGTTGCTTGACGCCAAGCCTGGGCGCTACCGATAAATTTTGTGCCGTCGCGAACCACGAGATCGGCTCCAGTGGCCATTGCAAAACAGTTGGTTTGATGATGGTACCCGCGCCTGGCTTGACCGTAATGAATCTCGAGCCCGAGACGCTTCCATCCCAGGACTAAAAATTCGCAAATGGTTTCGTAAACTTGCCGGCGACGCCTGGATTCAGGGTGGGTGACCACCGCATAGGTCAGATCTCGATGGTGCAATACGGCTCGTCCCCCCGTGGGGCGTCTAACAAGGGTCAGAGGCTGATTTCGCCAGCGAATGTCTCGCCAAGCTTGGGGCCATTGCTTCTGGAAATAGCCTAGCGAAACCGTGGCGGGGGGCCAGGTATAGAAGCGAAGGGTGGGGGGATGGACGCCCTGGTTACATCGATCCAGCAGCCAATGATCAATGGCCATTTGGACCACTCCTGGAGCGGTAAAGGGGGGAATGTAGCGCCAATGCACTGCGGAGGCGATCGCTTAAGAGGGTTGAACGGAAGAGAATTCCTGCTGCAGGATCTCATCATGCTCATCAGCTAGGGAGGCCACAAGCGTAATCAGGCGTGAAATTTCGCCGACATCGAGATCTGAGATGGATCGAGAGGAAACCACCACAATCTGGGACTGAAAGAGGGCAAAACGGGCCTCCAGGGTTTCTAGCCAGTTCATCCGCATTAACTTTTCCAGGAGACGGTCCTGATGCTGCACAGGAAGCTGAAGAATTGGAGACCAAACGGAGAACGTGTCTCCCTCTGCAACCCCTGTGATCTGGACCCACGCCTCCACACTGCCATAGGTGAATTTCCACAGGCGGCCTTCATCGGTTTGGTTGACAAAGGCATTATGAAACTCATCCAGACTAGAAATTACGGTTTCAATCACCTCAATGAGGTTTAGATCTGGATTGATGACCGTGCCATCCTTAGACAGGACGGTTTCATTCGTTAAGTTACTCATTGTCGAAATCTAAAGTAAGCATAGAGAGTGGGTAAGGAGTGAACCGAGGGAGAATTTTGAGAAACAGGTGCGGCTACCCCTAGGATAGAAAAAGCAGCAATCTGGAACTGGCGGCCTGCCCCTTCTCCCTGACTTTAACAGCGAAATGCAAACCATCGTGATTGTTCTCAATGTTATTTTAGCCATTGGTGGTTTGTGGCTTGCCTGGCGTCTTAGGCAGTTGCAGCGCGCCTTGAAAAGAACAACCCAGGCCCTCATTTTGACAGAGATGACGGTGCAGCACACCCTCCAACTCTTGCCGCCAAAGATAATCCAAGGACAAATGACTGTGCAACAGGGACAGCTGTTTCTCCTACAGTTGGATTTAGCAATCCGCCAAGCCCAACAAATCTGGATTCTGCTCAAGCCAGGTCGATTGATCCTGCTTCTCCTCTGGCGAAGACCCCTGGCACGCGGTGGGTTAGTCCGGTATTTTCTGGGCGGTTAGATCATGTTTTGCTATGTAAGGAATCGGGTAAAAATCTGCCATGCCTAATTCTCGTTCCATTGCGTTTACCACTGGCGTGCTCCTAGGTGCAGCCGTGGGGACAGTGACGGGCCTGCTTCTGGCTCCCCGATCTGGCAATGAATCTCGCCGTCTTCTAAAAAAGTCCGCAGCGGCACTGCCAGATATGGCCGAAGATCTCTCAACCTCAATGCAGATTCAGGCTCAGCGGCTATCCGGGGCGACGGCGGCTCGCTGGGATAACACGCTGCTACGGTTGCAAGCGGCGATCGCTGCGGGCACCGAGGCGGCCAAGGCCCAGCGACAGGCCCTGCAAACGCCCCGTCGCGGGGCATAAGGCTCAAATCAAGGCTAGGGACAGTTTTCGTGGGTGAACCAATTTTCTGGCTGGGCGTTTCCTTGTGTCTTGTGGCGGTCTGTTTGGCCCTGGTCTTGATGACAGCCATTCCGGCATTTCAGGAATTATCCCGCGCTGCCCGCAGTGCAGAAAAGCTGTTCGACACGCTCCAGCGTGAACTGCCACCGACCCTTGATGCAATTCGATCCACAAGTCATCAGGTCAGCGATCTCAAGGCGGATCTGAGCCAGAGTGTCGACCAAATTCAGCATGTCATTGCGCAAGTCGATCACAGCCTGACCGAAGCACGCGAGCAAGTTCACCAAACCCAGGTAACGGTGCGCAGCCTTTGGACCGGCATGAGCGTTGGAATTCACACCTTTTTCCGTGTGCCACGCCAGCGACACCCCGGACGACGGTCGAATCGCCGACGACTGCGATGATCTCTTGGCCAGGAAGACTGGGCCATTAGGAGGATTGTCACTGCAATGACCCAGCGCACGTCGAAAAAGGGCTAGGATCACAGCCTATAATAGGTTCACTACAGCAAAATATTCATTGTAATCGGCTCTATTGCAACGTGATGGTTCTACATTGCAGTTTTAATTACGCCGTTTCCACAATCCCTATTGCTGCCTGTGGGTGTAAGGAGGATAACTATGGGAATTAGTTTGAAGCAAGCTATTGAAGTAGGGTCATACATCGTCTCGCAGCGAATGAAGGGGCGTAAGCGCTTCCCCCTGGTTTTGATGCTAGAGCCGCTCTTTCGGTGCAACCTAGCCTGTAATGGCTGTGGAAAAATCCAGCATCCCCTTGAGGTGTTACGTCAGCATTTATCGCCAGCGGACTGCTTCAATGCCGTAGAGGAGTGCGGGGCACCTATCGTTTCCATTCCTGGGGGAGAGCCTTTGTTACATCCCCAAATTGATGAAATTGTGGCGGGCTTGGTAGCGCGGCGCAAGTTTGTATACCTTTGCTCCAACGCAATTTTACTGGAGAAGAACTTACACAAGTTTAAGCCTTCTCCCTATCTCACCTTTAGCATTCATCTTGACGGATTGCGAGAGCACCATGACAAGTGCGTTGATCGCGAAGGGGTGTTTGATACGGCGGTGCAAGCCATTAAGGCAGCTAAAGCCCAGGGATTTCGGGTGACGACCAACACCACGATTTTTGAAGGGGCGGATCCCCAAGAAATGCAGGAATTCTTTGACTTTGTCAGCACCCTGGGCGTAGACGGGATGATGGTTTCTCCTGGCTATAGCTACGAATGGGCACCCGATCAAGATCATTTCCTGAAGCGAGAGCAAACCAAGGCACTGTTTCGAGAAATCTTAGCGCCCTACCGTCAGGGTAAAAAGAACTGGATTTTCAACCACAACCCGCTGTTCTTAGATTTTCTGGTGGGGGAAAAGGACTATGAATGCACTCCCTGGGGCAGTCCTAGCTACAGCGTTTTGGGTTGGCAAAAACCCTGTTACTTGCTCAACGAAGGCCATTACAAAACTTTCAATGAACTCCTGGAGTCTACAGATTGGGATCAGTACGGCCGTGCCAGCGGCAATCCCAAATGCCAGGATTGTATGGTTCACTGCGGATACGAGCCCACGGCTGCAGTGGATGCCCTACAGCCTGCTAATATGGGCCGGGCGATGGCTGGACTCTTTAGCTAGGCGAGCTGCTTGCGGCCAGATGGAGGAAGCTGTTCCTCCCCGGCACCGGTTTGTTGTGTCAGGCCGCAAGCTGTCATAATAAGAAAGACAATCGGGTTATTCAATCAATGAATGACCCGATTTGTTTGTGGATGATTCCAACCCGGCTGATCGTCTGCTGTGGCAATCCGTCAGTGACTGGGGGCCTGCCCAATCTGTTAGGACGCAAAAGCGTTCTTTACAATTTTTCTATTCTTAATTGAGGCAATCGCAGATATGAACCCCAATGTGGAAATTTACACTTGGTCGGCCTGTCCTTTCTGTATCCGGGCCAAGCAGCTTTTGTCCCAAAAAGCTATAGATTACAAAGAATACTGCATTGATGGAGATGAGGCAGCCCGCAGCGAGATGGCCGGTCGGGCTCAGGGGCGGCGTTCGCTCCCCCAAATTTTTATTAATGATCAGCATGTGGGCGGCTGTGACGATCTCTATGCGCTGGAGCGTCAGGGGCGGCTGGATTCACTCCTTGCGACTCACTAGGGCGCTGAGCGGTGAAACTAGCCTTTATTATTGACCCCATCGAAGGTTTAGATCCTACCCACGACACCAGCGTCGCGCTAATGGAGGCGGCGGGAGTCATGGGCGATCAAGTGTGGATTACGACCCTGGAGCACCTCAGCGTCATTAAGGGACAAACCTGGGCGACAATGCAGAGCATATCCGTGCCTCCGGCTGTGCTGGAGGGCGATCGCTGGCTGATTAGTCAACCCTGGTATACGCTGGGCGATCCAGAACTGCTGCCCCTGAACTTCATGGACGTGGTGTTCATGCGTAAGGATCCGCCGGTGACGGTGGCCTACCTTTACGCCACCTACCTGTTAGACTCTATCGATCCGAAAAGGACGCTGGTGATCAATGCGCCTGCGGGCATTCGGGCTGCCAATGAGAAGATGTATGCCCTGCAGTTCGAGGCGGTGATTCCCCGGACAATCGTTTCCCAGGAAAAAGCAACCATTCGCAATTTTGTGGAGTCGGAGACAGCAGCGGTGTTGAAGCCCTTGGGGGGAAAAGCCGGCGAAGGAATTTTGTTTCTGCGGCCAGAGGATCCCAACCTCAACTCCATGATTGAAATTAGTACCCATCAAGGTCGGCTGCCCGTGATGGTTCAGGAATATCTTCCAGCGGCGCGAGAGGGCGACAAGCGAATTATTTTGCTGGCGGGAGAACCCATTGGGGCCGTCAATCGAGTGCCCACAGGACAAGAGTTTCGCGGCAATATGGCCACGGGCGGTCGGGTGGTGGCGACCCCCATTACCGAGCGCGATCGCTTCATTTGCGATCAGGTGAAAGCAAGCTTAATCAGGGATGGCCTGTTCTTTGTGGGCATTGATGTGATTGGAGACTATCTGACTGAGGTGAACGTTACCAGCCCCACGGGGATTCGAGAAATTGATCGACTGGCGGGGCATGCCTCTACCTCCGATCAATCCCTTGGGCGGCAGGTGATTGCCTGGTTGACACAGCAGTGCGGCACCCCTTAAGACAGGGATTAACTGGAATTAAATCAGGATTAGATCAGCGGAGTAAGGCACAGATGACAGAGAAGCCAGTGGTTTTGGTAACTGGAGGAGCGGGCTACATTGGTTCCCACTGTGTGCTGGCCCTCCAGTCCGCAGGCTTTCCTGTGGTGGTTCTCGATAATCTCGTTTATGGTCATCGAGAGTTTGTGGAGGGCTTGGAGGCGGTGACCTGCGTGTGGGGCGATATTAGCGATCGCGCCCTTGTGGATCAAGTGCTCAGCCAGTTTCAGGTGGGCGCTGTGATGCACTTTGCGGCCTATGCCTACGTGGGAGAGTCCGTGGGTAATCCTGCTAAATACTATCGAAATAATGTGGTAGGAACCTTGACATTGCTGGAAGCAATGTTGGCCGCTCAAGTTCCCTATCTGGTCTTTTCTTCCACCTGTGCAACCTACGGCATTCCTCAGCAAGTGCCAATTTCAGAGGACCATCCCCAGCACCCCATTAACCCCTACGGAATGAGTAAGCTGATGGTCGAGCAGATGCTCACCGACTTTGATCAAGCCTATGGGTTACGCTCTGTGAGATTTCGATACTTTAATGCCGCAGGGGCCGATCCCTTAGGGCGGGTCGGGGAGGATCATCAGCCAGAAACCCACCTCATCCCACTGGTGCTCTTGACGGCCCTGGGCCAGCGGGAGGACATCACTATCTTTGGCACGGATTACGATACACCGGATGGAACCTGCATCCGCGACTATATTCACGTGACGGATTTAGCTGAGGCCCACGTTCTCGGCCTGAACTATTTGCTTGACGGTGGCAGCACAAACGTATTTAACCTGGGGAATGGCGATGGATTTTCCGTTCGTCAGATCATCCAAGCCGCTCAAGAGGTGACTCAGCGCTCTATCAACGTGCAGTTCGGGTCGCGGCGACCAGGAGACCCCGCAGCCTTAATTGGTCAGGCCCAACGGGCCCAAAAGGTTCTGCAGTGGAAGCCAAAATATCCAGAGATCGACACGATTTTGGACCATGCCTGGCGGTGGCATCTTCAGCGTCATCGCCCGAAGGACGAGGCCCAGGGTTGAACCGGACCTTCTGGGGGCAAGAATTCGTGAAATTTACGAGGGACTGGCGCCAAATCTTTTGCTATATTGGGCAACAAAGTTGACAATATCTTGAAATTCAAGGGTTGCAGGGCTAAATTAACGGGTTTCATCTGGGATTACCGAAACTTTTAGTCCTTTAATTTTGGGTGTGAACATTCGTAAATGAATGAGCCCGTGATCTTGTTTGGCCGTTATCGTCAAGGTTCTGGAATCTTTTGCATGAGATACATTGGACCTTGACGGGCAAAGCGGTTTTGTGGGAATCGTCTGAATGGAGTAAGGGGTTTGAGCTGGATGCGTCAATGGCTGCCACAGTGGGGGCGCCCTCAGGGACCTCAAGGGGAATCGAGGGAAGAATCGCTGCCGGTCTATGGCCAGGACCTGGAAAATCCAGATGCTTTGATTAATCGAGCGAACAAACGCGCGGTTAAGGGAGATATTGATGGGGCGATCGCCGATTTCGATGCCGCAATCCAAAGAAACCCGACTAAAGCCACTGCATTTTACAACCGCGGATATTTGCACAATATTGCTGGACATTCGGCTCTGGCGATTGCGGACTGTTCTGAAGCCATTGCCCTGCTGTCCAACTATGACGAGGCCTTTTATCAGCGCGCAATTGCAAAACTAGCCCTGAATGATTTGCAGGGGGCCATCGCCGACCTCAGTGAAACCCTGCGAATTAATCCGTTTTCGATTAAGGCCTACTACAAACGGGCAGAATGTTACGCGCAGCTAGGGGATCTTCAGGGGGCCGTCGCCGACTATACCCAAGCGATTCTGCGCGTGCCCAAGGATGCCAATGCCTACATCCAGCGGGGGCTGTTTTTGACTCAGCTTGGACAGTACGGCCCGGCGGTTGAAGACTTTACCCTAGCCCTGACCTACAATCCCAAGCAGGCCGAGGCCTATTATAATCGCGGCTACTGTTATGCCGAACTGGGAGAAGAGCAAAAGGCGACCGATGACTTTAATCAGGCCATGCTGTATGACCCTAGTCAGCAGGTTGCCAGCTATAACCGCGCCTATGCGCTAGGCATCCTGAGGCCTGGAGCGGTAGAGGAGGCCTCCCTAGAGTCCACCCAGGCAAGTGCGCCGACTCCGCCTGCGGTCTTGGGGCAGCAAACCAGGCTACCGGCAGTTGATCTACACATGCCAGGTCGTCGTGATCTTAGCGCCTCGGACATCAAGCAGGATCCCTCTCCTGCCGAAGTTTTTCTTAGGGAAGATATTCTTGATGATGCGCAATTGTCCCTGGAGACCGGCGCAGTTCTCCGATTCGAAGCAGAGGATCCCCCGCTAGCGCAGCGTTTTGACACCTTATTTGCCCGCGCCGCGCGCCGCGCTCAGGTGGGGGATTGGACCGGAGCGCTGCAGGATTACTCCTTAATTTTGGAGGCTGATCCCGAAAACACGCGGGCCTACTGTCAGCGATCGCAAGTTTTCCAGTCCCTGGGTGATGAGATGGCAGCGGCAACCGATCTGGAGTCTGCGATTTACTGGGCTAAGGCAAAATCTCTAGATCAGGTGAAGGATTATGCGGGTGCGCTAGCTGAGACCATTGCCCATTTAAGACAGAGTTTGCAGCCCATCTTAAGCCCGACCCTAGAACGCCACAACAATGATGGTGCCAATCGATCCATTGAAAATTCCATCTTAAAATACTCCCAGATCATCCATCGGAATCCTCTAGATGTTGAGGCCTACTTTGAGCGGGCAAAAAGCCGCGCCTTGCTAGGAGATTTAGAGGGAGCGATCGCAGATTACACGCGCACCATCAATTTAGACGCCAATCATCGCGACGCCTTTTATAAGCGGGGAATGCTGCTTTCAGCTCTGGGAGATCAAGAAGGAGCAACGCGGGATTTGGATCAAGCCATTCGCCGCAAACCCCTGTTACCTCCGGCCAAAGGACAGGCTGCTCCGCCTTCGGATCCAGAATCTAGGGTCGCTGATGCCCCCGATGAAATACGGATACGGCCCCCTCAAGAGTCGACCCAGGAGTCGACCCAGGACTTGTTGAGCGATCCCCCGATCTGGGAGGAGTCATCTCAAGATCGACCCGACGATTCGATCAATGGCAGAGCCGGTCTGGGAGCGGCGGTTCCTGCTGTTGCCGAAGAACCGCTGAGAACTGAAGAACTGCTGGAGGACGAAGAACCACTGGAGGATGAAGAACCACTGAATTTAGCCCCCCCACCGGAACTTGAGACCGCCTCAGTCGAGGTGCAGGGCAACTTACCCCCAGGGTTTGTCTCCGGTCGGCTGAGTGACTTAATGCTAGAACCGTGTAACCATGAGGGAAATGACCCCAACCATCGTTTCTGCATTCATTGTGGTCAACCCATTCATCTGGATCAGCCAGAGGAAGCATGCTGAGCGTTATCTTATACACCAAATCTGGATGTCATCTGTGTGAAGGTCTTCAGGAAAAGTTGTCTCAAGTGACGGCCTTTCCCTTTGTGCTGGAACTGCGGGATATTCAAGATTGTGCAGACTGGTGGCAACGCTATCAGTATGAGGTGCCCGTCCTTTACCTGAGGAAGTCCCAAGCGGCCCCAGAATATCCTGTGCCTCGTCCGTCCCCCCGGATGTCCGTGGATCAGCTTACCCGCCATCTCCAAAAGGTGATTGATCAGCTGCCGCACTCTGGAGCAGGAACTCCGTGATCTTGGCCTTGCGAGGGTCAAGGTTGGGTGGTTTCCGGGAAGTGCAGCAAGGCCTGGTCCACCTGTCGATACAAAGCCTCAAGGGTGCCGTTATTGTCCAGCACGACATCGGCTCGGTTTATTTTTTCTCTTAAGGGCCACTGACTATGGATGCGCTCCTGGGCTTGCTCATAGCTCAAGGCATTGCGCTCCATCAGGCGGCGGATCTGCAGAACTCGATCACAACTGACCACCCAAATTTCCGTGACTAGATCCACCATGTCGGCTTCAAACAGCAGCGGAATGACCATGACCAGGATCGGCGGTAGGCCCTGCGGATGCGGCTGGGGAGTTGGGTTTGGGTAGGATAAAAAGTTCTGCCTGGCCTGGGTGAGGCGATCGCGCACGAAGGGATGAATCAGGGCTTCTAACCAGCGACGTTCCGGCGCTTGAGAAAAAATGATTTGAGCCAGTCGAGGACGATTGAGGGTGCCATCGGGGGCCAAAATTGCAGATCCAAAATGCTGGGTGAGTGGGCGAAATAATGGGGAGGTAGGCGCTGTGGCTGCGCGGGCCAAGTGATCTGCATCGAGAATTGTCATGGAGTAATGCTGATCTAGGTAGCCGGACACAGTGGATTTGCCAGTGGCAATGCCGCCTGTGAGGCCAATAATTCTTTTCATGGAATTGGAGGGGGGAGGGAGCAGTGGGTGACGCTAATTGAGTCAAATCGGCGGCCTCGTGTCAAGATCAATGGGGTTCCGTCCTGCCGGTGAGAGCAATGGGGGGCACGACTGTCACCCGGAGGAGTGGACGATTGGGAAAAGAAGCACGATTTGTTCCATGCCTTTGTCTGCTCCTAACGGAGCGCTATTCTAGCGAACAGGATCCATTAGGATAGAAAAACTAATCGACTTTGAGCTGCGAAATAAAAAAAGATGTTGTCGTCTTAGCTCCAAGACCTATTGGTTCCAGCTGTTTTTACTGAGTTGACATCTATGTCGGGTAATCCTTTCCAAAGGTTCTTTCCCTCAAGCTTTGTAAATCCTGTTTTCGCGGTTTCTACCCAGTCCGCGCATCGACAGGTGATGTTAGGGAGTCAAGTTTTACTGGCCTTCCAACAAATCGCAGAACTCGATCAGCAAACGGGTCCAGTGGAGCAGTTTCTCCAGTCTGTCGTCAACCAGTTAAGTCAGACCATTCAGTTTCCGCTGGTGGCTGTGGAGCTTTATCAGGCAAACACTCAAACCCTAACGGTGGCGGCGAGTACGGCTCGCACCGAACGTTATTGCCAGCCCCTATCCCTCAGACCTGCTGATTTAGAATCGGGTCTAGAACCAGACTTGACGCTCTCTCAAAAAGCGATCGAGACCGGTCTGGCTCAGGTATTCTCTGCTGCCGCTGATCCTGGGTTAGAGCCTAAGGCTTGCTTTCCCTTCCAACCGGAAGATGGAACAGGGGTGCAGACGCTGATTAAGGTGCCTCTGCCGGGAGCCGCTACGACGGTGGGGGTCCTATCTCTAGCCTCGCCTCTTCCGTTGCCGGAGGCCCATCAGATCGCCATCTGGGCGACAACCCTGGCTCACTATCTTGGTAGCCTGGTGTGGCGTCGCCAGCAAATGGGACAGCAACAGCGCTACCTAGAGCGCCTGGAAATCCTGGGTTCTTCTTTAAAAGGGTTTTCCTATGACTGGAATCTCATCTCTGGAGAGGTGGAGCGGATTCCGCCCCTCGCTGCGGTCTTCGGCGGGTTGGAGGATCACCGGGAACAAGCGGCGGCGACGGCCTTTGAAGAAGTTGAGGATTGGCTTCGTTTCGTTCACCCTCAAGATCGTGAGCGGGTGACGACATTTTTTGAAGGTATTTGGAAACAGACCGATCTGTTTGAGCTGGACTATCGGGTGGTGGATGATCAAGATCGGACCTTGGCCGTGTCAGAACAAGGTCGGGTGCTTCGGAGCGATCGCGGCGATCCCGTTCGCGTGATTGGCTGGGTGATTCCTGCGGAGACGCATCTTGCGCCCCCCGCTCCAGATCCTGGAATTGCTGAGGATTCCTCCACCCCTTGGGAGGTTTTGGAAAACATTAAAACCGTGATTTTCAATACCGATCTAGATGGACGCTGGGTTTATTTAAATCCTGCTTGGGAGGCGCTGACAGGCTACAGCATTGAGGAAAGCATTGGCACTCCCCTCATTGACTTAGTGGTGCCGGAGGATCGCCAGCGCACCCTTGATGCCTTCCAGGCTTTACTAGAGGGGCAAATGGATTTTTACTCCCAGGAAATGCAGCTGATGACGAAATCGGGTGAGGCGCGCTGGCTGTCGATGGAGGTGCAGGCCACCCTTTCAAATCAGGGAAAGTTAATCGGCACCTATGGAAGCTTTCACGATATTTCAACCCACAAAAATATTGAGGCGCAGCTGCGTCAGAACGCCCTCTACGATAGCCTAACGGGTTTACCGAATCGGGTTTTATTTTTAGAGAGACTGCGGCATACCTATCGCGCCTATCGCCGCAATCATGACCACCTGTTTGCGGTACTGTTTGTCGATATTGATTCTTTTAAGGAAATTAACGATACGCTAGGGCATCTGGTGGGCGATCGGATCTTAGAGGGCGTGGCTAAACGATTGGCCGACTGTCTGCGTCCGGGAGATACCATAGCCCGCTTGGGAGGGGATGAATTTACGATCCTATTGCCACAAATCAATCTCCGCGAAGACGTGACAATCATTGCCGATCGCCTATTAGAGGCGCTACGTCCCCCCTTTGAAGTAGCCGATCATCCCAGCGTTTCCGCATCGGCAACGATTGGCATCGCCCTTTGTTGTCATCCCTACGAACAGCCAGAGGATTTACTGCGCAATGCGGATATTGCCCTGTATCAGGCGAAGGAGGCAGGGAAGGCGCGTTACGTTCTATTTCAACCCAGCATGCATCCCGGTTCAGTGGCTGCATTCCAGCTAGAGGCCAACCTGCGCCAGGCCCTTGAAACCCACGCCTTCACGCTATATTTCCAGCCTGTGTTTGATTTAAGTTCTGAGGGACTCGTGGGTTTTGAAGCGCTGCTGCGCTGGCACCATCCCAACCATGGGTTGCTACTCCCCCAGGATTTTTTGGAGATTGCCCAGGAATGCGGCTTAATTTTGCCCATGGGCTGGCAGGTGCTAGAGCAAGCCTGTGCGCAGCTCCAGACTTGGCAACAGCGCTATCAGCCGCGACCACCGCTATCGATGGGGATTAACTTGAATCCCCAGCAACTGCTGTCGCCTGATTTGGTGCCTAGATTGCGGCACGTGCTGGATCAATACGCCATAGAGCCTTTGCAGCTGAAGCTAGAACTGTCAGGGGTCCTCGAGTCGATGAGCGTGGAGGACCTGCATCGACGTCTGCAGCGGCTCAAGGAGCTTGGGGTCACGATTTGTTTGGACCGCGTCAGTGGCCTGGATCTCTCGACAACTGATAACGAGATGCTGGCTGCCGTGGTTGATGAGGTGAAGCTTGATCCGGCTTTGATTCTCTGTATGGAAAGTGAAGCCAGTCTAGAAAAAGTTCGCACCCTTGTGGTTGCGGCCCGCAGACTCAACTGTCAAGTTGGCTGTGCAGGCATTGAAGATGGCCCCAAGCTGGCGCAACTGCGGGCCTTTAAATGCGATCAAGGTCAGGGGTGGTTTTTTGCCAAACCCTGTTCCGCAGCAGAGATAGAAACCCATTGGGAAAGCCATAACATTCACCGTGACGAGTTCAGTTCTTCCCTCAATGCACCTGCAATTATCCTCAACTCTGAGACTCAGCAATCGCAGCTTTCTCTGTTTGGTCGACAGTCTTGGACCATTGGGCGCAGCACGGATAGCGCCATTGTCTTACCGGATCGATGGGTGTCTCGCTACCATGCAGAACTGCAGTGCATGAGCAATGGTGATGTTTACTTTGTGGATTTGGGCAGCGGGAACGGATCCTTTGTCAATGAGCAGCGGGTGACCATGCCGGTATTACTCAAGGGGGGCGATCGCCTTATGGTTGGCCAGACTCACCTAGAGTTTTTTATGCCTTCCAACGTTTCTGCCATTGATGAAACCCCCTCTGGGGGGCTACCTTCCCCGAAGACGGTTTTAATGATGCAGTCTTCCAAGCTGCAGGGTGAGGTCTGGCGCGAAGCACTCACATCCCAGGGCCTATCCTTAATCTGGCTGCAGCCTAACGTTGACCTGGTACAGCTTCTAGAGCAGCGGACGAAGACCCACCAGCCTCTTCCAGATCTGTTACTCCTGGATATGACGGTCATTAAACCCAATCCCTACAGCTTTTGCCGTTGGTGTGGTCAGGAATATCAAGATCTACAAATTATTTTAACCAGTGGTTCCCGTACCCATGTCCCGGCCTCGGAACGACAGTGGGCCATCAATCAAGGGGCCAAGGATTTACTCTCAGCATTTCCAGAGCACAATATTTTTGGCAACATGGTGGACGTGGTCACCAAGGTGCGTATTGTTCTATCAACTCTAGGGATGGAGCCCTCGGAACAGACCTCCCTGTCAGAGGTACTGATGTCTATCCGAACCTCGATTAACCGAGCAACCCTTCATTGAAACCCTTCATTGAGTTCGCCCCCTTGAGTTCGCCCCGCTTCGTTCCCTTGGTTCCGTCCCCACAATTGATCCCCTATCCCCTTAATTAGGTCCCGGGTGAGTAGTTAGGTCCCGGGTGAGGTTTCGGGTGAGGCTTCTGGTGTATCCCCTGGGGTATTTGGCCTGGGAGCATCCGGTGGGGGCTGCGTGGCTTCTGGAGGAATGACCTCTTCGCTGGGAATGCTTTCCTGATCCATGGGTTCAGGCTTCTTGATTTCTGGCGTAGGGAGGATAAAGGCGATCCCCGCCACAGCTGCCAGGCTGACCACCCCCAGTCCAAAGGCGATCACCTGCTGTCCCAGGCCTTGCCCAGCCCCCACCTCTTTGCGAGAAAGCGGGCGGAGCCTCAGGGAAAACTCCGGTAAGGTTTGGGTATCCTCCATGAGCTGATCTAGCGCCTCTAGGAGATCAAACAGCTGCACAGCACTGAGTTCCAGCTTTAAATCCTGGAGGGGTTCCTCGGGCGAATGCAGGAGCCTACGGGGAATTTGCAGTAAAAAGGTGTCCTGACCCACCGGTTCTAGGCGTAACTCTTCCTTAACAGGGCTGTTAGACTTCCGATCAACTCCGCTGAGAATGGCTTGAGCCTGGGCATGAACTTGCTGTGCCAGGGCGTTCAGGAGATCGCGATCGCCCTCAATCACGGTGGATTCGTTGGCAAAGTGGCATTCAAAGTGGGTCAGGGTTGTCAGCGGGGGGCGACTTGAGGGGTCGCTGTCGGTATTAAACCCCTCCAGCATCAGGACGCAGTTTGGCAAGCTGTACTGTCGTTGAATCGTGATCATAACGCCCTAGGCCACCTCTCCATCGAACAGACTGGTCCAAAGACGCTGCATTCCCGCGGTTCCAGTGCAGAATAGCGCCTTTTGCAGCAGCGAGAGGGCGAGTTGATTGAGGTCCTCTGCTGAACCGTAGAGCGCCACTGCACTCCGGTTAGGATTCATGCGACTGCGAAAGTGTCCTCGAAAGCGCTCCAGATATTGGGACAGCTGAAAGTGGTGGTCGGGGGTTAAATTTTCAGCCTGGAGCTGAGCATTGGCAATCAGCAACTGCCGAATTTGCGCGGTTTGACGACGAGATAGATAGCAAATGAGCGCCACCAGTGCTTGAGCTTCCACCAGTGAAAGAGGACGTCGCTTGCTGAACCGACGCAGCGGATTCGAGTTACGAATTCGCCACAGAGCCACCCGATTCTTGATAAGAGTGGTGAGCTGTAGTTCACGAATGCCGCCTTTGAGATGCTCTGCCGCGTCTAAATCCAGGGATTCTAAGGCTATCAGGAGAAAATCAAGGTTTATTCGGCTCCTTCTTGGGCAGACTTCCCCCGGAATCTCCAGTTTTGGTAGATCTTCCAAAATATAAGGGATCGGTTGTTCTGGATTTATCGTGGCTTGCATGGGTAATTGAAGGCGATCTCTGAAGAGGCGTTACTGATTATATTGCCCGAGTTCCATCTTTGATCGGGCGAGGCAGGACGTCTACTCCTCCCTCTATTGTCTACCCTACCGGTGGATTGCAGCAGGAAGCGGTGGGAACCGATCTTCTGGTGTAGGATTTTGGTCGTACTTTCAATCATGTCACGCATGGATCTCAAGGCACTCATCCGCGAAATTCCTGATTTTCCAAAGCCCGGTATCTTATTTCGGGATATTACAACGCTCCTGCAAAGTCCAGAGGGTCTTAGCTTTGTCATTGAGCAGCTAGTTCATCGATTTGACGGTCAGGGAATCGACTATGTTGCGGGGATTGAATCTCGGGGGTTTTTATTTGGAACTCCCTTGGCCTGTCGCTTAAGCGCTGGGTTTGTGCCCGTGCGCAAACCTGGCAAACTACCGGCTGAGGTTCATTCCATGAGTTATGACCTAGAATACGGCACAGATGCTTTAGAAATTCACCAAGATGCCCTCCGGCCGCAGAGTCGCGTGCTGATTGTGGATGATCTTCTGGCCACGGGAGGAACGGCACAAGCGGCGGCAAAGCTGGTCCAAAAAACTCAGGCTCAGCTGGTGGGGTTTGCCTTCATTATTGAGCTGGAGGATTTGGGGGGACGGCAAAAGCTGGACAGCCATCCAGTGATGTCTCTGATTCAATATTGAGGTGCGCTATGATGCTCTCACGCAGAGCGATTGACCCCTATGCTCAGCTGGTAGAAGGCTCCGCTTTGGCCGCTGCAAAGCCAGGCTAGGGCACAGTTTTCCTCGCTCTTGCATTGCACCGGTATAGTGTCTAGTCCTTTTGCCATGGTCGTCCCTCAGCCTCAATCCGTTCAGCAGCCCTGGTTTATGAAGCTGGGGCGATCGCTGATGCGATTTCTCTCTAGTGATGCCTTTGCCTACACGGTCAAACGTCTCCTTCAGGGCATTTTGACGCTATTTCTGGTCTCGGTGTTAAGCTTTGCCATTATTCAGCTAACGCCGGGAAACTACTTAGACACCTTAAAAAATAACCCGCAAATTTCGCCGGAGCGCATTGAGGAATTAACAAGGCAGTTTGGCCTAGATCAACCGGCCCAGGTTCAATATTGGCTGTGGCTGAAGCAAATTTTGCGCTGGCCTCCAAATTTTGGCGAAAGTTTTGCCTACCAGCGTCCGGTCTTTGACCTCATCTTGGAGCGAGTGGCGGCAACCTTACTGCTGGCGATTGCCTCAATCCTCGTAACCTGGAGCATTGCCATTCCCCTAGGCATCGTGAGCGCAGTTAATCAGAATCGCTGGAGCGATCGCTCCTTGCAGGTTTTTAGCTATGTCGGTCAGGGATTTCCCAGCTTCATCACAGCGCTGCTGTTTCTGTTTCTGGCGCAGAGTACCCCCCTGTTTCCTGTGGGCAATATGACCAGTATTGACCATGCGGATTTTTCCACCCTGGGAAAGGTTTTGGATGTCGGTTGGCATATGATTTTGCCCACCCTAGCGCTCAGCGTCACCAGCTACGCAGGACTACAGCGGATTATGCGGGGAAATCTGCTAGACGTGCTGCGCCAGAACTACATTCAAACGGCGCGAGCAAAGGGACTGCCGGAAAATCGGGTGATCTATGTGCACGCCCTACGCAACGCTGTGAATCCCCTGATCACCTTGCTGGGATTTGAATTGGCAAGTTTGCTCAGCGGCGCTTTTATTGCTGAAGTGTTTTTTAATTGGCCCGGACTGGGGCGATTAACCCTCCAGGCTGTGTTGTTAAAAGATCAGAATCTGGTCATGGCGAGCTTAATGATGGGGGCAGCCATGTTAGTGCTGGGCAATCTTATCGCTGATTTGTTGCTCCAGGTGGTTGATCCCAGAGTGAGCGCGGGGGACCACAGCTAACCTTTGGCGGGCTTCGCCCAGTCAGGAAAAGACCTTGCTTGGCATCATGGCTGGTCGACGGCCAGAAATTTCAGCAAGATAGACCCAATGGCTTATCAGGTGCTTTCCGGTGCTGACCTTTTATCATGTAATGCAGTCCAAGAAAGACGGGCAGTATCTTTACGCCTGCCCCGATCCCCACACTGCAGTGAAATATCTACTGGTCTTTTCTGAACAGGCGGAGGCGTTGGGATATGTCAACACCCATGCCCCGGAAGTGAGCGATCGCTTTGCTGTGCACAGCCTGTCGTCCCCTCAACTCCAGGCTGTGATGGCGCGATGGGAATTTCAAGGGATTGGGTGGGTTCAGGACTACCTCACCCCGCGCATCCAATTTATGCATCAGCCCTTGAGGGGAGAGCCCACTCCATAAAAAAGGCGCATGGGCGCGCACTCATTCCTCTGCCTCTGGAGTCGGAGCTGGATCTGGGGCAGAATCTGGAGCCGGATCCGGGGCCGGATCTGCAGAGGGGCTAGGCGTGGGCGACGCCTCTGGGGAGGTCGGAGTAGGGCTAGGAGTCGGTGAAACCTCTGGACTTTGGGCCGGGTCCGGATCCGGACTGGGATCCGGACTGGGTTCTGGCGAGGGGGGCAGGGGATCGGGATCCGGCGCGGAAACCGGGGGGGCCGGAATATCTGCAACCTGCTGGAGCTGAAGGTTGCGATCCTGGAGGCACCGTCTCAGGGCAAACTCATTTTGAATTACGTCAAGGTGTGCCCAGCCTACTTCCCCGGAGGCAAGTTGTAATTCAATCCATCCCCCAGGCGTTTCTTTTCGGCCAATGGTGAGGGCTTCCCCTTGCGCCGATCGCAGGAGATTTTGATTTCCCAGTCGGGACGTGGGCGTACTGCGGATGTTGCCGCGCACAATGGCAACACAGGTTTTTGGGGTGACGGCGGCAGGCGTCCGGTCGCGCTTGACCAAAGACATCGAGTCCGGGTTGAGCAGCAGATAAATTGCACCGCCCACCCCAGGAATCACCAAGGCCAGGGTAAGGCCGACCAGCCAGGGGTAGACCGACGGCGGGCGCCGGGCGGGCGCCGCTGAGTGTGGGGGACGGCCTTGAGGCGAGGGGGATTGCACCGGGGGAGGCATGGTGGACGAAGAGTCCCAAGAGGCAGGACTGACTGCAAGTGTGGGACCCGTGGGCTGAGAGGCAGCCATGGGCTCTGCCCTGGGGGCTGGAGGCATAGGTCCAGGATTCGGGGGAGCCGCCCTCTTGGAACTCAGCTGATTGAGATCGCGTAGAACCTCGGTGGCGCTTTGATAGCGAGCTTGGAAATGGTAGCGTACCATTTGATTCAGGATTTGCGCCAATTCAGGACTCACCGTTGCGAACTGCTGCCATTCTACTTCCCCCGTATGAGGGTTATCGGGCAGTCCATAGGCAGGATGGCCGGTCAGCGCGTGGATCCCCAGCATTCCCAGGGCATAGATATCACTGTTGGGTCGAGGTTTTCCCTGGGCCTGTTCGGGGGGCATATATCCCTGGGTGCCGATGGACGTTCCGGTGCGGATGGCACCACCGGGAAAGAAATGGCCCTGCTCAAGCTGCTTGATAGCGCCAAAATCAATTAGGACCAGGCGACCATCGCTGCGACGGCGAATTAAATTCTCGGGCTTGATGTCTCGATGGATGACACCCTCGCTGTGCACGTAGGTCAGCACCTGCAGCACATCTTGTAAAAGCTTGACGACCTTGGCCTCTGGCCACTGCTGAGTTATTCCTAGCTCCTCACTGAGCGCCTGCCCCTCAATGTAGTCCTCAACCAGATAGAATTCCCCTTGCTCGGCAAAGTACGCCAGCAGTCGGGGAATTTGGTCGTGATGCCCCAGGCGGGCCAGAGTAGCGGCTTCTCGTTGAAATAACTCCTGGGCGAGCTGAAGATCCTTCGGATCCTGGCTGGTGCAGTGCAGTTGCTTGACAACACACTGGGGATATCCAGGAATTCTGAGGTCTCGAGCCAGGTAGGTTTTGCCAAAGCCGCCTTTGCCCAGGGCTTGAATTAGTTCATAGCGGCCGTCAAGTCGTTGTTCCATGCTGCTTACGATATGCCGATCCAGCCGGTTTAGACGGTCTAGATCTCCAGGGAGGGCGATCAAATCGCATCCTATCTTACTCTCGCCCTGGACTCGCGGCTGTGATCACCGGTTTGAGACCAGGGGAACTGGCGTCTCAGCGCCAGCCGCTGATCTCCGCAAGGGGCTAGCCAATTGCCGTTGATCCCCACGGTCCTGGCACGTCCTGAAGTCGTCCTGGTCCAACAGCTTGGAGCGCTTCTTTGAAGTTGAGGTTATGGGTGTAGAGCGCTCGTCCTACGATGGCACCGGATACCCCCTCCATCTCTAAACTCAGCAGGCTCAGTAAATCGGTGATGGAGCTGATGCCTCCAGAGGCGATTACCGGAATGCTAAGGGCTGTGGCCATCTCTCGCAGTGCAGGAAGATTCGGGCCGCTGAGCGTTCCGTCTCGCTGAATATCGGTGTAAATAATGGCACTCACGCCGCAGCCTTCCATCCTCTGGGCCAGGCTCAGCGCATCGGTGCTTGAGGTTTCCAGCCAACCCCGAGTGGCCACTTTGCCATGACGGGCATCGATGCCGACTAGAATCTGTCCCGGAAATTCTTGACAGAGCGATCGCACCAGGTCTGGGTTTTCGAGGGCAACCGTTCCCAGGATTGCGCGCTGCACCCCAAGGGCTAAAAGCGCCGCAACGCGATCGCGACTGCGTAGTCCCCCCCCGACTTGAATGGGAATCGATAGAGCCTCAGCAATTTGGGCAATGATCCCTAAATTAGTGGGCTCCCCCGTCTTCGCACCGTCGAGATCCACCAAATGCAGCCAGGGGGCCCCCATCTGTTGCCAGTGCTGCGCCATGGCCACGGGATCCTCTGAAAAAACCTCAGACTGCTGATAGTCTCCCTGATAGAGACGGACACATTTTCCCTCAAGGAGGTCAATGGCTGGGATTACATCCATGGGAACGTTTGATCTTGAGTCGGTGTCACTCACTATACAATTCTTGGGCATCCTGGAGGGAATTAACGCCCCTGCAGATTCGGTGTACTTGGATGGGCTTGGACGAGCTAGGCCCAGGATCTGCGGCACCCTCTGTAGCGATCTAAGAAATGCACTAAGCTGAAGGCTGTGCGTTCCCTATTTTCAACCGCTGCTAGAGGCGTGTGGATTGTCGCAAAGGCAGCAGCCCCTAATCATTGGAGTATTGATATGGCAAA
Source organism: Lyngbya confervoides BDU141951 (assembly GCF_000817775.3). Classification (GTDB taxonomy): domain Bacteria; phylum Cyanobacteriota; class Cyanobacteriia; order Thermosynechococcales; family Thermosynechococcaceae; genus Lyngbya; species Lyngbya confervoides. The sequence continues at coordinate 29,622 of NZ_JTHE03000041.1, forward strand.
CCATGGGAACTTTCGAAAAACTGGCCGCACCAGCCGAAAGGCAGCTTGGGTGGCACTTCTGGGGATTTTCCTGGGCTGGAGTGCGCCCGCGATGGCCGCAGAAACCATTGTGATGAAATATGGCCCCATTCGTCGATCGCTGCCGATTCAGGATCTACGCACCCTGGCCGACACCGGCAAGCCGTCCCGGCAGCTCAATACCTATCTCAGACTTGCCAAGCAGTCCCCTGAAAGTCTTCGAGCAAAATTGACCGACCCCATGAACGTAAATGTGCTCACCCTGGACTCTGGGTTAAATAGCATTCCGGGAAATCTCATCCTTGACGAAGCGGGAAAATATATCTCCCCCCCCCAAGAACAGGGGCGACGAGAAGCCTTACGCTCAGCTTTAGTGCTATCGGCTGCCGGAGATAACCAGGTGACCCTCGTGGAGATCCTGGAAAACTACCCAACCCCAGTGGTTGAGGTTGAAGTGGATCGTGCCGTGGCCACCTATCGTCAAATTGATGGGGTACTCAACCGTCAACGGGCGATCTCCCCCCTGTTTGACCTGCTACAAAGGGGAGTCCGCTCGTTTCTGAAGTAGGTCGGGATCTGGGCACGACGCGGAACATCAGGATGCTCAGGGGGGCTGGCAACCGCCCTGAAGATCAAACGCAAAGCCTGTCCCATTGTTGAATCATGTAGAACGGACGATGATGATTGCAGATAAAGTCCCCTTGATCCTGCACCTTTTGAAGGGAGGTCGCAGGGTTATGTACGGTGTGTTGGCTAGCTGCGGGTTTGCAGGAGTGGTCACCCATGGCAGCGATCGCTACCTGGAACTTCTCAGCTCTTGGGTAGCAGGAGGGCAGGCAGCCGAACCCCTACCTTGGCTGAGCGCCTGGTGGATACTGGGGACCACCCTCCTGAGCATGGGGCTGGTCATTTTTGCCCTTTGGTTAGGACCTCAAACTTGGCAGGTGTTTCGCACCGGAGAATATCCGGTTCCCAGCTCTCGGGATTTGTATGCTAACCTCAGAGTATCGGGATGGCGCGCTCAGGTGAAAGCCGGTGCCGGGCTGATTCTAGTGGTCGCTGCAATCATCAGCGTAGCGGGGCTTGGCCTTCAGGTCTGGGAATTTGTGAAGGTTTGAGGTTTAAAGCATTAATCCCGCTAAATTCTATAACCAAGGCACGTTCAAAAGAGATTGTCAAAGTTGAACCAATCGCAACGCTTAATATTTTTTTAAGGTTGGTTCAAAATGCTATTATTTTACCCAATTGAAAGCCTAGAGGAACGTCGGTAATTATGACACCCCCTTCAGTGTCCCCGGTTGTCCTAGCAATTTTGGACGGGTGGGGCTATCGGGATGATACCCGCTGTAATGCGATTGCCGCGGCCCAAACCCCTGTCATTAGCAGTCTCTGGGACACCTATCCTCGAACCCTCATCAACACATCGGGGAAAGCGGTGGGCCTTCCAGAGGGTCAGATGGGTAACTCTGAGGTCGGCCATTTAAACATCGGGGCCGGACGAGTAGTTCCCCAGGAACTGGTGCGAATTTCTGATGCGGTCGAAGATGGATCGATTTTAGAAAACTCTGCGCTTGTTCAGGTCTGTCAGCAAGTGGCACAACGCGGAACCAAGCTGCACCTGGTTGGTTTGTGCTCCCAGGGTGGCGTTCATTCCCACGTCAGTCACCTGTTCGGGTTACTGGAGTTAGCCAAGGCTCAAGGCCTGCAAGATGTCTGTATCCACGCCATATTAGATGGGCGGGACACGCCTCCCCGCGCTGCCAAAGAAGAAATTCAGCGCTTGATCGCAGAGCTGTCCCACCTTGGAATTGGGCGATTGGTGACCCTGAGCGGACGCTACTACGCCATGGATCGAGATCAGCGCTGGGATCGCACGGCTCAAGCGTACCGAGTCATGACTGATGAGGCAGAGATGCAGGCGCAGTCAGCAATTGACGTGATTCAAACAGCCTACGATCAAGATTTAACCGATGAGTTTCTGACCCCCACGCGCATCGGATCTGGGAGTATTGAAGCGGGGGATGGGGTGGTGTTTTTTAATTTCCGCCCTGATCGGGCTCGGCAGCTCACCCAAGCCTTTGTTGACCCAGAATTCTCTGGATTTGAGCGATCGCTCCTGAAGAACCTAGCCTTTGTTACCTTCACGCAGTATGGTCCCCAACTGCCGGTTCAAGTGGCCTTCGAGCCCCAAAGCTTTAAAAATATCCTGGCGGATGTCATTGCTCAGCAGGGGCTGAAGCAGTTCCGAATCGCGGAAACTGAGAAATATGCCCATGTGACCTACTTTTTTAACGGCGGCATCGAGGAGCCTTTTCCTGGAGAAGATCGGCACTTGGTGCCCAGTCCGCTGGTGTCAACCTACGACAAAGCCCCGGCAATGTCTGCCCAACAGGTGACGGAAGACGCCATTGCGGCCATTGAGCGCCAAGAGTATGCCCTTGTGGTGATTAACTATGCCAACACCGACATGGTTGGGCATACCGGAGATATGTCCGCCACTGTGGAAGCCGTAGAAGCCGTAGATACTTGCTTGGGATCGCTGGTGGCGGCCGTGGGTAAGGTGGGCGGCACCTTGCTTATTACTGCGGATCACGGCAATGCTGAGGTGATGTGTGACGAGCAAGGCAATGCCTGGACCGCTCATACCACTAATCCGGTGCCGTTCATTGTCTTAGAGGGGGAAAAGCGGAAAATCCCCGGATTCGGCACGGATTTAAACCTCAGCCAAGATGGTTGTCTGGCGGATATTGCGCCCACAATTTTGCACATTTTACAAATCCAGCAACCTCCTGAGATGACCGGTCATTCCCTGATTGTGGGAAGCGACGTCGAGAGTCGGACCAATCGCACCCCCGTTCGCATTGGTCTGTGACGCCTCGGAATAGAAGCTGAATGCTTCTGTTCTGACGCGCTAATCACTATTGTTTTTTTCAGTTTTTCCTATCGGATTCTTTATGCTAGTTCAAATTCTTCAGGGTATCTGGGTGTTTTCAGCGGTTGGGCTGGTGATTCTAATTTTGCTCCACAGTCCCAAGGGGGATGGGCTGAGCCTGAGCGGCCAAGCCCAACTCTTTACGAGTACAAAAAGTGCGGAGGCGACGCTTAATCGGGCTACTTGGACCCTGGCAGTCCTCTTTATGGGCATAACCGTGATTTTAAGTTCCGAAAAGATTTTGACGCTGTTGACCTAATCCAGGCTGCAGTCTAGCTCTTGCTGATTTGCGCTACGCAGAATTAGATCAGCCAGGGGGCACCTGAGTGGGTTAGGGAGAAGCAGCGCCTCAAGCGGAAAGGTTTCGCTATCGAGAAGAAAGGAAGCATGGGAGCGGTGGGAGGAACCCTCAGACGTCTAATTAAACTTGGCTCCGATGTCCGGTTCCGTTTTGTGGCGATGGTCAGTTTAGTGGCTCTCCTCTGCACTGGGCTGGGTTCGCCTGTCCTGCACGAGGAGGGGCGGCCATCTGTCGCCATCGCCCAAGCGGCCCCAGGGACTTTGGATCCGAAGCCTCATCCTCTGCCAGCAATCCTGCAGACCTGGTCACCAACCCAGACCTCAGAGGATTATTTTGACCAGATTTCACAGCTGTCCGTAGGATACTTGGTGTGGGGCGATCGCCCAGTTTCTGTGTATGTTGCCCCTTCGCAGTTTCAAGATGCTCAACGCAGTCAGCTTTGGCAACAGGGCGTGAATGAAGCCATCGGGGAATGGCAGAAATACTTCCCACTGCAGCAAACCCAAACCCCCAACGCCGATATTGTCATTGAACAGGTTAAGCCCAATCGGACCAGTCAAGGCCGAGTGCGATCGGGGCAAGCGATCCCGGCGGCCTACTGCGATGGGGATCGCCTAGCGCATCGTTTTCAGGTGCAGATTAGCCCTACCCAGGCCAGTCAGTATATTCGGGCTGCCACCCGCCATGAACTTGGCCATGCCCTGGGAATTTGGGGCCATAGTCCAAACCCGGAGGATGTGCTGTACGCCGCTCAGGTGCGTCAGCCGCCACCTATTTCGGATCGCGATATCAATACCTTAAAGCGGATCTACCAGCAGCCGACCCTCTTGGGCTGGCCGGCTCCAGGCTACTGTCCCAACTCGTGACCTTGCCAAAATCTGATGGGTACGACCGTCAACGGTTGAGTTGCTTCTGGAAGGTGAGCTAATGAATTTATATAAAACCCTGTTGCGACCGATGATTTTTTCTGGCTTCAGGGCTGATCCAGAAACGGTGCAGCGTCAGCTGATGGGGCTTTGTGCCCAAGGCGATCGCGCCTATGCAAACCCCTGGGTCCAGTGGAGCCTGGATCGCTTGGGCCGGCAGTTGGGGGTGCAAGATCCTCGCCTGAGTCAAGATCTGTGGCACCTCTCCTTTCCCAATCCAGTGGGACTGGCGGCAGGCTTTGATAAGGATGGAGTGGCCAGTAATATCTGGCCCCATCTTGGCTTCGGGTTTACCGAGGTGGGGACGGTAACTCACCAGGCCCAGCCGGGTAATCCTCGCCCCCGACTATTTCGCCTGCCCGAGGATTTAGCGGCCATTAATCGGATGGGATTTAATAACCAGGGAGCGGCGGTGATGGCCCAGACTTTAAAGGAAGCGCGATCGCGTCGCCGCACTAGAACGCCCTTGGGAATTAACCTCGGCAAATCAAAGGTCACGCCCTTAGATCGGGCGGATCAAGACTATGTGCAGAGCTTTCGGCTGCTCCAGTCCCTTGGAGACTATTTTGTAATTAACGTCAGTTCGCCGAATACTCCCGGTCTGCGGTCTTTACAGGCAGTGGAGCAGTTGGCCCCAATCATTGGGGCTATCATGACAGAAAATACCTCTAAAAAGCCTATTTTGCTGAAAATATCCCCCGATTTGGCCCTTGAAGATCTACGGGCGGTGGTGGATCTTGCCCAGGCGCAGGCCTTGGCCGGCATTATTGCCACCAACACCACCATTCAGCGTTCAGGTCTCAAGACACAGCGTATTCCGGCTACCGGGCAGGCCCCCCAGGAGGAAGCGGGTGGCTTGAGCGGGATGCCCGTGCGCGATCGCGCTACGGCAATGATTCGCCTGATCTGGCAGCAAACCCAGGGAACTCTGCCCGTTATTGGGGTGGGAGGAATCTTTACGGCGGAGGATGCCTGGGCCAAGATTACGGCGGGAGCTTCCCTGGTGCAGGTATATACAGGATGGCTCTACGAAGGACCCACCCTGGTCCGGCAGATTCTTGAAGGCCTGATTCAAAAGCTGGACGAATATCAGATTGACTCCCTTCAAGATGCGGTGGGTCTGGATCATCAATAGCAGCTTTCGTCACAGTTTCAGCTAAAAAAATTCTTAGAATATAGACACCCCAACTGATTCCGTAAAAGCATTGAGTTGGGCCCGATTAGGGATGGGTTCTGTAGCACCGATCCGGGTGACTCAGTCCATCGGGCTATGGGGGGGAACAGATCTTCATCCATCGAGGAGCGCGATGCGCAAGTATATTGAAGCGGGAATTATTTCCTTCCTTTTTTGCCTGGTCGCGGGGACGGCGATGACGCTTGTAAAGACGCAGCCAGTGGTCAATCAGGCAGATCCTGCTCCCCAAATACAGGAGGTGAGCGCCGCCCACTCTCCAGCACTTCAGCCCGTTATGCCCGCATTTCGCTTGAGTCCGACCCTGCCAACCATTACTCCAGAGGAAACTCGATCTCAGTCTCTAACTCAGTCTCTAACTCTGGAGGAGAGGACGGATTGGGAAGAAAACTTGGCAGCTACGAGTCTAGAGTCCGTGTGGGATCAACGCTGGGACTTTTCCGACACGTCTCTCTACAGTCCAGAGGCGCGGCAGTATCGCTTGGAGATTGATCCCAGTAATTATGGCGATCGCATGGCACAGGACGTCAATGGCAATCCTGCTCAGCAAGAGATTTTAGTGGTTTTGCATGAAACCACCAGTTCTGCAGAAAGTGCAATCCACACCTTTTTAACCCCGCACCCTCGGGACGAGGATCAAGTTAGCTACCATGCCCTGATTTTGCTCGATGGCCGCATTGTGCATTTGGTGCCGCCGGAGAAGCGAGCCTATGGGGCTGGAAACTCCGAGTTCCCCGGCCCCAATGGTCCGGAGGCGGTGCAAACGAACCCCAACTATCCCTCTTCGGTCAATAATTTTGCCTATCATATTTCCCTAGAAACACCGTTGGAAGCTCAGGATAAGCCCGTGGACTCCCACCTGGGCTACACCTTCGAGCAGTACGACGCGCTTGCCTGGCTGATTCGGCAGCTAGAAATTGACCCGGCACGAATCGCCCTGCACCGGGATATTGATCGCGAACTAGCCCGGGCTGATCCCCGGAGCTTTGATCGAGATTATTTGCTAGCCCTGCTCTATTAAGAATTAGGAAGAATTAGGAAGGGTTCCTAGAGGGGGAGGTCAAGGGATGATCTAGCGCTGATTTCTGGCTCTGCTGACGAAACCCTAGCTGCCCTAGGGGAATTACGATAGGCTGCGATCGCAATCTGGGCACAGGCTTCAGCATCCGAGAGGGCATGGTGATGATCCAGCTGAATCCCCAAAAACTCACAGACATTATTGAGCTTGGTGGGACGTAGTTTCCAGGTCTTGCGAGCCAGTTGCACGGTACAAACAAAGGACTGCAGAGGTTTAGCCAGACCGTAGGAATCACAGCAGGCATACAGCACCTTTTGATCAAATCCTGCGTTGTGCGCCACTAAAAAGTCCGCGCCCTGGATGTACTCCTGCATGAGTGGCCAGACCCGTGCAAAATTGGGCTGATCTCGCACATCATTCCAGCAAATACCGTGAATATGGGTAAATTCAAAGGTCGATCGGGGGGGACGAATCAGGGCATAAAACCGCTGGGTAATCGCGTTACCTTCAACGCGAACCAGACCGACCGCACAGGCACTGTCTCGACCCCGGTCCGCAGTTTCAAAATCAATGGCGACAAAGATAGTCACTGCATCCCTAAGATTGGCTTTACCCTCGGCACCGCCAATCGACGCTATGACCGGCGCTCTAGCGCATCTAGATCAAGGGCCTGAGATCCCCCTTCCTGGAGAATTTGCAGAATTTTGCCGAGCTGGACCCAGAGCAACAGTCCCGTGAACACGGTTAGCACAAGCGCCATGGCAAAGCTCAAAGAGGCGGGAACGCCAAAAATCATCATGCCGCAGCCTAAAAACACGAGGGTCCCCAGACAAATGCCGTAGTAGGGAATGAGCAGCTGCGCGCCTTGAAGCTCCTGCAAAATTCGAGAGGAGCGTGATTTAGACCACAGATCAACCTGCTGTTTTAAGGTTGCTTCAAAGGCTTTGCCGCAAGCAATGGCGGCGAGTAAGCTCGCCACAAACAAAAAATAGGGAGGGTTAAAGAAGTACACAGGTTGAGATCCTTGGATAACTGGATGCGAGCCTCAGCTTGTCCCACTGAAGCCCTAATTGGAACTGCCCATTAAGGCTATCATGGGGGGCCATCCGGAAACTGTTTCCGCTGAAAAGCTTTTCAGCGCCCCCACTGCAGCGCTCCAGAGTTTCTCTGGACTGAGATCTTCCTTGATGAGAGACCAAAGTCGCTGAACTTCCTCGGTATGGAGCCGGTCGTCTTCCACCAGGGCTAGGATGAGCTGACGTCGCAGAAATTTGCCTTCCTCTGACATCAAATATTGTAGGCCCATCCCTGCGGTGGGAATGAGATCAAAGCTTTGATCGGTTTGGGCGATCGCAATCAGATTTTCCAGGCGGTGCCACTGGAATTTACCGTCTTTAAACAGCACCTCTAGGAGGCGGCGTCGAAATTCCGGCGTCTCCTCACTGAGCAGCCGTTGTGCAATGTAGGGATAGCTGACCTCCACAATGCGAAAGTCAGGATTGAGGCATAGAGCTACCCCCTCTTGAGTCACCAGAGAGCGGATGATCAGGGCGAATTTTGCCGGTAGGCGAAATGGATATTCGTAGACCAACTCCGCAAAGCGATCGGTAATGGTTTTGAAATTAAATTCTCGAACGCTGACGCCAATCACGTCCGTGAACACGGTCTCCAGGGCGGGAATAATCGGCGTGATGTCAATGTCCGGCGTCAGAAAACCAAGCTTAATAAAGTCCTGGGCAAGGCGGGAATAGTCATTATTAACCAGATGCACCAGCGCGTCCACCAGGGTTTCCTTGGTGCCCATATCCAACTGGTCCATCATCCCAAAGTCAATATAGGCCATGCGACCATCTGGCAGCGCAAACAGGTTGCCGGGGTGGGGATCGGCATGAAAAAAGCCAAATTCTAGGAGCTGACGCAGGCTAGAAATAACGCCAATGCGAACCATTTCATCGTTCTTGATATTGGCGTCTAGGAGACACTGCGTAGCGGTGAGCTTGACCCCCTCAATCCACTCCAGGGTCAGAACCGTCCGACTAGAGTAGCGGCGATAAATCCTGGGCACTTTGACGGAGGGATATTGCTGGAAGTTCTGCGCAAAGCGCTCCGCATTGCTGGCTTCGTTTTCGTAGTCTATTTCCTCAAAGAGCTTGCCTCCAAATTCATCCACAATCAATGAGAGATCATGGCCGAGATTGAGCGGTAAAAACGGCTCTAGCCACACCACAAGCTTGCGTAGAATATAAAGATCTAAACTAATTTTCGGGACAAGATGGGGCCGCTGGACTTTGACGGCAACTTCCTCACCCGTGTAGAGCCGGCCCCGATAGACCTGACCCAAACTGGCGGCGGCAACGGGCTTGGGAGAAATTTCTTTAAAGATATCCTCTAAGGGTTCACCGAGCTGCTGTTCAATGATGGCAAAGGCCTGAGGGGTGGGAAAGGGCGGCAGCTGATCCTGGAGCAGGGTGAGTTCGTCTAAAAAGTCCTTGCGAACGAGGTCCGGGCGGGTGGAGAGCGCTTGACCAATCTTGATAAAGGTGGGTCCCAAATGGGTAAGCATCTTGCGCAGATGAATGGCACGCCGGATTCTCCGAGCCTCAGAATTACCAAGAATTTCGTCGGTTTGCAGGCCGATAAAAAATCGTAAAAGAGAGGAGAGGATACGAAACGATCGCCAGAAGGTCTGAATTACTCGAAATCGGTAGTACCGAGCAAATTCCCTGGCATCGTATCGTTGAAAAGGCATGGTTCCTGCAAACCTCCGCGATCGCGTGAAGTGGAAGGTGAGTAAAAGATATCGCTTAACGTTAAGAAAACTTAACTTTGCTTTTAGTATATCGCAATACTTCTGGCGTGCAGAGTTAGAGTTTGCCTTGCCAGGCCTGATGGGCATGACGAAGTTTGGCAATAGCTTCATCAAAGGTGTCGACGCAGTGAGGAATCTGGATATCCTCAGGGCTGGCCAGGGGGAATTTCTTATCTAGCATGGATTCTCTGGCCCAGGTCACCAGATCCGCCCACATGGGGCCAATTAAGATGAGCGGGCGATCGCGGAGCTGCTGAACCTGTAGGAGCTGCCAAATCATCAAGGTCTCCAGGGTGGTGCCAATACCGCCGGGCACCACCACGAAGGCATCGGAGCGCAGCACAAAGTGATGCAGGCGACTAAAGAAGGTGCGGTGATGGTAAAGCTGCTCGACAAAGGGATTGGCGTGCTGCTCAAAGTCCAGGTCAATTCGAATTCCTATGGAATCGGTACAGTTGTTGGGATCGGCCTCAACACTCCCTTCGTTGGCCGCCGCCATCAGCCCAGGGCCGCCACCCGTGATAATGTCACAGTTAAGGCGGGTCAGTTCGCTGGCCAGAGAGCGCACCCCCGCATAAATCCAGGAGTCTCGACTCAGACGAGCTGAGCCAAAAATTGAAACGGAATAACGCGATCGCTTAGGCTGCGGCAAGCTGGAGAGTTGATTAACGACCTCCCAGAGTCCGAAGACCGCCGTTTCAATGACTTGGGCATGGTGCTCCTCTGGCGTAATGGGCTCCCCACGCGGAGTGGGACAAACATCCTCCGACACGGGCTTATTTTTGCTCCAGTTTCTGGGTGAGGAGTTGGTTGGCCAGTTTGGGATCGGCCCGCCCTCCGGTCTTTTTCATCAGCTGACCCACAAAAAAGCCCTTGAGCTTTGTTTTGCCGCTGTGGAACTTTTCAAGTTCTTCCGGATGGGCTGCGAGGACCTCATCAATCATGGTGTTGAGCTGATCTGGATCAGAAATTTGGGTTAGGCCTTTTTGCTTCACCAACTGCTTCGGTGACCCGCCCTGACGGAGCAGTTCGGGCAGCAAGTCCTTGCCAATTTTGTTGCTAATGGTTTGATTCTCAATCAGCTCAATCAACTCTGCCAGATCCTTCGGGGTTAGCGCAATGTCATCAATGGACTGCTTTTCATTGTTGAGATACCCGGTAATATCTCCCATAATCCAGTTCGCGGCGGGCTTGGCGGGGGCACCTGCGGCCAGAGTTTGCTCAAAATAGCGCGTTATCCCAAAGTCATCGGTGAGAACACGGGCATCGTAGGCCGACAGTTCTAGATCAGACTCATAGCGGTGCCGTTTCTGAGCTGGTAGTTCTGGAAGCTTACCCTGCCAGGCAGCTAGCTGCTCGGGGGTAACCTCAATGGGAGTCAGGTCGGGTTCAGGAAAGTACCGATAGTCACTGGATCCCTCCTTGGATCGCATACTGACGGTGCGTTGCTTGCCTTCTTCCCACAGGCGGGTTTCTTGCGGAATGGTTTCTCCAGCTTCAAGGGCTTTGATTTGACGATCAATTTCGTAATCAATGGCTCGCTGAATGGCGTTGAAGGAGTTCATATTCTTAATTTCAACCTTCGTGCCAAATTCTTGTTGCCCCACCGGGCGCACGGAGATGTTCACATCGCAGCGCAGCGACCCCTCTGCCATATTGCCATCGCAAACGTCGAGATAGCGCAGAATCCGGCGCAGTTCCTGGGCATATTCTGCAGCCTCTTGCCCGGTCCGCAGGTCCGGCTCAGACACAATTTCACACAGGGGTACCCCAGCACGATTATAGTCCGCCAGGGAAAAGGAGGACCCAGCCAGGCGATCGCTGCCACCGTGGACCAGCTTACCTGCATCCTCTTCCATGTGCAGACGGGTGATACCAATTTTCTTGCGGAGGGGATTCCCCGCCTCATCCAGGAGCTCAATTTCTAACCAGCCGTGCTCTGCAATGGGCAGATCGTACTGAGAGATTTGATAATTTTTGGGTAGATCGGGATAAAAATACTGCTTGCGATCAAATTTACTGTAAGGGCTGATGGTGCAATTCAGCGCCATGCCAGCGCGGACGGCATATTCTAAAACCGTTTCGTTGAGAACGGGTAAGACCCCAGGCATGCCCATGCAAACGGGACAAACGTTTTGATTGGGATCCGATCCAAAGGCTGTGGAGCAATGACAGAAGATTTTAGTGTGGGTGGTTAATTGGCAATGGGTTTCTAGCCCAATGACTGCTTCGTACTGAGTTTTTGTTGCCGGGGCCATAGGGTCTTAAAGGAGAGTAGAGAGAGCGAGGCGGACTAAAAAGAAAGTCCTGGAGAAGAAGGTTCTGGAGAAAGAAGGCCCTTGACTCAGCGCCTAGGGATTAAAAGTTTTCCTGGGGACCGCCACTTTCATCAGCCCCAGAAGCGCTATCGACGTAGGATTCCTCCACAGAGACGGCCGGGACGCTTTCCTCAATATAGTTCTCTTGAGGAGGCTCGTAATAGTTCTCCGGGGGGTCATCGTCATATTGCTCGGCTTGATAGGTCGATTCCTCCCGTCGGCGTGGCTCTGGCGGACGACGGGCTGCTTCAAGGCGGTTGCGTTCTGCCACCCAGGCAGAAATATAGTCCTGCGCTTCGTAATAAAGGGCACGTCCATAGCCAATTTCAGAGGCGCGGGAAATGGCCGTCGAGAGCTGACCATTGCGAGCAAGGGCCTGAGCATCGCTGAGAATGGGCCGATCTTGGGCAATTTGTATTTGGGCAACCCAATCAGCGATCGCATCCTGGGCTTCATCGTAGAGGGCCCGCTCTGGTCCAATTTTTTCAGCAATGCCGATGGCACTGTTGAGATCTCCAGTTTTAGCGAGAGCGAAGGCTCGATCCAGAATGGGCTGGTCTTCGCGCTTTTCAAGCGTCGCGCTCCATTCGGCCATTAAGGTTTGGGCGCGGATGCGTTGGGGGCTTTCTGGCCGAATGCGCTGAACCTCCGCAATGGCAGTTTGCAGTCCCCCGCGATCTTGCCCCTGAGCTAGCTGATTGGCGCGAGCAATGATCTGCCGATCAACCACCGAACCTTGCTGCTTTTCCCACTGGGCAATCAGGGATTGAGCTTGAACCCGACTGGGATGATTCGGTTCGATGAGGGCGGCATGATCAATGGCAACTTGATAACCGCCGGATTGATCAAGGCGAGTAAAGAGTTTTGCAAACTGCATTTGTCCCCAGGCCTGCACCTGCTGTTCCCATTCGCTGGCTTCGGTCTCAACCGTTGCCGTGACTGCGGTGGCGTCAGCTTCTGGAACTTGATCCACGAGGGCGATGGCCTGAACATAGCCCAGTAGGTTCTCGCTTTCAGCCACTTCCTGGGCGCGACTGGCCTGAAGGTAGGCAATAGCTTTTTCTCCAGCCGCTGATCCGGGCGGCACCGCCTGGGAGGCTTTCACGGCAGCTGAATAGTCACCAACACTGTAGTAATAATCGGCGAGTTCCAGCAGCTTCTCACTCCATTGGTCCACGTACTTTTGTAGCTTTTTGCGCGCTAAGCGATTGGGATCGATTTGAGTACTGACCTTAATGGCAGCCTCAATATCCTCCACGGTTCCGTACTGAGCACGGTCGTTCGCTAAATTTAGCTTTCTAAAAGCTTCCTGCTCCACAGACATTTCTGAAATCAGCTTGTCTGCTCGCTTTTGCCAATGGTCTCCCTCAAGCTGCACCAGCTGCCGGAGACGGTCGGTCGCCACGAGCCAATCTTGCTCTTGAACCGCGTCTCGGGCCTCCTCTAGAAGGGCCGCACCGCTTTCCCAATCCTGCTTCCAGTCTTCAATCACGGATCGGGACTCTTTGTAATAGCTACTGCTGGGGGGGACTTTCTCCGCCAGGGCGATCGCCTCTTCGAGCTTACCCTCCTCTAGTGTTTGTTGGGCAACGACTAAAATCGAGCGGGACCAGTCGTTCGAGAGCTTACTCACTTGCTCAAACATGGGATCGTTCTCGTCCCAATTTTTGACCATTTCCAACGCCTTGGAAAGATTTTCGGGATCTTGCTGTCGAGCCGATTGATCTGCGCAATAAAGGCGGCCCGCTTCGGACCAAGAGGCGGATAACTGATTACAGTTTGGAGTTGGCGGTAAGCCAGAGAGCCAAGCGAAGGCCCCGACACTAGTGGTACCAGAAATTCCCAGGGCAATCATCCAGGGCCAGCCGCGAAACTGCACCGCATGCCGAATCCCAGGCAAAGCGTTGAGGTGCTTCCCTACCTTGGCCCAAGACTGGCGAGGTGAAATCCTTGGGCGGCGATGCTGGGCCAGGATTTGGCGGCGTCGCTGCTTATAATTAATCGGCGCAATATCCTTCGAATCAGGTAAATCAGGGTCTGTTTCGGTCAACTGGGTGGACAACGAAGCATCCAAATTGGTGGCTTCGATATGGGTCGTTTCGATATGGGTCGCTTCAAAATCCGGATCCAGGCTGCCCAACATGGAATCGTGGAGGTCAGATCCCGATGGGTCAGGGGGCAAGGCGGCATCCGCTTCAAAATCCTGGACTTGAGGCGAGACAGGAGGAACGGAGGCCTCGGAAGCAGAATGCGCTGGACTGAAAAGAAAGTCGGCACTTTGACCGTTGTTCCCCAGGCTGGGATCTGGATTCATAGGTTCAGGCTTGTTCATGACTGATCGGTGAACTACTTCAGGCGGTAGACCCTGGAGCACTGGTCTGCCGCTGCCAGGGCCGGGGTGCCGGGGGCAACGGACTACTCAAGGGAACTCATACAATTCAGTCTCAATGGCATCCATAATAATGCAAATTCAAGGCAATCCTCACAGGCGATGGGGAGAGTCTTGGGTGCCGCCGCTGTTTTCTAGGTAAAAATGCAAAAAACCCTGCCCCGAGTCAATCTCGATCCTAGGGCAGAGCTTCGCCGTTCAAAATCAGAAAGTGCCCCTGATCTTGAAGGTCGTTGAGGATTAAAGGCAAGGAAGGAAATGCAGCCAGGATCAAGCACCAAGCTGCGCTCCTAAGATGCAGTGGCCTGATCAAAGATTTGTTTAAAGCAGTCTGGGTCGACGGCAGCAAGCTGGGCCAGCATCTTACGGTTAAGCTGAATATCTGCCTGCTTGAGGGCATGCATGAACTGGCTATAGCTCATGCCATGCTGGCGAACCGCTGCATTGATGCGAGTAATCCAAAGACGACGGAAATCTCGCTTGCGCTTGCGGCGATCCCGATAAGCATTGCGCAGGGCCTTCATGACCTGCTGGTTTGCTGTCCTAAATAACTTAGAGTGGGATCCTCGATAGCCCTTAGCGAGCTTGAGAATCTTTTTACGCCGCTTACGGGCGACGTTCCCGCGTTTGACACGAGCCATGGCTTACGTTCCTAAGCAATACAAATTTCAGGGGGAGGGAAATACCGCAACACATGGGTTCGCGGCTTTGTCCGAAGCAATTACCTATGCGTAGGGCAGCATGAGCTGAATATTTTCAGTTTCAGTCTCGCGAACCACAACCTTTTTCCCCAATCTGGACTTTCTGGCGGTGGACTTATGCTCGAGCAAGTGACTTTTAAAAGCTTTACGACGTAAAAACTTTCCACTTCCGCTGCGCTTGAAGCGTTTGGCGGCCGCGCGTCGCGTTTTTAGCTTGGGCATGATAATCCCTACGTTTTGGACACAGTCAAATATCTTAGTGGAAACCCTAGGCCTTGATCAAGGCCTGGATCGAATTATTCAATCTCATGGCGGCTGCATTGAGTTGTCGACCCGCCAAAAGGACGACAGCCGATCATCTCCTTGGCACGCTGAACTGCCGTCCTGCTAGTCTGCCAAGATGCCCCGCTGGCGTAGGTAGTGAATGACTTGATCCACGCACTCTTCCAGGGGGCGATCGCCAGTGTCAATGGTGAGTTCTGGGGTTTGCGGAGCCTCGTAGGGGGAGGAGATCCCGGTGAAATTAGGAATATCGCCTGATCTTGCCCGCTTATAGAGTCCTTTGACATCACGCGATTCACAGACCTCTAGAGCAGCGGCGCAGTAAATCTCTACAAAGTCTCCCGCTGGCACCAGCTGGCGCACGCGATCGCGATCGGACTGGAACGGGGAAATAAACGCGGTTAACGCGATCACCCCAGCATCGGTAAAGAGCTTGGCGACTTCGCCAATGCGCCGGATATTCTCAACTCGATCCGCTGCGGAAAAGCCGAGATCGCCACACAGGCCCTGGCGAATATTGTCGCCGTCAATCACAAAGGTGCGACAGCCCAGCGCATGCAGTTTTTCCTCCACTGCATGGGCAAGGGTTGACTTACCCGCGCCTGATAGTCCGGTAAACCAAAGAATCGCGCTTTGATGGCCATTCTGCTGTTGGCGATGTTCCCGAGTGATGATGGCAGAATGCCAAACGGTGTTAGAAGACTTCATGCTCACAGTATGGATGCTCACAAAATAGGGTGGTTTACAGGGAGAGGGGACGGCTGAGATTCCATTAATTTAGCGGAAGAAGCACCGCGAATGGAACACAATCGGGTATTGAAAGCTCTACTATGAGGGGTGATCCTCACACATCATGGAGTCCTTCCTGCTTCGCTGATCCAGGATAGTTCGCCAGATCCATCAATATTAACGCTAGTCAGTTTGAACCTATGTCTAAACGGTTTTCCTGGATTGTCCCTGAACAGCTCGCTGTGGGATCTTTCCCGGAGGATACATCCGCAGTTTATAAGCTTCGCAAGGAGGGGATCACAGCGGTCCTCACCCTGACCGAAGAGCATGAAATTCTAGTGCCGGACGAATTGAGGCACAATTTTGTCTGGGAGCGCGTTCCCATTCCCGATGGTTATACGGGTGGGATTCCGTCGGTGGAACAATTTGCGCAGGCTATGGGAATTTTGAACCGATGGTCCCAGAAGATGCACTCTATCTACGTCCACTGCCTGGCTGGAGTGGGGCGATCGCCCTCGGTGTGCTGTTTATTTATGGTGTCCAACCAGGGGATGAGCCTTGAGGATGCAATTGCCCATGTCAAGCTGCAGCATTCCTATGCTGCACCGGATGAGCACCAGGTGAGAGTGATGCGAGAGTTGTTGCTCACCTCACGCTAAATCCCACGGGGTCTGCCTTGGACAGATCCCACCATACGGGTTGCACTCAGGGGTCCTGGAAGGCCAGATGCGCAGATCTGCGGAACGCAGAAAAACACTTTAAGCGTAATGGAATATCAAATCTCGACGAACTTCCAGCACCTGATTGCGATCGCCCACAACAACGACCGTGGGTTCATGCTGCTCTGCCTCAACGGGATCTAGCAGGGCGTAGGTCATAATAATAATGCGATCGCCCGGGGCTCCCAAGCGAGCTGCGGCTCCGTTGAGTTCCACCACCCCTGAATGGGGGGGAGCTTCAATCACGTAGGTCATCAGCCGTTCGCCGTTGTTGACGTTGACCACCTGAACCTGTTCATAGGGGCCAATCTGAGCGGCTTGCAGCAGTGCTTTATCAATACTGATGCTCCCCACATAGTGCAGGTGGGTTCCGGTCAGCGTACAGCCATGAAGCTTAGAGCAAAGGAATGTTCGTTGCATATGATGAATCATACCCTAATCCGAGAGGAGTCATGGTGGTGTTGGTCCTGACTCCAGGGCTTAAAAACTTTCCCGATTGGTCACATTGGTTATGGAAGATGCAAATCAGCCTGATTCAAAGCCGCGGTCGTTAGAGGCGGCCCAGGCATCCTTTTTGCAAGGACAAGGTCTCTTTGAACGAGGTGAGTATCGGGAAGCGATTCAGGCCCTGGCTAGGGCAATTGCGCTGGTGGATACAGGATCTAAACTCGCAGGAGAGGTGGGGCTGTGGCTAGCGCTGGCCTATGATGCTGCGGGGGATCGCCAGGAAGCGCTGGGTCTATGCCGCCGCCTGGCCACTAGTCCTTACCAAGAAGTGCGCAAGCAGAGCCGTCGGTTGCTCAGTATTCTGGAAGCCCCGAAGCTATCCGTCAATCCAAACTGGATGACTCAGATTCCAGATCTCAATGCGGTGCAGGGCGAGAGCTATCGTGCTGTGGGGCGATCTGGGGCTTCCGGGGTCAAAGCACCTCACCGTCCTTCTCCCTTTGACCCAGCCTCAGAAATTGATTTCAGCCAGGTTGAAACCCAGGATAACGGGTTTATCGGCGTCGCCTTTGCGCTCAGTATTGCCCTCATCGGTGGGCTGATCTGGATGGGACTGCGTTAATCGATAGCTTGAGCGAAGCCTGGGGACTAAGCATCTGGCCATGGCGGTAGATCGGGCAAATTGTCGCCCTGTATAGATCGGGTCAGGCGCTTGTGTAGGCTCTCTTCGGCAATCTCCACCATGCGATCAATAGAAGTGTTTTGAATAAATTTAGAGGCCGCTTCTCGATAGGCTTGGTGAGGGCAATCGTCGCCTAACACGCAACCGTTCACACATTCAACCGCGCAGTTTACTGTTGGCTCAGCCACGATAGTTCCTCAACTCTATGGTTCTTGTCCCATGATACCGAGCAACCGAGGAGGCTGGAACCGCTGGGGGTGGATTGAGGGAACTAGGCGGTCACCGAGAGGCCCCCAACCAAAATTGAGGGTGAGTAAAAGATATTATTCCACTGATGATCGTTGCCCAGCATCAACACCTGCTGGAGGGCCTGGTAGGTGTTGCCCGAGATCATCACGTCCTTGACGCGCCCGGTAATCTTTCCTTGGCGAATGCGATACCCTAAGTCCACATTGATGGAGAGATCGCCTCCGATACGGCTGTTATCGCCAAGAACCTGGTCCACAAGGATGCCATCACTGAGGGCACCGATGATCTCGCTGAAGGACTTCGATCCAGGCTGAACCACCAGATTGATTAGTTCGGGATGGGGGTATTGATTCAGGGTGGGCCGAAACCCGTTGCCAGTGGTGCCTGAGCCCAGCAACTGCCCTGTTCTAAGGTCAGTGTAAAACAGTTGGAGCTCTCCCTGATGAACCAGTTCCAGGGTTTGGGTGGCCTGGCCTTCGTCATCGAAGGGACAGCTGTAGGGACCCAGGGAGGGGATTTGGGATAGGGTCAGTTGGGGGGAGATCACCGAGGCACCGAGGCGATCGCTCCAGGGTGAGACCCCCTCAATAATTTTTTGAGCATTTAGGGCTGCTTGCAAAGTGGCCCAGAGGGTATCGGCCGCGCGGGGGGTAAATAAAACCGGCACCGCACCTTGAGGGGCAGGAACCCGCTCGGCAGCCCAGGCCAGCCGCTGCTCAATCAACTCAATCAGAGCTTCGGGGTTGAGCTGGTTGCGCTGCACCTGGTCAGCTTCAATACATAGGAAGTCCTGCCCTTTAATTTTCTCAGCGGTGAGCAGTCCCCGGAGGGTGATGTCGGTGTAGCGACACTCCATCCCTGCCGAGTTAATCAGGTGAACATACTCGGTTTCACATTCATATTCAGCACTACAGCTGCAGTCGGCATGGGCGTCCAGGATGCGATCAATGGAGTCATGGCCCCAGCGAATGAGCTGTTCAGCCGGGACCGCCAGTCCGCGATCTAGCTGAGCAGGCTGCATCACTGATGCCGAGAGCGGATAGTCCTGGGGAGGATGCAGTTCGCTAAGGGCAATGGCCTGGGCAACCAGGGTGTCCTGGTCGAAGGGGCCATGGGCCACCGCGAGGCCGGGCCGATGCTGGTTCCAGACACGCAGGGCCATGCCCCCCGATTCAAGATGCTCCAGACGCTTGAGATGGTTGGCTTCAAAGCAGGCCGTATGGGCACTGGTGCGGAGTTCGTAAACCTCTGCAGCTTCGACGTTGGCTGCCATCGCCCGAGCTAACAGCTGCTCTGCTGAGGACGAAGACGCGGCACTCATCGCAGCTTAAACAAGAGAGAGAGCCTGGAGAACCCAGAACCCTGCAAACTCTTGGGATTCCGGGCCAGACTGCACCGCAATAAAGTGCAGATTCGCCGCGGCCTGTTTAGCTTCCTCAAAGGCTATGGCTTCCTGCTGCTGCTGGGCATTGGTCATCCGCGCTAGCAGCCAGCGTTCGCTAATGCCAGTTTCGAGCAGCAGTTGCGGTTTAGGATCTAGCTCGTAGGCGATCGCCGCAAGTTCAAACCCGTTCATCCAGCCCGCCAATGGGACTGCCCGTTTGGAGTAAATCACTAAGCCTGGAATCAACACCTGTTCATCCAAGCGCGCGAGTTCGGGAGGCAGTTGGGCCTGAAAAGCAATAGACCAATCCTGGAGATTCTCCAGGTCTCGCTTCTGAAGCGTCACAAACTGCCAGCCTTCCCCCACCAGAACCGGGGGGAGGGGCTGGGGAGTCGCCGGCTCAAAGGAGGCCGGCGCTGGCATCAACGGTTGGTAACCCGGATGCTGGGGATACACTGACTGAAAGCGCTCCTGCAGCCATTCGTAGAGGGCAAAGGTCCGGCGGCTAGGCTGAGCCGTTAATCGGGCGCTGTCACAGGCGCGACTGATAATGGTGCTCATGGGACGTCGAAAATAACGCACTTGATCGGGCAGTGATCCCGATGCAAGCTGCCCCCCTTCATAGCAGCTGTCTAACGCCTCCAGGATGGCACTGGCGAGCCAGCGAGCATTGGCTTGGGAACCCTGGCAATAGCGAGAAAATTCAAAGGTGCGATCCTCGCTACAGATCAACAGCTCCCACAGCTTTTTCTCGTTGTCATCCAGGATTGGACGGGAATAAAAATCAAGCTCCCAGCTAACAGACATGGATTAAAATGATTTTTCTTTAAGAAATGAAATACAGCAGAATGTATCGCTTGATACAGAAAGCGTTTGCTTGACCTGATGGAATCGGTTAGGTTAAGAAACCTTTTCGCCGAAGAATTTGAACGTTTCCGTTCTAAGCATAGATTGAAGTGTTCCACTTCGTAGCTAACACCTAGTTTTTCGTTGAAGTGAGGGAAAATTTCGTGGTGATGTCTAAATCTAGTTTTGTGGGGGGGAAACCTGCTGCAAAATCCTTTTCATCAGCTTGGCAAGCCTGTATTCCCATTGCCTTGCTGATTGTGTTGTTCTGGGCTGTGGCAGCGGGCGCTCAGGAAGGTGCCTCTGAAGCAGCAGATCCCACAGCAGAACTAAAGGTAGCGCTCGATACCGTTTGGGTGATGGTGGCTGCTTTTCTCGTGATTTTCATGAACGCGGGATTTGGAATGTTGGAGACTGGGTTCTGCCGTCAGAAGAACGCAGTGAACATTCTTTCAAAGAATTTAATTGTATTTGGCCTGTCCACCATTGCCTACTGGGTCATTGGATTTGGCATCATGTTCTCAGACGGCACACCGTTTTTCGGAACAGGCGGTTTCTTTTTAAGTGGGGCTGACAACAGCCCAGCCATGGAAGACGCCTATCAAGGGATTTTTAGTGCCTTGAGTTGGACTGGCGTTCCTCTGGCTGCCAAGTTTCTGTTCCAGCTCGCCTTTGCGGGCACCGCGGCCACCATTGTTTCGGGAGCCGTGGCTGAAAGAATTAAGTTTGTCTCATTCCTTATCTTCAGCTTGATTTTGACGGGAATTTTGTATCCCATTACCGGTCACTGGGTCTGGGGTGGCGGTTGGTTGGCCAACCTGGGAACAGCCTTTGGCGACTTTGCTGGATCA
>NZ_JTHE03000042.1 GCF_000817775.3 Lyngbya confervoides BDU141951
CTGACTCACCCCAGAGACTCGGCCTTCTATGACGTTTCTGTTCGTCGGCTCGCAGATTTGCCGCTGGCTTCCTTCAGACCCCTTCTCACGAAGACCCCCTTGCCTTAGGCTAGTAGTTGTAGTCACTCGGTCCCAATAACTTTCCGACATTTGGACTTGATCCGCCTACAGGGGACTTGCACTCCATGAGTTCACGCCCATGCTGGGCGTACACCCCAACGCAGCGGACGGGCGAAAGCCGTTGGTGTTGATTCAAAGGTGATCTACCACCGCTGGTTGGGAACGTTAGCTAGCCTTAGTTCTTTGGCGTCGAGGGTTCCTAAGGTTATCAATACTTACAGGCAACAACCCTTACGAGTAAAAATCGGATCTCCAAATATGAGTGGCACGCTGCGCCAATTGCCGTTGTCTCGTAGTTAGCGCATCTACAACCCAATCTTCAGCCGAGATATTCCGTGTCAGCCTGTACACACTTTCCTGGTAAGCTTCTTGCTTGATTGAATAAGACCCGTTTCCAACTTGACGATTAAGTTTTGGTTCTAAAGGGGTTAGATTTCCAATACGGTATACCATTTCTTCTATTTGAGAATCAGTGAAGTTTCTCCGCCAATCATCGGTTGGAGATTCAGGCAAGATATGCTCAACTGAAAAACTATCTTCACTAATATCTTGTCGCTCTGATGCATCAATCTCGAGCTTCCAAAGGATGTACCGTACCAACTTTCTCTTTTGTCCTTTTGTAGATATTGAGAGTAGGGAAAAATCTTGTGAAAACTTCTCATCTGAAACATAGATTGAGCGAAGGGCATCAAATACTTGTCTTGGGTTAGTTATTTCACCCTTCATAATTGAAATTGCTACCTTGTTATAGAGCGTTTCCAACTCATTCGGGTTTAAACTGCTGACAACGGTGTAGCGAAAAGAGAGTACGCAGACGAGTTTCACAAGGCGAGTAAAGTTGTCAGGCGAAAAATTCCTATATGCAGCAAACAAAGTTGGATAAGCTTGCTTTACTCGAAATAGTTCAAGTTCGCGAATATAAGGCCGATTTTCTGGATTGTCACGCCAGAAATCATCATTGGAGTTGCCAAGAGCAATGAAAAGACTACTATAATCTTCAAGTCGATCCAACAACTCAAATGCTTGTTGCCCATTTTTAACAGCTTCTCGAACTATTTTAAATAATCGTTCACGCCTTACTCTAGTTTCTTTAAGGCTTAGATAATATCGAAGAAACTCAGGAAACTTTTCCATCTGAACTGTATTGACAATTCTTCTCCATTGCCTCTGAGCTTCCTGCAAATCATCCGGCCCCTGAAATCGAGAAAACAAGTAGTTCTTCAACAAATCTGTTGAACTCAGCTCTATACCTCTAGCATTCAAAGTTTCAAATACGGTATAAGCATTTAACTCATCCTCAACGTTAATCTGAATAAAAAGCAGTCTTTGGGCAATTGCATTTGTTAAAAACTCAGCCAGCTTTTCCCCATCTTGAATAACCTCTTGAAGCTCTCCCAATCGATTGGAAAAATACTGGAAAGCTTGCCAAAGTAGTTGATTGGATTTCGAAAGTGATCGTACATTAAGTGGCTGCCTAAGATTAATTAAATTACTTTGATAGAAATCGTTATTATTTTCATTCAAAATAATCTTGCTTGAGTAGCGAAGAGATCGTGGATCTCTATCACTAAGATAAGTACGCTTTAAAATTTCTTGGCGTTCCTGATTAGCTTCTTTATGCTCTTCTTGCTCTACTAGCTTCTGAATCTTCTCAATGACAGCAATGGCAACAATACTAAGAGTGGCTAGCCGTTGTTGTCCATCAATGATTGTAAATTCTTTGTCTGAAGTGCCAGAACTTTGTAAGACAAGAGCTCCCATATAATGACTGGAATCAGGGTCATAGTAAATAATCAGAATATCTTGCCAAAGATCCTCCCAATTCTCTTCCTTCCAGGAGTAATCACGCTGAAACAGCGGTACTCGGTAAATCTTGCCATTACCGATCAAGTCGCCAAAACTAGTCGTACGCGTATCTAATAGGTTGATCCTAGCCATGAGTATGAGACGGGTAAGCGAGTTCTCATCTCTAAGGTATCAGGAGACTGCTTATTTAAGGTATTTGAGCGGCAGCAGCTAGCTAACACTACGTTGGTGCGGTACAGAGGTTATCGGTTTGCAGTCAAGGTTATCTGCCGCCGCACAACTTTGTCGTTAGGCTGCAAAATCATCTAACATGTCTCTTGCAAAGCACCATCTAATATGTTGAGGGCACCTCGAATAATTCAAGCTTATTGAGAATGACCAACGGAAAGTTAGGTGTCCTATTAACTCTAATTTGTCAATAAGGCTATTTTTCGAGGTGCCCTTGAGAGATTAATAAGCTTGGTATAATAGCCCCCTGATTGACTGACAAAAGTTTAGTCCGGATGGTCTCATAAATAAGCTTTCATCTGAAGAATCAGGCTTTGAGCGATAGCAGGAATTCGATGTTGTATCCAAAGATCCAACAAAGGGCAAGCCGAAAGCCTGCCCCTGATGATGGATCGCGAATTATTTCAGCCGTTGATTTACTTCACAGCTAATTCGGTCAGCTTTGTCAGCATCTGGTTCGATCGCTCCGTAAACGACTTCATCCCATCTGCATCAAAGCCCTTCTGCGCCATCAGCGCCAGATCATAGACGTACTCGCAAATTTGCTTAGACAGCGCCGCTGAAGGAGACTCACCGCTGCCGCTGATCACACTGCCCTGACTCAGATTGATTAAATTCTGAATCATCGGGTGAGCCGTGTTCACCATCAGCGTATGCTCCGTGGGGAACTGCACCGCCTGATTCTGCATCATTGCCATCATTTCCTGCATCCGCCGTGCCGACTCGGGCAGCAGCAGCATGGCCGGAGGGGCATTGTCTCCCTTCAGAGACTCGGTGCGAATGGTCAGTTGAGGCTTATTGAGGGACTTCTCAAATAGCTCCTTGATCATGTCGCTGCGAGTCTGATTGGTGTTCGGATCCACAATCTCCGCAGGCTTGTCTTGATCAATCAGCGTTTCGTCTAGTTCCGCATCCACCCGCAGGAACTTCACATCAGAATATTCCCGCTCCAGGAACGGCACAAAATGCTGGTCAATAAAGGCATCCATATACAGAACTTCAATGCCCTGATTCTTCAGCAGATCCACATAGGTCGCCTGGTTGACCTCGTCAGTGCAGTAATAGACCTTATTTTCGTGCTTTTCCTTATTTCGCTCCAGATATTCCTGGATAGTGCAGTAGGAATCCGCCTGCTTATCATCGCCCCAAACGTCGCCCTCTTGGCCTTCACCCTCTGGCACGTCTGCACCTAGCGTTGCAGTGGTGCGGAAGATGAGAATATCCTCCACCTGCTTTTTAAACTTGTCGTCGTTAATCGAGCCAAATTTAATGAAGGTGCCTAAGTCTTGCCAGGAGCTGATGTACTTGGCCCGATCCTCCCGGTATAGCTCCTTGAGGCGATCGCCCACCTTCTTGGCCACATGGTTGGCGATTTGGCGCACGGTGCGATCGGCCTGCAAAAAGCTGCGGGAAACATTCAAGGGAATATCGGTGCTGTCGAGGACGCCCCGCAGCGGCAGCAAAAACTGGGGCACCACCTCTTCGCAGTTGTCGCTCACAAACACCTGATTGCAGAACAGCTTGATCTGCCCCTTGGTCACGTCAATATCCGGCTTGATTTTCGGGAAATAGAGAATCCCGTTCACGATAAACGGATAGTCAGTGTTGATATGCACCCAGAGCAGCGGATCTTCCTGGAACGGGTAGAGATAGCGATAGAACTCCAGATAATCTTCGTCGGTCAGATTGCTGGGAGACTCCTTCCAGGGAGCCTTTTGCTTGTTGATTTGCTCTTCGCCCAGCTTGATGGGCACCGGCATAAAGTCGCAGTATTTGGTAACGAGCTGCTTAATGCGTGCCTCTTCCAGGTACTCTTTTTCTTCCTCTTGCAGCGTCAGCGTGATCGTGGTGCCGCGCTCGGTGCGCTCGGAAGCCTCCAGAGAAAAGGTGGTGCTGCCTTCACAGGACCAGTGGACCGCCTCCGCCCCTTCCTGGTAAGACAAGGTGTCAATCTCAACCAGCTTAGCAACCATGAAGGAGGAGTAAAAACCTAAGCCAAAATGACCGATGATGGCCTGGTCTTCGCTGGCCTTGTACTTCTCCACAAACTCTTCGGCACTGGAAAAGGCCACCTGGTTGATATATTTTTTCACCTCTTCCGCCGTCATTCCGATGCCGTTGTCGGTAATGGACAGCTGGTTCTTATCCTGATCGAGGGTGATGACAATTTCTGGCTCCCCAACCTCACCGGAATATTCCCCAGAGAGCGACACCATGCGCATCTTTTTGATGGCGTCCACGGCGTTGGAGATCAGCTCCCGAAGGAAAATCTCATGGTCTGAATACAGCCACTTTTTAATGATCGGGAAAATATTCTCGGTATGTATCGAAATCGTTCCCTGTTCTGCGATCGCCATGGCTTCTCTTGACTCTTACTCGTTTAACTTTGGAACAGACAGCGTTGTCTCCTAACAATCTTGCGTAAAAACCGTTGAAAAGTCGTCACCGATTCCGGGGGATTGCCTCACTTTTGGGATTCGGATTTCCCTACCTAGCAAGGCTAAAGCGGCACCGCTGCTGAGGGAGTGCCGCTTCCTGGAAGACCCTAAACTCTAGAAATTATCGGCTTCGTCCGGCAGCGGTCCCACACCAGGCTGGTTCAAAAAGCGGTTCTTTTCACTCTCGCTCTGATAGATGCAGCTAATGTTGGGCTTATCCTCTAATTTTCCAGTAAAGCCGAAGGTGTTCAGCCGCTGGCGGCATTCCCGCAGCGCTTTGCCATCCACCAGCTTACGCTGCTCCAAAATCGCCATGTTGTTCTGGCGCATAACGCAACCGGGCTGCAGCAGGGGCTGCGAAACAAATACGCTAAAGGGCTTAAAGGTGAGAAACACCCGCGTATCCATCACCGTGGCGCTGGCGCCGTAGGCCTGACAGAATTCTGCATTGGGGACGCTCTGGTCAATCGTTTGAATAGAAGCAACGTTGTCAGTGGTGATGGTGGTGTTGGTTCCCAGAGCCACACCAATGGCAATACCCAGAGCAAACACACCGCCAATGACCGCGATGACAACCCCAGAAAGCTTATCAAACAGCCCACCGCCAGACCTGGGCGGGGGTGGCGCCCCCATGGATCGGCGGGGCGGAGCAGAGCGAGTGCGTCTCATAGGTTCAATAAGATGGCAGGGAAAAGGGCTGGGAATTAAGACTAGCCTAGACTAAATCTAACCTAGACTGATCTAACCTGAAACCGATTAAGCCAAACGACGCTGCAGGAGACGACGGATACTCACAACGGCGATGGCCGTAAACCCGCCCAACCCTGCCAGGGCCGCCCCTAAAGAGACATTCCCCCAGGGCGCAGCCATGACAACACTGCTAAAACTCCAGTCCGGGTGCAGATAAATATAGCGAATGGGCTCAATGGCAAAGCTGAGGGGATTGAGACTCGCCACAAACTGCAGCCACGTGGGCATAAAGCTCAGGGGCACCAAGGCGGTGCTGGCGAACAGCAGCGGTAGATTGGTCACAAAGATCACCGCAATCAGCTCAATGTGTCCCGGTAGGGCAAAGGATAGGCCTAGGCTCAAGGCTGTCACCCCTAGCACCAGCAACAGCACAATCAGCGCCACCACCAGCAGCCCGGCAGGAGCCGGGAGCCCTGCCCCCAGCAGCATGCTGACACCAATAATTGCCAGGGTTTGCACCAGACTCATGACCGTAATAAAAATGGCTGAGGCCAGGACAATCGAAAAACGTGAAACCAGTGGAGCCACCAGGAGGCGGTTCAAAAACCCAAATTCACGGTCAAACATGACGGGCAAGCCCGCGTTCAGCGCACCGCTAAAGGCCGTGAACACAATGACGCCCGCACTGAGAAATTGACCATAGGTTTGACTGGTCCCAAACAGTCCTTCCGGAACATTCTTAAACAGGGCACCAAACAGCACAAGCCAGAGTAACGGCTGCAAGACACCAGCAATCAGGGTAGAAGGACGACGCTGCAGTTGAATAAACAAGCGGCGCGTTAGGCCCAGGGTTTCCTGGACAAACTCGCCAGAAAACAAACCGGGAGACTTCAGCAGCTGTTCCCGGTTCGGGAACGATGGCGAGGCGGCGATCGCCTCTTGGGTGGCAGGGGTCGTGGTCATCCTGAGCAATTCCTCCTTCAATTCATCTCATCAACGCATGTTCTGCTTGCGTTCAGCCTTCGGATCGCGAGAGCTAGCCGCTGCAATCTCAGCGTCCAGTAGCGTGCGGCCCGTGGCCGCCAGATAAACATCATCTAAACTCGGTCGGGCTTGAGAGACGCCAAAAACTGGAATTCCAGACTCCTTCAGGGCCTGCTGTAGGGTCAGCAGCGCGTCGCTCTGGGGGGTGACCACCAGATTCAGAGAGTTCCCCTGAGCCTGATTGATCAGCACATCCTGAACAAAGGGTAGGGACTGCGCCAGGCTTTTGGCCCGCTCAGCTTCGTCGGGGGGCGTAAATTCACGAATGCGTAGGGTGATGCGATCGCCTCCCACCTGATCCTTCAGTTCCGAGGACGTTCCTGTAGCAATCACGGTGCCGCGATCAAGAATCGCGACCCGATCGGCGAGGGCATCCACTTCTTCCAGGTAGTGGCTGGTCATCAAAATAGTGGTACCGCGATCGCGCAACTGACGCAGCAGATCCCAGATCACCACCCGGCTTTCAATATCTAACCCCACCGTGGGCTCGTCCAACACCAACACCTGGGGATCATGCAGCAACCCGGTAGCCAGATCCAGGCGCTTGCGAATCCCACCAGAATAGGTACCGGTCTTTTGATCAATCCAGTCCTGTAGGCCCATCTGTTCAACAATGGCTGCAATCCGCTGGGGAATCGCCTTGGCTGGAATATGGTACAGCGCGGCCTGCAGCTGGAGCATCTCGCGTCCGGTTAACACCTTATCCAGGGCCACCTCCTGGGCCACGTACCCCAGCAACTGTCGAGAGGCACGGGGATACTGAATCACCGATACACCGCAAACCTCGATGTCTCCGGCATCGGGAGTCGTTAAGCTACACAGGCACCGTAAGGTCGTGGTTTTACCCGCCCCATTGGGTCCCAGCAAACCAAAAATTTGCCCAGGCTCCACCTGAAATGAGATATCCTTCGCAGCGTCCACAGACCCGTAACGCTTTCGCAAGTTTGAAATCTGAATCGCAGGCACCATCGCGTATCCTGTGCAACAATTCTCAACAAACTCTAGTGTAACGTGCCTCGGAAAGTCTGATCCGATCCGGTTCGGTCAAAGGTTGTTGCAGACCATAGAGTCCTCCGATGGCTCAACCTCCCTGTTCAATTCCGGCAAACCAGATTTATTCCTCAGAAACGCCACTGTCCGTATCTTCCTGCATTGTGATCTGGAGGGAATGCAGGGAATCAGTTTAAGAGCGCAGATCCAAACCAAATACACAACAAATACACAACAAAGCCTGGTGCCATGGGCAGCAACTTTTAACGCGGCTCTGGCGGGATCGATCGCCTGCAAGATCACGCCCTCTAGGCCAAATCCGGGGAGCAAGCCGCACCGGAAGGCAATCTGAACATCGTGGATGAGACGGAAGCCTACGGGTTGTCCTGTCGAGACCAACGTCTCCGATCAACCTCCGGCTTGGTGCAGGCATTTTGAAATTTATCGAACCAGAAGCGGATTAACTTCCATTAGGTAACGCTGAAAGACTTCTCTTGCCGTTTTGTGGTCACCTTCGTAAGACATATTACATAACCACCAGAGGGGACTGCTCTGATAACACCTGGGCTGGTCAAAGGATTAGTTGATTTGCTTTTTTATCCACTGCCAAAACTGCTTGACGATCGCATTTTCTCCAGCCTGAGTTCCCTGCCTCAAATCACGCATCTTCAGCAGGGACTGGTAGGTTTGCCAACTGACATGGGGCAAAACAACGCGATCAGGACTTTGAACGCAGGTTGCGCCCATGTCTACTCAATTCCCTGGGGAAGATTTCGCTCTAGAAACTCAATCCGCCGCTTCTGGTCAGCAATGGTTTGCTGTTGCCGATCCAATGCCTGCTCCAGCTCTTGAATGGTCTGTTTGCGGCGTGAGGATTTCCAGCCGCGTCTCATGATCGCTGGCAATGAAACCAGCAATCCCATCACAAAGCCCAAGAACAGCGTCAGCAGGGCGATCGCAGCTAAGGAAGCTTGAAACTGCCACGTTCCCAGGCTGACCACCACAAGCGCCGCATTTTGATAGGCAAAAATCAGCGTCAGCAGCGCGATGATCAGCGCTACGATAAGGGAAAATCGCATGTTCATTCTCTTTTAAACTCAACCTTGAAGCCTAACTGGCTCAGGTTGGCCCTAGTCTTGGTGTCTGTGATGGAGTCCTGCAATGCCTGAATCCAATCTTAAGTCTAGCAATCTACACCATCGCCTTGTTCTGGATCGCCAAACCTCAGAAAAGGTTGGGCACCTGACCCAGCTTCTGTTGGATCCCCCCGCGCAAAAAATTGTGGGATTTTACTGCGGCGGCGGACTGTTCGGCGGTGCCCGGCAGGCGTTTCATTGGGACCAAATTCACAGCATTGGCAACGATAGTATTTTAGTGAGTGGTCCGCAGTGGGATCTCGATTGGAAAGGATCGAGCCCCATTAAAGCCCCCATCGGCCACGAGCTGTGGACCGATAGCGGTAACCAAATCGGTCAATTGGTCGACCTCGTTCTGGAACCTGCCACGGGTGCGGTGGTTCACTACATCTTTGCCTGCAAAGGCTGGCAGGGTGTGATGGAAGGCACCTATCGAATTCCGCCTATCGTAGTGTCAAACATTGGCAGCAAGCGAATTATTGTGCTTGAGGCCATGCTAGGACATATGGAACAAGAAACAGAGGGATTAGGCCATAGGGCCGAGCAGATTGCTGAATTTTTAAGGGCTGACTACGAGCAAACCCGTGAGGACTTGGCGGCCCTCAGGGAGAGCGCTCAGTCCGCTGTGGACAAGGTAAAAAGCGTTTTACCGATGCCGTCTTCGCCTGAGCATGCTGATCACGAGTCCGATCACTCTCAATCCTGAAACCCAGCGATCGCCTGGATCCTCGGGGCATCTTTGGCGGTCCCTCTAGGTGCTATCCCTTGGGGTTCAGGAGGGGTGCTGAGGCCAGACCTCTAGCACCCTATCCCATTGCTGTGGCTTACACCAAGGCGATGCCCCGGTTGTATAGCTCCCGCGCGTAGTCTGTCCAGGTGCCCTGTCCCCAATAGCGGAAACAGCTGGTCTGGGTGAGCAGATTATAAAGCAAGGCCTCCCGATATTCCCTGGTTTGGGTAGTGGCGGAATCGCTTTCCACCTGGGGATCAAACTTGGCATGGAACTTGGCGCTGAGCTGGTTCATCGGCTCTAGGACGTTTTCGTAACCAGCCACCCAGCTCAAATCATCGGTCCAGGATGCTCCGTCCATGTGGAACCGATGGTCGGTTTCCTTCAGCTCCGCGATCGCCTTTTCCACCGCTTCAGGGGTGGCCTGGTCTGGGTTCACTCGCTGCCAGATCTTATGCTGTTGCACCGCCTGACAAACGGGATAGTCATTGGGATTGACCCCAGCAGCTTCAATCAGCTCCAGGTATTCGGTTCCGTTCAGGCCCACCACACCAGTGACGCCGCGACCATTTTGGGTGATCTCGGACCAGAGAGGCTGAAAGTCTCGGGCATACTCATTCATCATCACGCCGCCATTTTCCCCGTCGGCAATCTGGGAGACGCAGCAGGGCACCTCAACGCCGCCAATTTGCTGGCGACCGCGTCCCTTGGCCTCATGGTAGGGCTGCATCTGCGCCACCAGCTTTGTATCCGATCCCTGGGTCTTAATTAGGGCCGTAATGCTGATGGTTTCTCCCCGAGAGTTGCGGGCGACCAGGCGATTGGGGATGTACTTGTCCTCATGGTGCAGGGAAGATCCATCGATCCGCTCCACCGAATGCTCCTGAACCAGCAGCCAGCGATAGCCGCACTCCTTCAGGGCTTTGATGTACTCGTACTGCGTGTCTGGATGGTTGGGCATGTGCATCTCGGGTGGCGAAAACCCCTTCACCCGTCGCAGCGCGTCCATCCCAAACAGGGCGGCAAAATGATGCTGCCAAGCCAGGATTTGCAGCTTTAAATCTGGAATAGGGGTTGAGGGAGCCACGGCATGGCTCCACATGGTCCCCAGCCACTCAACGTAGGGCTGATATTGGCGATCGCAGGCCATCCGCCGCAGATTGTCCATAATATCCTCGCGGCCCATCTGCTCAATTCCCCAGAGCAAATTCCCCGAGTAATCCAGCATGATGCGCGGATTTTGCCCGTTAGCCACCAGATCAGGAATCCAATCCCCCATGCGCTTGTAGCAGTCTGCAAACACATGGGCATTGTGGTTATCACCAATCCCCTGATGCTCAAACATATGCTGGAGATTGCTGATGAGTTCTCCCTGGGCACCAGCCGGAATGGTGGGCTGGTGCATATGCAGCGCACAGGCAAATCCTGCTGAAATTTGATCCAAATTTAGATTTGTCTCTGGCAAGAAAACCGGATCGGAATGGTTAACAGCTGCCAAAATTTCTGATTCATGTCCACAGATGTTTGGGAGTCCTTGATCGATCGATGCTCCGACCGATTTCTCCCTGGTGGGTGCGAATGCAACCATAGACTTCGCCTCTAATTCTTAATTGACCAATGTTTTGATTACGTCCGATCATAGGAGAGCCTTGTCGGGAGTCAATCAAAGTTTCCTCACAATTTGTATCGTTGGGTAACCGGGATCGATTCAACTGTAATAGTTCAGCAAGGGTTCAGTGCTCCCGTGGGAGAAAAAAGCAGGCCCTCAACCCTGACCTCAGGCGCGATCCCAGCCTTGATCAAGACGCTATGGTCCTCAAAGGAGCCTGGGGTCAAAATTAAATTAATTGGCTCAGATCACAGCATTTTTCCCCGCAGCCTGGACAATAAAGGTAGCTTGTAACCGCCTTTACGCTCGTCTTTAAGATGTTCCCGCGCTCCCCCCTAAGAGCGTCTCGACTGCGTTCAATCTGCCAATTTTGCAGTCTCCTCACGGGATAAATCCATCATGACGACTACGCCCCGACCTCCAGCCTCAACGCCGTTCCATGAACCGGATACCTTGCTGGCCAACCGCTATCAGGTTGATCGAATTTTGGGAGAAGGTGGATTTGGGACGACCTATTTGGCCATCGATACTCAAATGCCCTCGCGACGCACCTGTGTCGTCAAGCAGCTGAAGCCGCTGAACAATAATCAGCAAATCTATCAGCTAGTCCAGTCCCGATTCCAGCGTGAAGCGACGATTTTAGAATCCTTGGGGGGATCTTGTCCCCAAATTCCCCATCTATATGCCTATTTTTCCCAGGATAATCAGTTTTATCTCGTAGAGGAATGGATTGCCGGAGAGACCCTGACCCAGCGGGTGCAGCGCAACGGCCTTTTTTCGGAAGCCCAAGTTCGCGATCTCTTGCTTAAAATTCTGCCAGCCATCGATCACGTGCATCGTCACAAAATGGTTCATCGAGATATCAAGCCGGACAACATTATTCTGCGATCGCCCGATGAGTTGCCGATCTTAATTGACTTTGGGGCTGTGAAAGAAACCATGGGAACGGTGATTAATTCCCAGGGCAACAGCTCCCAATCCATCGTTGTGGGCACACCCGGATTTATGCCGCCCGAGCAAAGTGCTGGTCGTCCTGTGTTTAGCAGCGATCTGTACAGTCTCGGTCTGACGGCCATTTACTTGCTCACAGGCCAACTGCCCCAAAATATTGAGACAGATCCCATGACTGGGATCATGCACTGGCAGACCCTGACGGCCGTCAGCCCAGCCTTCGCCGAGATCCTGAATCGGGCAACTCATTTGCAAGCTTCCCAACGCTACATGACGGCCGGAGAGATGATGCAGGCGCTGTCGGTCACTCATGATCGCAGCGGTGATGCCACCGTGGTCGTGCATACGCAACCCCAGCCCCGGACCTTTTCTGCACCTTCTCCTCCGGTCAATGTTCCTCTCTCGCCCCCATCTGCGTCGCCAGTGTATGCCCAAGGCGTCCAGGGTTATGGCACGCCGGTGACCCCCATAACGCCCCCCATAACGCCCCCCATAACGCCCCCCGTGACGCCCGTCTATGCGGCCCAGAACTTCGCCACACCAGATTCCCGATCGCAGATCCCCGCAGCGGCTCCGGCAGCCTCCGGCAGCGACTGGCCCAAGGCGGTGATTATTGGCGGACTGATTGGTGCGTCTATTTTGGGGGGCACTCTGATGCTGCGTGCCCAGTTAAGCAGCTGGTTCGATCCAGACCCGGTC
The DNA here is from genome assembly GCF_000817775.3 of Lyngbya confervoides BDU141951. Taxonomy (GTDB): domain Bacteria; phylum Cyanobacteriota; class Cyanobacteriia; order Thermosynechococcales; family Thermosynechococcaceae; genus Lyngbya; species Lyngbya confervoides. The sequence continues at coordinate 12,442 of NZ_JTHE03000042.1, forward strand.
CCCTCGTCCCCTGAAGTTACGGTGAGTCCCGAGGTCCCCGCCTCGAGTGCCCCGTCCGTAGCAAACCCACCCGTGGCAAACCCACCCGTGGCAAACCCGCCCGTGGCAAACCCGCCCGTGGCTTCGTCTCCGGTTCCGCCTCCGGCCACCGTGCAAACCAATGCCACCGTGGTTGGAAATCCTGGACGGAAAAATGTTCGCTCAGGGCCAGGTCCCCACTATGAAGTGGTGGGGAATGTCTATCCGGGCGATCGCCTCCAGATCTTAGGATCGAGTCAAGAATCCAATGGCTTTACCTGGTATGAAGTCTATGCCCCTGCAGCCGGGGTGCAGGGCTGGATGGCCCATCATCTGGTAGAGGTTGATGGGGATCCCTCGCCTCCTGACCCGCTACCTCCGCCCCAATTAGAGACCAATGCCACGGTGGTGGGCGGTGGCCTGAAAAACATTCGCTCTGGTCCGGGCACAGTTTATGCGGTCGTAGGCCAGATCGCCACCGGCGATCGCCTTCAGATTCTAGGCAGCGACTACGATAGCGGCGGCTATCTTTGGTACAACGTTAACACAGGGCAGACCACCGGCTGGATCGCGGCTCAGCTCATTGAACACGACTAGCGGCTCGATAGAATGGAGACAATTCCAAAAGTTCAACGGCATGAAACATCGCTCTCGTTTGCATATTCATAGCCCTTTTCAGTTCATTGCCCTCACGCTGCTGGCGGCCATCGTCACGGTTTGGATTGGCATGCTTGTTCTGTTTGCCTGGCGCCAGATGGCGCCGCCTAACCAGGTGGACGATATTCCCGATCGAGTGACCGCCGCGCCCCCCACGCAAGCATCCCCCCCGCGGATTCCAGCGACTCCGGCTCCCCCCCAGCCGTCCCAAGCAGTGCCGACACCGAGCGCGAGTCCTCCCCTGTCCGATAATCCCTCAATCCTCTCCACTGCCGATCCTCAGGTTGCAGCCCGTGGCGGGGAGCCACACTATAATCATCTGCCCTATCAGGAAGCGACGGGTGAGCTGATGACGGTGGGTGAATATTATGATCGCCCTGAGCAGCTGGTGCCGGAGGTGGCCCAGGCCTTCTGGACCATGCAGGATGCTGCAGCCGCCTCTGGGATTCGGCTGGGTCCTATTTCTGGATTTCGCACCATTGCCGATCAAGCGCAGCTCTTTGAGCGGCAAATTCAGCGGCATGGAGGGTCTGCCCAAGAAGCGGCAACACTGAGCGCTCCGCCGGGATATAGCGAGCACCACACGGGCTATACGCTGGATATTCGCGATCTCGATCAGCCCGATACAGACTTGAAGTATGCCATGGAGAACACCGCTGCCTATCGATGGCTGCTCGACAATGGCTGTACCTACGGATTTGAGCTTTCCTTCCCGGAGGGCAACCGCCAGGGTGTCAGCTTTGAACCCTGGCACTGGCGCTACATTGGATCGCCCCAGGCCAAACAGCTGTTTGCCAATGCCCATCAGCGCTATCCCCATCCCACTTACTGCAATACCTAGTGACCTCTCCAGCGCTCATTCCGATCTCCCAATCCCACCTCAAGATCCTGGCCGCTTGTCCACGTCTGTTTCAGCATCGTTTTCTTGATCGGGTGGGGGCACCCAGTTTGCTGCCGCCTCAACAGAGCCAGCAACGGATGGGGCAAAACTTTCATCGGCTCATGCAGCAATACTGGATGGATCTCCCCATTGAACCAATTTTGGAACAGTCTCCAGGACTGCGAAAGCGCTTTCAAGCGTTTCAGGCCTCGCCGCCCCCCTTGATCAGGGGCGATCGCCTTACGGAATACCGCTGCACCTGGCAAAGCGGGACATTTTTGCTGCTGGGAGTGTTTGACTTACTGGTAGTAGGATCCTCCCAAGCCCAAATTGTGGACTGGAAAAGCTTCCGACAGCCCAATTCCCCCGATCTGCTCAGCCAAAGCTGGCAAACTCGTCTGTATCCCTATCTTCTGGCCCAGACCAGCCCTTTTAGGCCAGACCAAATTTCGATGACCTACTGGTTTGCCCAGGGTCGATCGCCTCAGGACGCGCCCGTCTATCACTTTCCCTATTCTGCCCAGCGTCATCAGACCAACCATTGCGAAATTGCAGCCCACCTGCAACAGCTGCACCGCTGGCTGCAGGAGCATGACCAGGGACAATCGCTGCCCAAGGTCGCCCTTGCCCAGGGAGAGTGCTTTGGAGCGACCCACACCTGTGCCTACGCAGAGCGCTGTCAGCGCCTTCCTGCTGTCCCTTTCCCCAACCCCGGCACCTCTGCTCTTGACGCTATTGAGGCCATCCCAGAGGTGCCCCTTTAGCAGGCTCACCAACTTGCAAGGGCCAGCAACATGGGTCAACCCTTTGGAGGGCTGCACGTTACAGTGGAGAAAACCTAAAACACCGTCCTAAGTCTCATTGACCATGCTCGAAGCCCTGCAAGCCCAGCTCTACTGGCTCAGTCAATATGCAAATGCTGTGGTTGCCCATCAACTGAACCACCTGACGCCGCTGAGCATCGGCCTGATTTTTACGGCAGGACTGCTGACGAGCTTGACCCCCTGCACGCTCTCCATGCTGCCCATTACCGTGGGCTACATTGGCGGCTATCAGGCTAAAAGTCGCTGGCAAGGGGCCTGGCAATCGGCCTGGTTTGCCCTAGGACTGGCCACCATGCTGACCCTTCTGGGGGTTGGGGCCGCTTCCCTGGGGCGCATCTACGGACAGGTGAATCATGGACTCGCGATCGCGGTCAGTCTCATCGCCATTGTGATGGGCTTAAATCTGCTAGAGGCCCTGCCTCTGAGGTTTCCCTCCTGGAGCGGCAGCGAGGTCATCTCCGAGACGTTTCCCCCCGCAGTTCGAACCTATCTATTAGGCATCACCTTCGGGCTCATTGCCTCTCCCTGTAGCACACCGGTGCTTGCCACCCTTCTGGCCTGGATTTCCAGCACCCAAGATCCCATCCTGGGGGCAGGCTTACTGCTGTCTTACACCCTTGGCTACACGGCCCCGCTGATTCTCGCCGGAACCTTTACAACGGTGATTCAGAACCTGCTCAAGCTACGCCGCTGGTCAAGCTGGATTACCCCCACCAGTGGTGTTTTGTTGATTGGGTTTGGGCTGTACTCCCTGGCAACGCACCTGGGGCCAATCCGCCTATAGCTTTAGAAAGATGGTAGAATATTAACCGCTGTCTGCCTCAAAAAGGCAAATTGCGATAGTTTTGCCCTCTGCTTCTGAAAATAGCATTTTTTGGGCTGTCTTTCGTTCTTTATTCGCTGAAGTTTTATGACCTTTTCTCCGGACCCAGCCCAAGAGCGGATCATTCCAACGGATTTAAGGGAAGAGATGTCTCGGTCCTACCTGGAATACGCCATGAGCGTCATTGTGGGCCGAGCCTTGCCAGATGCGCGCGACGGCTTAAAGCCGGTGCATCGACGCATCTTGTACGCCATGCATGAACTGGGGCTTACCCCAGATCGCCCCTTCCGCAAATGTGCGCGGGTGGTGGGGGAAGTTCTGGGTAAGTACCATCCCCACGGAGATACGGCAGTATACGATGCCCTAGTGCGCATGGCCCAGGACTTTTCCATGCGCGATCCGCTGATTAATGGTCATGGAAACTTCGGATCTATCGATAACGATCCGCCTGCAGCGATGCGATACACCGAGTCGCGACTGCACGCGCTGAGCTGTGATGCCCTCCTACAGGACATTGAGCAGGACACCGTTGACTTTGCCGATAATTTTGATGGTTCCCAGCAAGAGCCCCTGGTTCTTCCCGCCCGAATTCCGCAGCTGCTGGTGAATGGTTCGTCGGGGATTGCGGTGGGCATGGCCACCAACATTCCACCCCATAATCTTGGCGAAGTCATCGATGGTTTGACAGCCCTGATCCACAACCCTGAGATTACCGATGGGGAGTTGATGAAGTTCATTCCGGGACCGGACTTTCCCACAGGGGGCAAAATTCTGGGCACCTCAGGGATCCGCGAAGCCTACACCTCTGGCCGGGGCTCGATTACGATGCGCGGGGTGGCCAGCATTGAAACCCAGGAGCAGCGGGGACGCCCGGATCGGGAAACGATCATCATTACAGAGCTGCCCTACCAAACCAATAAGGCCGCCCTGATCGAGAAAATCGCGGAGCTGGTGAATGAGAAGCGACTGGAGGGCATTGCCGATATTCGGGATGAGAGCGATCGCGATGGAATGCGGATTGTCATTGAGCTCAAGCGAGATGCCTATCCCCAGGTGGTCCTCAATAATCTCTATAAGCAAACGCCACTGCAATCCAATTTTGGGGCGAACATGCTGGCCCTGGTGAGCAGTGATCCCCAGCTTTTGAACCTGAAGCTGTTTCTGAGCGTGTTTCTAGACTTTCGGGAAGACGCCATCATGCGTCGCACCCGCTTCAAGCTTCGGAAGGCCCAAGAGCGCGATCACCTCCTGCAAGGGCTGCTCATTGCCCTGGAAAATCTAGATGAGGTGATTCACTTGATCCGTCATGCCGCCGATGCCAGCGTGGCCAGGCAGGAGCTGATGAGCCGCTATGCGCTCTCGGAATCCCAATCTGACGCGATTCTTCAGATGCAGTTGCGTCGTCTAACCGCCTTAGAGGCCGAGAAAATTCAGCGTGAGCACGAGGACCTGCTGACGCAAATTGCGGATCTAGAAGATGTTCTGGCCCGTCGAGAACGGCGTCTGGCCATTATCGAGGATGAGATTGGCCAGATTAAGGCAAAGTTTGCAACGCCGCGTCGCACCGTTATTGAGCTGACCATGGGTGAGCTTGATGATATGGACCTCATTGCCAATGAACAGTCGGTGGTTCTGCTGACGGAACAGGGCTACATCAAGCGCATGCCCATCAGTACCTTTGAGGCCCAAAATCGAGCCACAAGGGGCCGCGCCGGTGCTCGCATTAAGGAAGACGATGCCGTGGAGCATTTCTTTGCCTGCTGCGATCACGATAGCATCCTCTTTTTTAGCGATCGCGGCGTTGTGTACAGCCTCAAGGCCTATCAGATTCCCATGGGATCTCGCGCCTCGCGGGGAGTGCCCCTGGTGCAGCTGCTGCCAATTCCACGGGAGGAAAAAATCACCTCGGTCTTAGCCGTTAGTGAGTTTACCGAGGATGAATATTTAGTCATGATGACCAGCAATGGCTATATCAAAAAAACGGCCTTGTCTGCCTTTAGCAACATTCGCACCAATGGCCTAATTGCCATTGCTCTAGAGGAAGACGATCAGCTTCGCTGGGTTAGACGCGCCAGGGAGGAAGACACCATCATCATTGGTACACACCAAGGAATGGCAATTCATTTTCGTGCAGATCATGAACAGCTGCGGCCCCTGGGAAGAGCCACCCGCGGGGTTAAGGCCATGAAGCTAAAGACCGGAGATCTTCTCATTGGAATGGATGTCATTGCCGGTGCGGTTACCGCCGGACTCGATGAAACGCTGGAGGAGGATGCCCCCGATCTCGAAGTGGAGGAAGAAATCATTGAAGAGACGGCTGGTCCCTGGGTGTTGGTGATTACCACCCAGGGCTATGGCAAGCGAGTGCCGGTTTCGCAGTTTCGGCTCCAGCGACGAGCTGGCAAGGGCGTTACCTCCACGAAGTTTAAAAAACTCAAGCAGAAAGACTACGTGGCCTCCCTGCGAATTGTTCATCCAGGGGACGAGCTGATGTTGATCACCAGCCGTGGCGTGGTGATTCGCCAAGCAGTCGATGCCATTTCCTCCCAATCTCGAAGTGCCACTGGCGTGCGGGTGCAGCGGCTTGACACCGAGGACTCTATCGCTGCGGTGACTCTGGTTCCGCCATCGGAGGACGATGGCGACGCAGAGTTTGCGGAGGCGTCCGATTAAATCTGGCATCCCTATCTCGCGATGGCTGACAGAAACTACTGACAAAAACTCTGGAAGGTCCTGGAGAAGGGCATGTCAGCGTTTTTGAGGCTGAACTTCTGGCTGCTAAACGGCCGGTGAGTATGGCGGCGGCGAGCGGTGAATCTAGTCTGACACAATTGCTTGGTTTGCCCTTGAACTGATATGCCAGTTCAGGAGGTTGGCTATTGTCAGAAACGGGCCAGGGTGATCCCGCTCACACTAAGAATGTGAACAGATTCACCCCGTCGTGCTGTACTCAGTCACTTGAGCTGACCCCAACACCCCGGAGAATAAATTTGCTGCTGCTTCAGCTTCCAGGAGTTGTATCCATGCCTCTTTCAGCTCATTGCTTCTCGACGCTCGCCACCTCCTTGGGCGCTGGCGGTTTATTGCTGGGAAGTGCGATCCTTGCCCCCTTGTCCTCTCTGGCTGCGCCCCAGCCCGACTCTCCACCCACGGTTCAGGTGTACGCTGAATCGCCTCAGCCTAATCAACCTAGCCAGGGCTATTTGATTTTTACAGAGCAAGGCGAGTCTTTAGTGGGCGCCTTTTATTATCCGCAGTCCGAGTACAGCTGCTTTACGGGTAAACGAGTTGGAAATACTTTAAAGATTTTGGCCTTACCCCACTTGAATGACCCCCTCACGAGCTTCAGTGTATCCCTGGACAGCCTGGAGAAACGTTCGACGCTGGGGAGCGCGGCAGCGGCCACCCTAGCGGCCTGTCGTCCCGATGTCCTAGCCTTTTTGAAACAGTCTCAGACGGCAATGGAGACGCAGCCGAAGGCGTTGCCTCAGCGTGCCACCGCAGGAAACTGAATGCAGGCCTCGATGAGTGCCTGCGCCCCTCCCTGCACAACTTGAATCGACGTGTTCAGGGTTGCGGCCACCTGATCGAGGGTCTGGTCGTCTAAAAACTGTTCTGTTCCATGCTTGAGCATCAGGGAGGGCAGCAGGAGGGCATCGCCCAAGGGCTGGTCTTGGAGATGATGGATCAGGTCAAATCCTGTCAGTAGACCCGTCACGGTCATCGACTGTCCCCAATAGAGACTATTCAGGGCTGCTAGGTGAACCGTCAAGCCTTGAACGGCATTGAGCTGACTGACAATAGGGGCAAAGGCCTTCTCCACCGTATTGCCAACGACCCAGGTCAGATGGCGGGGGGGTGACACCTGATCGGGCAGACTGTGCGCCGCCCGCTGAAACTGCTCTAGAAACAGGCGAATGGAACCGACGCCATTGTCAATCTGGGGATACCCTTCATAGAAGGAGGCGGGAGGCAAGGGTTGCCCCGCAAGTAAAAACCACTCATCGGCTAGCCAGGCAAAGTGAGAATTAAACCGGTCTTGAAACTGGTGTTGGAGCTGCTCTACCTGTTGAATCACCTCCCGAGCCTTGACGGGCGTGACGGCTACCAGATCATCCTCGGCAGGCCGAAAGCGGGTCAGCCCAACTGGAACGACCGCCACGGAAGAAACCGTGGGCAGATCCCCTTGATGAAATTGAGCCAGATCCAGCAGGGTGCGCTCTAGGTGCACGCCATCGTTAATACCGGGACACAAAACCACCTGGGCATGAATTTGGAGTCGCCGTTCCCGGAACCAGGTTAGCTGCTGCAGAATTTCTCCAGCTCGCTCATTTTTAAGCAGACGACGGCGTACCTCCGGCTCTGTCGCGTGAACGGATACGTAGAGAGGCGAGAGCCGCAGCTGCTCGATACGTCGCCATTCCCGTGCTGTTAAGTTGGTCAGGGTTAAGTAGCTTCCGTAAAGAAAGCTCAGACGATAGTCATCGTCCTTAAGATAGAGTGTTTCTCGTTTGCCGGGGGGCTGCTGATCTATAAAGCAAAAGGGGCAGCGATTGTTGCATTGAATGAGCTGATCGAAGAGGGCTGACTCAAACTCAAGCCCAAGGTCTTGATCAAAGTCCTTTTCAATTTCGACCCTGTGCTGATGACCGTTGCAATCAATGACTTCCAGCTCTAGCCACTCATCGGCGCATAGAAACTTGTAGTCAATCAGGTCTCGGGGCTGCTGCTGATTAATGGACACCAGGCGATCGCCCGCTTCAAACCCGACCTCCTCAGCAATAGATTGGGGCAACACACGGGTGATTTTGGCAGGCTGAATGGTCGATAGGCCCATGGGAGCGACTAACGGATAGGGGGCGTTCACCTCTCTATCTTAAAGGGTTTAAGGCAACGCCATGGGTGGGTTAGGTCATGGATGGGTTACGTCATGGAGATGACCCCAGCCCCAATCGCACTGATCAGCGCCAGCCCAAAGCCAAGCCGGTACCACACAAAAATCCAGGCGCTTTGCCGCCGCAAATATTGCAAGAGCCACGCAATAGAAAGATAGGAAAAGATAAAGGTCGAGGTGATGCCAATGAGTAAGGCCGGCAGCGCATTGAGGTGGTGCACAATCTCTAGGGACTGGTAGAGGGTCGCGAGCGTCAGCGTCGGTAGCCCCAGCAAAAATGAAAATCGTGCGGCAGTATCTCGCTTCAGTCCGAGAAACAGTGCAGTGGTAATCGTCGATCCCGATCGTGAGGCCCCTGGAATGAGGGCCAGCATCTGTCCCAGACCCACTCCAAGGCCATCTTGCAAGGTGAGCTGATTAAAATCTCGTTTATGCTGCCCAAAGGTTTCGGCCAGGCCCAGCAGCAGCGCCATGACGATGGACATAACGCTGATCACCATGGCCCCCTCTAAGATTGTTTGGGTAGCCTCGGGCAAAAATATTTTGTAAATCATCCCTCCCGCTAGGGCCGGAACCGTGCCAATTACGATGCCCAGGAAAATTTTCCACTCCTCGCGATGCCAATTTTTTGCCTGGTAGGCTTGCCAACTTCCAATCAGAATGGCTTGAATATCGCGACGAAAGTAGAGAACAACGGCAATGACGCTTCCAAACTGGATGGCATCGACAAAGTATTTCTCCCCGAGCATCTGCCAGTGAAACACTTTGGTCCAGATTAAAAGATGGGCCGTGCTGCTAATGGGTAAAAACTCTGTGATCCCTTGAACCAGGCCCAAAACGAGAGCCTGCAGCAAACTCACTATCAGTCCAGGGGATTCAGACATGTCCATCGAGGCTTCACTTCTTCTAAATACAATGCGCCCCTTAAAATACCTTGAATTGGTTGCAAGCACGAGTATTTTGCCCTCAGGGAAGGGGCCAAACTGGGACAAGCGCTGGGACAAGGGTGTAAGGCTCTCAGCCAGGACCATTCTAATCAGAACCGCGTCAGATTAAGCAATGTAAAGAAAATGTGATAATCCGTGATGCCCAGAGATAGATCTCCACATGGCCCTCGCCGGAGGCCTAAATTCTTATAATGGGACTCAATTACCGTCCGTGATTTTATAAATGCGGATTATCCACTGACTCTAGTGACTTTTTGCGTCGCCCGCGACTCTAGGTAACTCCTAGTAGAGGTACTGATTTCTGAGGGGTGATCCAGGGTGAGATCCCAAAATCCCCCCGGAGGGCTTTTGGAGAGACGTGTTAATATGAGAGCCGTTAGGAAACTTAATATAAATCTTGATTAATACTCTTCCGTCGCGATCGGGGCAGACCTTAGAAGCGCAAAATTTGATGACAGACTCCTCAATCATTCAAGGATTTCCCCCTCAATGCCTTGAGCCTCCCGTCACACCGCTGGCCTGGCAACGGGATCGCTGGAAGGGATGGCATCTGTTTGGGGCGGCGAGTTTCCTGGTTTCTGTGCCTGTGTTTGTGGAAGCTCCGCTTGTGCGTAGCTATCCCTGGATTAGTCTGGCGATCGCGCCCTTCTGGGCCATTCTAAGTTGGGGGTTAGAGCACCGTAATCCAACCAACCGCTGGGGGGACTTACTTTGGGGATTCACCCTAACCTGGCTAGCAGGGTCTCTCTACTGGGGATGGCTGCGGTGGGAGCCTTTGCTACATCTGCCGGTAGAGGCCATTGGTCTACCCCTGGTGGTTTGGATGCTGCGTCGGGGGCAGTGGCGAGTGGGAGGCTTTTTCTATCTGGGGTCGCTCCTGGGCACGGCGATTACCGATATTTACTTTTATTTGGTGGATCTCATTCCCTACTGGCGCAGCGTCATGCTGGTTGATCCCGATCTGGGACGTTCCATTTTGCAGTTTGCACTCGCTAGCATGCAAACGCCCTGGGCCCTAGGTTGGGCAGGAGTGCTAATTGCGATCTTGCTCACTGGGGGACTGTTGCCCTTGGTGCTGATTAAATCTGTACGGCAAGGATCCCCCCAGAGCATTCACTGGTGGGCCTTTTCTGGCGCAATTCTCTGTACTTTGGTGGTAGATGGGCTGTTTTGGATCGCGGCGGGTCAAATTTAAGTCCTGGTTTCTGCACGAGAGGTTAGGGCTGCGGCTCACTGAGATCTCGCGAGGACTGCGCTGATTGGGGGCGGGGACGGTTCCGCAAGCGACGAAGACCCCAGCCGAAAAGACCGAGCGCCACAATGTAGGGGCTAAAGGTCAGCAACCAAATGCTGAGTTTGAGTAGTCCCACAGTGACCGAGCCGAGGGCATGGGTGGCCTGATTCCAGGTGTCTTTGACCTGTACGCCCAGTCTGGCCTCCGGCGGCAGGCTGGTGGCCGTTGCCTCCAGGCTTAAACGAATGGTTGAAAACGCAACCTGAGTGTTGAGGCTTTTCAGCCGCGCCTCAAGGGTTTCAATGGCTTCGCGAATGCGGCTCAGTTCCTGGGATACCGAAAGCACCTCCGAGATTTCTCCGGACCGCTCCAGGATTTCCAGCACGGTTTCCTCCTCCTTTCTGAGATTTCTCAGCCTGGCCTGGGCATCAACAAGCTGATTGGAGACATCCTCGGCTTGAATAGATTGCTCTTGAACGGTGCCCAGGGTTTCGAGCTGGCTCAAAACGGACTCCAGGCGATCCTGGGGAACCCTGAGGACCAGAGAGGCAGTGGCGCGATCGCCCGCTCGTTGGGGACGCTGATCCTGGAGATTGATCAGATCCCCCTGCTCGGTTTGCAGCAGGGAGCGCACAGTGTCGATGGCGGTTGAGACCGACTCCACGCGCAGCGTTAAGTTTGCAGTTTTAATCAGCTTTGGGGCCGTTCTAGGGGGATTGCTGCCTCTAGACAGGCTATTGCCTTGGGCCTCTGCAGACTGATTGGGATCTGGGGCCGTGGATTCTTGGGCGAGATCTTGATTGCGCTCAGCGGAGACCTCTCCGCTGTCGGGTGCGGCGGATTCCATCTGCACGGCACCGGAGCAGCCGGAAAGAGCAAGAGCGCTCAGCGCTAGGCTGCTTAAAACGATGGGAAGCGTCTGAGACGGCGAGACATTTCGCATGGGACATGATCTGGGTGGGTCAGAGGTAGGCCCATTATGACAGGGAAAGGTTTTGTCACAGTCTCAGTTACCGAAACTGAAACCCTCCGTGATCTCACGGATCCCGGAATGTGAGGGGATCGACGGGGCGTAATTCCACGCAATTTTAATCCGTCTGTCGGAGATCTGTGGCTGACGGATCACTCTAGGGGGAAGGGCGACCGCCAATGCATCAAATACCGAAGGGAGTAGGGAGCATTCTTGTTCTATGACTCAATCCATACCTCGTGGTGAACTTAGTCAGGATCTGGAGAGTTTGCAGCAAATCTTGGCTCAGCTCCAATCGGCCAAGGATGAAACCGCTCTTCTGCAAGCTTTGAGTGGCTATTTACAAGCTCACTTTGGATACCCCCTCGTCTGGCTGGCCCGCTTCGATCCTGAAACCCAAGCTTTAACCGGAGACTACCAGCAATTTTCCAGTCGACAGCCGGTTCGGGAGACGCTGACGGTTTTAGCTGGGGATTTGTTTGATCAAACTCTGCTCACACGCCGACCGGCCATCGTTCCTAGCCTGCAGGATGAAACTCGCGTGGGACGATGGCAAAAGCTAGCGAAACGGACTGGGACTCAAGGGGCGATTCTCCAGCCCATTCATCACTGCAAAGAGCCCGTGGGGATGCTGCTGGTGGGGTCGACCCACTGGGGCATTAACCCGCGAAAACCGGAGAGAACTCATGTTTCTATTCTGGCCGGGACGCTGGGAATGGTGTTGCATAGCATACCGATCAATCCGATGGTCCCCCAACCGCGACAGGGTCAGGCATCCCTATCCGCTGAACTCCCACCACTGTTGACGATCCTGACTCAGCTGACTGCCTTTGACCTGCAGATGGCTCAGGTGCTGAGCTATCTGCAGCGGCAGCATCCTGAGTTCAGCTGTGGATATTACTACCTGGATGAAGCATCCCAGGACTGGGTGAGTCCCACTTTTCTAGATCCCAAAGATCGGCGGAGCAATCGCGGTAAGGCTCGGGAACATCGTCTGTCGGCTCGGCAAAATTCCAGCTTTTTCCGATATCTGGCCAGCCAGAGCCTCCTGGCGATCAGTGATGTCCAGGCCAGCGTAGATTTACGCGCTCCGGCTCCCCTAACCCAGCACTTGGAGGCACGATCACTGCTGCTCCAGCCTATCTTGGTTCAGCAAGCATTACAGGGATTTTTATTTCTCAGCCATCCCCAACCCAGAAACTGGACGGAGCTAGAGAAAGCCTCACTGGGGATTGCGGCCAACCTATTGCAACTGATCTGGCCTCCCCCAAGTGAGGAAGAGATTTCTGCCCTGCCAGGGACCCAAGAGGATCGCGGTCTTTTGTCCCTGCCCTCTCCCCAGAGCGACCCAGCCGCATGGGAAAGTGGAATCAAACGCTACTTCATGGAGATTGAACGGCTGTTCAAAGCTCGGTGGGTTTTGCTCTTGCGCTGTGATGAGGAGACCCAGAGCTTTGAGATTCTGCTGGCCCAATCCTCAAGTCGTCGGAGCATCCCAGAGTTTGTTGGCCTGGGCATCAACAAGCTGATTGGAGACATCCTCGGCTTGAATAGATTGCTCTTGAACGGTGCCCAGGGTTTCGAGCTGGCTCAAAACGGACTCCAGGCGATCCTGGGGAACCCTGAGGACCAGAGAGGCAGTGGCGCGATCGCCCGCTCGTTGGGGACGCTGATCCTGGAGATTGATCAGATCCCCCTGCTCGGTTTGCAGCAGGGAGCGCACAGTGTCGATGGCGGTTGAGACCGACTCCACGCGCAGCGTTAAGTTTGCAGTTTTAATCAGCTTTGGGGCCGTTCTAGGGGGATTGCTGCCTCTAGACAGGCTATTGCCTTGGGCCTCTGCAGACTGATTGGGATCTGGGGCCGTGGATTCTTGGGCGAGATCTTGATTGCGCTCAGCGGAGACCTCTCCGCTGTCGGGTGCGGCGGATTCCATCTGCACGGCACCGGAGCAGCCGGAAAGAGCAAGAGCGCTCAGCGCTAGGCTGCTTAAAACGATGGGAAGCGTCTGAGACGGCGAGACATTTCGCATGGGACATGATCTGGGTGGGTCAGAGGTAGGCCCATTATGACAGGGAAAGGTTTTGTCACAGTCTCAGTTACCGAAACTGAAACCCTCCGTGATCTCACGGATCCCGGAATGTGAGGGGATCGACGGGGCGTAATTCCACGCAATTTTAATCCGTCTGTCGGAGATCTGTGGCTGACGGATCACTCTAGGGGGAAGGGCGACCGCCAATGCATCAAATACCGAAGGGAGTAGGGAGCATTCTTGTTCTATGACTCAATCCATACCTCGTGGTGAACTTAGTCAGGATCTGGAGAGTTTGCAGCAAATCTTGGCTCAGCTCCAATCGGCCAAGGATGAAACCGCTCTTCTGCAAGCTTTGAGTGGCTATTTACAAGCTCACTTTGGATACCCCCTCGTCTGGCTGGCCCGCTTCGATCCTGAAACCCAAGCTTTAACCGGAGACTACCAGCAATTTTCCAGTCGACAGCCGGTTCGGGAGACGCTGACGGTTTTAGCTGGGGATTTGTTTGATCAAACTCTGCTCACACGCCGACCGGCCATCGTTCCTAGCCTGCAGGATGAAACTCGCGTGGGACGATGGCAAAAGCTAGCGAAACGGACTGGGACTCAAGGGGCGATTCTCCAGCCCATTCATCACTGCAAAGAGCCCGTGGGGATGCTGCTGGTGGGGTCGACCCACTGGGGCATTAACCCGCGAAAACCGGAGAGAACTCATGTTTCTATTCTGGCCGGGACGCTGGGAATGGTGTTGCATAGCATACCGATCAATCCGATGGTCCCCCAACCGCGACAGGGTCAGGCATCCCTATCCGCTGAACTCCCACCACTGTTGACGATCCTGACTCAGCTGACTGCCTTTGACCTGCAGATGGCTCAGGTGCTGAGCTATCTGCAGCGGCAGCATCCTGAGTTCAGCTGTGGATATTACTACCTGGATGAAGCATCCCAGGACTGGGTGAGTCCCACTTTTCTAGATCCCAAAGATCGGCGGAGCAATCGCGGTAAGGCTCGGGAACATCGTCTGTCGGCTCGGCAAAATTCCAGCTTTTTCCGATATCTGGCCAGCCAGAGCCTCCTGGCGATCAGTGATGTCCAGGCCAGCGTAGATTTACGCGCTCCGGCTCCCCTAACCCAGCACTTGGAGGCACGATCACTGCTGCTCCAGCCTATCTTGGTTCAGCAAGCATTACAGGGATTTTTATTTCTCAGCCATCCCCAACCCAGAAACTGGACGGAGCTAGAGAAAGCCTCACTGGGGATTGCGGCCAACCTATTGCAACTGATCTGGCCTCCCCCAAGTGAGGAAGAGATTTCTGCCCTGCCAGGGACCCAAGAGGATCGCGGTCTTTTGTCCCTGCCCTCTCCCCAGAGCGACCCAGCCGCATGGGAAAGTGGAATCAAACGCTACTTCATGGAGATTGAACGGCTGTTCAAAGCTCGGTGGGTTTTGCTCTTGCGCTGTGATGAGGAGACCCAGAGCTTTGAGATTCTGCTGGCCCAATCCTCAAGTCGTCGGAGCATCCCAGAGTTTGTAAGCACGCTGCCCCCCTTGAGCCAGGTGGACTTTAAGCTGCTCTCTCGGAGTGAGCAGGCAGTGGCCATTGATGATCTGATTGAAGATCTACGCTTGGTTTCCTGGAAAGAAGCGCTCCAGTCCTTGGATCTGCAAAGCGCCCTCATTGCCCGCGCGGCCCCGGTGCGATCGCTGCAATCCATCATCCTGGTCGGTCGGGACGTTCCTCGCCCCTGGACCCCAGAGGAAATCAAAGCGCTCCAGGAGATTGCCCAGGCGTTCCAATCCCATCAGGAGAAGCACCAAGTTCATGTGGATCTGCTGCGCAACCAAAGGCTGCAGGCGCTCTTTCGGGAAGGTCTGCGCAATCTTCAATCTGCTCGATCCAGCCACGATCTTGCCACCCAATCCGTCCAATCCTTGCGAGATTTGCTGAAGGTGCCCCTGGTGGGCATTCTGCTGTGGTCCCCCCACCGCAGCTATGCCAAGGTGCAGGCGGTTCAGGTGAGTCAGCCTGAATTTCAGCTCGATCCAGGGACGAAGGTCGATCTGAGCGATCCCCTCCTGCAGGCAGTCATCGCCCAGGGGAAATCCCAGGCTGTCGATGGGCAGGCCCTCTCCTTTGTCTATCGGGACCTGACGACTCAAACCCAGGCATGGCTGACGGCGCCCTTGGATTGCCCGTTACAGCTATGGCCTATCCAGCCCCAGCCGAAGCAAACTGTCCTGGGGGCGATTCTGGTGGCGCTCCCTTCCCCTCAAGAGTGGCAGGGGATTGAACATGATAATCTCCAGGATTTTGCCCAGCAGATCGCCTGGGTGCTCTGGAGTACCCAGCTCAACGATCGCTGGCGCCAGATTAACAGTCAACTGGAGACCTTTATCTGGTATCAGCAAAAGGTGCTGAATCTGCACTGTCAGAGCCTCCAGGCCCATCTCCATCCCCTTGGTCCTGGGCAATCGCTGGCTAGCCCTCAGGCAGCGGAGCGAGACATGCAAGCGATTCAGACCTTGTGTGCCCAAGACAGTTGGGCGCTAACGCTACAGTCAGAGACAATTTCCCTCGTTCGCCTGCTGCGTGAGGTGTTGGATGGACTGGAAGATGCATTTCAAGCTCGCCAGATCTGGTCGCAAGTGCACCATCTGACCCAGTCGAATGTAACCCTCAACAGCTCAAAGCCACATTTACAAATGGTGCTCGATGAGGTGCTCAGAGAAGCCTGTGAGCGTTCCAAGCCGGGTGGGCGCATTGACCTTTGGAGTCGATCTGAGCATCCTGAGTGGTTAGAGTTATCCATTACGGACAATGGTCAGTGGGACTCTCGTCTCCTGCTGGACCTGAAGCTGGGGCATCATCGCAATCGCCTGGTCTCCTCTCCAGCCGACAGTGGCGCTGGGCGTCGCCTCCATGCTTGCCAAACCATTATTCAATGGCTGGGGGGCAAGCTGGAGTTCCATCGCCTAGAGGACGGCCGCAGCCTGAGTCGGTTTACGCTTCCCCTCCAGATCAATCCCTTGGATACGAAGGGGGGGATGCGCTGAGCGATCGCAGTCCGGTGACCAGCCGATCAATGCCCTGACTGACGGTGTCAGGGGCCAGGGCTCCGTAGGCAATGCGAAGCGTGCAGCCTGAAGTCTGCCCAAAGGCAAACCCAGGAATAACGGCCACGCCGTACTGACGAATCAGGGTCTTCACCAGCGCCATGACCTGATGGGGTTGCTGCCCTGGCCAGACCGTCTCTGGAATGCGGGCCAGCACGTAAAAGGCGCCGTCTGGCTGGCCTAGCTGGCAGCCATCGCCTAGGGTTGCCAGCTGGGCCAGCACGGTCTGACGAACCCGACGCAGGGCCGGCAGATGGGATTGAGGGTAGGATCGTCCCACCTGCAGGGCAGCCAAGGCGGCACACTGGGCCAGAACGGTAGGACAGATCAAGAGGGTGTCCTGAATTTTTTGCATGGCGGATTGCAAGGCCGCGGGAATGGCCATGTAGCCAATTCGCCAACCGGCAAATCCGTAGGACTTGGACAGGCTGAAGAGAGAAATGGTGTGGCGGTAAGACTCATCAAAGCAGCCCGGTGAGCAGTGGGGGCG
The DNA here is from genome assembly GCF_000817775.3 of Lyngbya confervoides BDU141951. Taxonomy (GTDB): domain Bacteria; phylum Cyanobacteriota; class Cyanobacteriia; order Thermosynechococcales; family Thermosynechococcaceae; genus Lyngbya; species Lyngbya confervoides. The sequence goes on from NZ_JTHE03000042.1 coordinate 29,326, forward strand.
ATCGCCGTAGATAAAATATTCGTAGGCTTCATCACTAATGTGATAGAGGCCTCGCTCCTGGCAAAGCTGATTAATGGCCTGGAGGGTCTGGGGTGCATAGACCATTCCCGTGGGATTATTGGGAGAAATAGTGACAATGGCTCGGGTTTTAGGAGTCAGCGCGGCAACAATGGCCGCCAGGGAGGGCTGATAGTTCTCGTCGGTGGCCACCAGCCGCGGATGACAGCCCGCCATCCGCACCGCCATTTCATGGTTAAAGTAGTAGGGCGTCAGGAGCAGGATGTCGTCGCCAGGTTCTGTGATCGCCAGGATGGCATTCATAAATCCCATATTGGATCCGGCAGTAACCACCACCTGATGAATCCCCTGGAGTGGAAGCTGGTTCTCACGCTGGAGTTTCCTCCACAGAAGTCGACGCAGGGGAATCAGCCCCTGAACCTCTTGATAGCGATGGATCGCAGGGTCTGAGATCGCCCTTTCAATGGCGGGATAAATCTCTGGAGGCGGGGGATAGAACACCACCCCCTGTCCCAGGGAAATCGCCTCGGGGGTTTCCTGCACCAGCTTGCCAATGACCGGGATGATGGGGGACTGCACTGCCGCCATGCGGGACTTCCTGGACATCTTAGGATTCCTCCCGGCAACGATGAGGGGATGTTGTCCCTCTGGCCCAATCCTGCTGAAGTTGCAGGAGCAAATGTGGCCAAGCCTGCCAGTCCCAGGGCCGTGATAGCAGGGTGAGAGGGACCCTCTGGATTAATTGGCTACAGGCTTGCAAGGGTGCTTGGCGATTGGCGGAAAAAAGCATCATCGCCTCCGCATGGGGCAACAGAGCCATGATCGATTCAGCCCCTCCCAACTGCTGCAAGGTAATGTCATCTTGCGATCGCTGTAATAAATAAATGCGCGTTAGGGGCAGCGGATCCGCACAGAATGAGGATGTAAATTGAAAGCCACGCTTGGGGAGTGGGGATAGATCCTGCAGCCTGGGCCAATCTAACTGAAAGGCCTGGGCCGATGCCTGAGTGAGTCGCATTTGCGGAAAGGCGGGTAGGAGGGTGGGAGGGCCGCCGTGGGTTTCAATGGCGGCTAAATCATCCGTCAAGATCGAGTATCCCGCCTGGTGGAGAGCGAGGGCCACAGAGGACTTCCCGGCCCCCGATTGCCCCACAAATAGGACGGCCTGATTGCCGACCTTCACGGCACTGCCGTGGAGCACTAAAACGCCACGCTGATACAGCAGGGCAGACATCCCCATACCAGCGACGGTCATGCCGAGAAGGCGAGGAGACACCTCTGGTTCAGGAAAAATATCGATGAGGTGACCTGATTGAATCCGTAAACACCCAACGTTCTGGATGTGGATCCAAAGGGTGTGGGAGGGCGATCGCTGAATAACGATGGGTTGACTTGCCAGACCTTTCGGGAGTGCCAAGGCCGATTGTCCCGTGGGGTTTACCCTCAGCTGCACTTGGGCAGGACCGGTTCCCTGCAAAAAGGCTGGAATTTCAACTTCTGACTGAATGGTCAGACCATAGGCTCGATAGGTATAACGTTGCACCAGGGATACCGTTACACAAAGGCAGGGGATAGGTCATCAAGGAAAACGCTGACAAAAAAATGCCCTCATCCCTAAGAGATCAGGACATCGATCGAACAAATTTAGAAAACGAATCACGATGTACGCCACAGGCATACCCTACGCAAGTATTCTTCAGTGGACTAACGCCCTAAAACACCCCCCGTCGTGAAGATGGCGCTTATCCTGAGCTGAAGAGTTGGCCCAACTCTCCTGCATTAAAGATTTTCGCAAAGATTACCTCTAGCGCAGGCGAAGTCTCTTACTCCTTACAGGCGCAGACTGGAAAACAAACCTAGACTGTCGCTGGGAATGACATATTCACCCAGCTGAATCACGTCGTCAATCTGCATTTGGGTTACGGACTCGATGCTGCCAAAGGATATTAACTTAGGCTTTTTCCACACTTTTTTCATAATTATGTACTTATCCTGGAGGGTGTTGAACATTCTGAAGAGGATTCATGAATCCTGGCCATTCATTTTAGTCGGATGTAACGGAAAATGTCTAGTTTTTTCAGTCATCTACGCTGAAATCGCCCCCAACCCAAGGGCCGTTAGGTTTTCCCCTTATGTGAATTTTTCTCTCTAGTGGAATGCGGCGGTGAATGCGGCGGTCCAGTCTAAAGGCATAGATTCGTCGCCCCAATCCTGCCCTTGGGTGTTAGCGAAGGAGATCCTCCAAAATGAGCGATTTTGTCAGAATAGCCCCCCGACGCTCTACTTGCAGTTGCCGCACAGTTCCAGGGGATGAGATGAACCGCTGCCTCACCTGATGAAGGGATAGGGTGGAGACGGAAGTTTGGTCGATCGTGAGCAGGCGATCGCCAGGCGCAAATCCCTGGCGATGGGCCGGGGTGTGGGGATAGACGGTAGCCACACGGTACTCGTTGAGCTGTGATCCCTCGGCTAGAATCTGCAGACCGCTCATGTCAGCGAAAAACGGGGCCTGAACCTGAGCGTTCGGTTCTAAGATGACCACCCGGTCATGGTAGTTGAAAATTACTTTGAAGCGGGACAAAATCTGATTGCCAATCCGCCCAGCCAGAGGAACACCCGATCGCGGTGATTTGGATTGCCCCGCCTTCAGCAAGGCTGGGTGGGAGACGGCAGTGATGGGGTTGGGTACGGTGATGGGGCCCAACTCAAGAGCCTGAACCCGGCCCACCCGCGATCGCTCCTGCCCACCAAGACCAATCATCCAGCGTTCGGGATCTCCCTGAAACCGCTGGGCCTCGGCGAGGGATAAACCAGACTGAAGATCCAGCGCTTGAGTACTGCCTAAGTCCAGCAAAAACTCGCCTGGAGTCTGATCCTGGTCATTCCACCTCACGGTCGCCTCCAGATAGGGACGCTGCTGCTTGATCTTTAGGGGCAGAACTTGACCGGATCCTGAATAGCGAAATGTGCTGGGAGACTGAAGCTGGAGGGTTTGACGCTGGAAATCGACTTCCACCACGTAGGATTGAAAAAGAACAGATCCCAAAATTCCTTGGAAAGGTCGGCCGGTCTGCTGGCTCAACGATTGGGATACAGAGTCCGGGATCGCCAGGACTTGGCTCGGCTGCAGTGGAACCCCGGTCAGGTCGAACAGCAGAGGATTCAGGCGTTTGGCCTGAACCGGTGCAGCCCCGATGCCGTGAATAATGATGGGCCCAGCGGACGTTGCTCCGACTTGCCGGGTCACCTCCTGGGTTAAGAGGCTCGGCTGCGCCCCAGAATCTAAAATGAGGGGACGAGGCGGGCCACCGTTAATGGCGGTGGGAACGTAGACCAGGTTTCCATGGATCTGGGCTGAAACCTTGAGCTTAAAGGGCGATGGGCCTGAAGTGGATTGTGATTGGCAGCCTAGCAAGCTGCCGACCAACGCCACTCCAATGATCCACCGCCCGAGGGTCCGAGTGTCTGCCATGGGTTGAATCTAAAAACCGTTGAACTTCAAGGTCACTTGTTGTATTTTCCAAAGTTTAGGGCCCGGTTTTGAAAATACCCCTTACCTTGTCAACAGAGGCGATTTAGTTCGGGGCTTAATCCATGTCATCGCTTAATGATTCTAGGCCTATGGATCAAAGTTCCGATCCCCCCGTTTACCTTGATATCCCCAGGAGGAGGAGATGAAGCAGGTTAATTTTCAGCGGCTGATGGCGGCCATGCTGCTCTGTGTCATGTTGTTGATCACAGGTTGCCAGCAGGCTCCTCCTTCTCCCTATGCCGATGTGCAGGCGGAGAGCACTCAGCGCAATGCCCCGAAGGCCATCGTCAAAGAGGCGACCCAGGGGAGTCAATTTAATCAGTTTTTCCCCAAGCCTGGCGAGGGCTACGAGCGGGTCTATACCCAGGAAAAGAAAGGCTTTGCCGAAGCCAAGCTCAAGCAGTCTGGCAAGACATTAGCCATGCTCTCGATTTCCGACACCGTGAGCTTGCCGACCGCTGCGGCTAAATATGCCCAGAGTAATCAGACCATTGCTGGATATCCAGCCGTCACCCTGGGCAATACCCAAACTTCAGTGCTTGTGGGCGATCGCTACCAGGTGAAGATTTTATCGCGCGACCCTAGCTTTACCGCCGCAGATCGTCAAGCCTGGATTCAAAAATTTGATCTATCAGGTCTAGGGCAATTGCAGGCGAGTGCCCAACAGTAGCATCAACAATCGCATCAATAGATTGGGTGAGCTTGTTAGAACCCTTGCGCCAATTACACCCTAGACAATTACACCCTAGACAATTACATCCTAGAAACCATGAGTAAACCCATCTACAAGCGGGTGGATGATCTGCCCACCAGCGGCATTAACATCCTTGCCCTCCGTTCGCTAGATTTTGTGGTGCCAGGGGAATGGCAAAATTTGGTGGGCTTTGATAACACCATCAAAGCCGTGACAGGAGAGACGGACCCGGCCCTCATCAAGCAAATTGGTGAGCGGGCTGTTTACCTTTACAATGACAAATCCCAAGGCTACCAGCGTGCAATGTGGCTTTACGACAGTGTGGATAGCGCCTCCGGAGCCCTCGGGACAGCAGCCTTAGCCAATAAGGTGGGTCAGAAGGTTCCCCTATTGGGATTTATGAATAAGCTCACCCCCAAGCCCGAGAAGGCTCAGTCCATCGATCTGACCGTGAAGCTTGTGGTGGAACTCGTGGCCTTTTGCCAGATCAACGGGATCCCAGGAGACAGCATTGGCGACTTCGTAGCCGCCTTAGGCGACTACAGCGGAGAATCCTTGATGCGCATGGCGGCCCTGGTCTGCTTCGATGGCCTGGTGCCCCTGGGGCCTGACTTTATTCAGAAAGGAATTGATGCCCTTGAGCGCCTTTCTCCTTCTGAACTCAAGCAGAATAAAACCTTCCAAGGCGTGAGTGAGCTGATTCCAGGGGGCAATCCGGCGGGTCAACAGGGATTCATCCTCCAGAGTTTTGGCTCGGTCAAAGACTGGATGAGCCACTTTGTGACCTCTCGAGGCGTGACGCGAGAAGCGGTGATTGATCATCTCACCCGATTTGTTGAGGTTACGGAAGATAAGGCTGACTACTTGGGCGCGTTTCTGGATATCGCAGCCAAGTATTACGGTCATACTGGCACCCAAACCTTAGCCCGTCGCCTAATTGAGCGGGCGGTCGCGGAACTATAGATCCGATCGGCTCTTCTGCCGAATCATGCGTCGGAGAGTTTTCGGGGGATAGAGGGTGGCCATGGCGGGGTAGGGAATCCATTCTCCATCGGGGGTAATGACGATCCAGTGACCGTTATCTTCCTTGCTGCCCACCACAATCCCGGCTTGATAGGCGAGGGAAAACCAGCGGGGAAAGGATTGATCCAGCCTGGTTTTGAGAACTAGCTGCTGGTTGACGACCTTGTAGCTGCGACCCACATAGCCGGTGCGATCGTACAGAAGTTGGTGGATATATTGATCCAGCTCCGCCTCGTCAGGGATGGTGGGCCGGTAAAAGTCCTTAATCTCTTCCTCAATGCCCAGCTCATTGAGTCGCTGGTGCAAGAGATCTTTATGGTCCGAGAAATAGGCGTCACGAGCGACTTCGTCGGTGAGAAATTTGAGAATAATGGTGGTGGGAACCCCCTGGATCGTGCCGTTGTGGATAAACCAGTGTCCTCCGCCCCATCCCAACAGCAGCAGCAGCGCCAAGATGACCCCGTGCCCCATGGACCCTCGAGAACCGCGCCTTGTCCGCTGGCTGGAGGAAGGTCTGGAGACCCTGGAAGGGGTGTTGGTGGAGCGTTGATCCCAAGCCATAACTATCGAGGGGTAAGACAACTCAAGGAAGGGGCTCTGACCGGAGCCGTTAAGCTGCTACAACCCAGGCAGGCCCCGTTCAAAAACCTCTGCTATGCTAGATTACCCAAGCTGAATTGGCGTGATCGCAATCACCGTTGCATGCTGGTTGACGCCCCCAGGCTCTATCGCTATTCCCGATCAATCCTCCCCGCCACATGAGTGTTCCTCGCCTTCATCCTGACACCATTGAGGCCGTTCGTCAGGCGGCTGATATTGTCGATGTGGTTTCTGAGCACGTTGTTTTAAAAAAGCAGGGGCGAGGGTTTAGCGGCTGCTGCCCATTCCACGACGACAAGTCTCCTAGCTTTTCGGTCAGTCCTGAAAAACAGTTTTACCACTGCTTTGGCTGCGGGGCTGGGGGGAACGTGTTTAAGTTTCTCATGGAGATCCAGCAACGCCCCTTTGCTGAGGTTGTCCTGGATCTAGCCCAGCGTTACCAGGTACCAGTCCAAACCCTGGAGCAGGAGGAGCGGCAATCGTTACAGCGTCAGCTCACGCTCCGGGAACAGTTGTACGACGTGTTGGCCTTAGCCACCCGCTTCTATCAGCAGGCCCTGACTCAACCTCAGGGAAAAGGGGCTCTGGCCTACGCGCAGCATGAGCGTGGACTCAGTCAACAGACCCTCCTTCACTTTCAGATCGGCTATGCGCCGGACGGCTGGCAGACCCTGTATGAGGCCCTGGTTCAGCAAAAGCGCATCCCAGCGACCCTGGTGGAACAGGCCGGCTTAATTGTGCCGCGTCGTCAGGGGGAAGGATATTACGATCGATTTCGCGATCGCCTGATGATCCCCATCCATGACACCCAAGGGCGGGTGGTGGGCTTTGGGAGCCGCACCTTGACAGGGGAAGAGCCAAAATATTTAAACTCGCCAGAAACCGAGCTGTTTAATAAGCGCAAGCTTTTGTTTGGTCTGGACAAGGCTCGTAAAAGTATTGTTCAAGAAGACCGCGCCATTGTGGTAGAAGGCTACTTCGATGTGATTGCGCTCCATGCGGCTGGCATTGAAAATGCCGTGGGCTCGATGGGGACCGCGTTGACCCGCGATCAGGTGCGGCTGCTGCTGCGCTATAGCGAGTCAAAGCAGGTTGTCCTCAATTTTGATGCGGATGCCGCTGGCAGTAAGGCGGCGGAGCGGGCAATTGCAGAGGTTGAGGATCTGGCCTACCGGGGAGATGTGCAGCTGCGAATTTTAAATTTGCCCAATGGGAAGGATGCCGATGAATATTTGCAAGCGTACAGCGCCGATGACTATTTTGCTCTCCTAGAGGAGGCTCCCCTCTGGGTAGACTGGCAAATTGAGGCCGCTATTCGACGCCAGGATTTAAGCCAGGCTGATCAGTTTCAGCAAGCCTCGCAGGACATTGCCGCAATTTTGGGAAAGCTGCCCAATGCGGCCTTACGCACCCATTATGTTCATCAATGCGCCCAACTCTTGAGTCAGGGCGATCCGCGTATGACTCTGCAGCTAGAGGAAGCGCTCTTAACCCAGGTGCGGGGTCAGCGCTGGCATGGGCGATCGCAAAAGTGGCAGCGTCCGGCGGACTATACCCTGCGCGAGGCGGCAGAAGAGCAGCTATTGCGCATTTACCTGCACTGTCCAGAGGTGCGCTTTGAGGTACGAGACGCCCTGCGGCAGAGAGATGTGGAGTTCTGTCTTTCCCACCATCGCTTTCTATGGCGAGAGATTTTGGCGATTGAGCAGGAGTTTTCCCAAATCCCTGTCGATCTGGGAGATCAAATCCACCCCGAACTGGCCATTCTTCCAGAGGCGTTTGACCTGGTGGCAGTCCTGTGGGATCTGGGCACCAAATTTCCCACCGAAGTTCAGCAGATTCAGCATCTGCTGTATTTGGATGAGCGTGCCCAGTTGGATATTCTGCGGCCTAAACTGGCAATTCAAGCCGCCAGCGCGAGCTTAGAGCGCATTATCTGTGAAAAGCGTTGTCGCCACCTTTTAAATATGTGGGATGCAGCGGTGCGAACAGCCAAACAATCCTGGCCAGAAACGCCGCTGTTTACCGCCTACCTGCAAAATATTCTGACGGAAGAGACTGAGCATATCTCAGCCTTATTGGTGGAAGAGCATGGCTGCTTGCAGGAGCTGGAAGAACTCAAGCGACTTTACTACCAGGAAAAGCAGTATCTGCAGCAGCTTGACCAGCAGCGGCGCTTTAGTATGCGAGATCTGACCACCCTCATGGACGATGACAGGCTGTTTCTCAATTAGGCGCGAGGGAACAGTCCTGTCCATTTTAGGGGGGCTCAAGCCGCCAGCCCAGGCCGATGCTGCTTGGGCAGCCAAACCGTGACCGCCGTGTAATGTCCTAGTTCGCTGTCCAGGGCGATGGTGCCCTGGTGAAGGGCGGTACAGGCCTTGGCAATGGATAGTCCCAGCCCTGTGCCTGGAATGGAGTCCACATTGCTGCCCCGAGAAAAGGATTGGAAAACTTGGGCCAAATCTACGGGGGGAATGCCAATGCCCTGATCTCGCACCTGAATCGTGACGCCTATTTCGTCCCCGCCCATCCGAATCTGTACGGGAGACGGCTGGTTGGAATATTTGAGCGCGTTAGAAATAATATTGCCGAAAATTTGCTTCAGCAACCCAATATCGCCCCAAAAGTGGCTACAGTCTCCCTGAATCTCCAGATCAAAACCATGGGATACCTCCGCCAGCATGGAATATTCTTCGATGAGGCTGCGCAGGAAGTGTTCAAGGTCGATGGGGAAGGGCTTAAATTGAATTTGCCCCAACTCAACCTGGTTCACCACTAACATGTCATCGACCAGCTGACGCAGATGGCGAGCTTGCTGCATAATCAGGTGGAGAAGCCGCTGCTGCTTGGAAACTTCAAGGCGGGGTCCGTGCCTTTCCAGGGTGGCGGCGGAGGCCAAAATTGAGGTAATGGGTGTGCGGTACTCGTGGGAGACGGTGGCCACAATATGGGACTTGAATTGGTTGAGTTCCTGCTCCTTGAGCAGTGCACATTGGGTTTGGGTCAGCAGCTCGGACTGCTGAATGGCGATCGCCAGATGAACGCAGAGTTCTTCTAAAACCTTCTTTTCAGGGTCAGACCAGGATCGCTGGCTTTGGCACTGATGCACCATTAAGGTGCCCCAAACCTGAGACTGCCCAGCCTTCTCCACCTGAATGGGCAGTCCCAAAAGAGACTGCACCTGCAAAACTGCGAGCAGGTCTTGTTCTTCAGGGTCTAGGGGAGCAGTGGATACATCCTGAATTTCTAGCAGGCCTTGGGCAGGACGCTGCTGGAGGTGTTGGGCCAGAGCGGTGGGCCAGAGCGGTTGGGGCGAAACGATCTCTAGGGCGGCCGGGAATCCCGGCGCAACCGATTCGGCCAGCACCTGAAGGGCTGTATCGGTGAGCAAGCGGTAAACGACCACGCGATCGCTCTTGAGCAGCTGCCGAATTTCTGAAACACTCGTAGCCAGAATCTGGTCTAAATCTAAGGAGTCGCGAATGCGCAGGGCCGAGGTCGCAATGAGCCGTTGGCGCTCCTGGGACTGATACAGTTGCAGACGCAGCTGCACTTGTTCAAAGGCAATCTGGATGGCATGGTGCAAAGATTCTGGGGTGAGGGACTGTTTCACCAGATAGTCCTGCGCGCCCTGGCGCAGGGCCTTGACTGCAACTGCTTCGTTGCCGTAGGCCGTCAACATAATTACCGCACAGGCCGGACCATGAAGGGATTGCCATTGGGATAAAAACTCTAGACCATTGGCATCGGGCAGATCATAGTCTAGCAGTACCAGATCAAACTGTTGCTGGTGGCAGACCTTGAACCCTTCCTCCGCGGATTCAGCCGTAACGACTTGATAGCGATAGTCCCGGCAATAGGTTGACGCTCGGAGGTATCGACAGTAGACTTCTCGATCCTCTTCACAATCGTCAACAATTAGAACCATCCTAGGAACTCGCATAGTCTCTAGTGTACGGCACCCATGAATCTTTACGATGTAACCCAGGTGAACCAGCACAGCGATTCACCATCAGGGCTGAGGGAGGATTATCCAACCTGCTTCAAACCTGCTTCGGGGGGAGGACCACAAGATTAGACGGACTTGAACCTTAGCCCCTCCTGGGGAATGACGTTGCTTCGAAGCCAGTAATCCACAAATGCCTGGATGGTTTCCACGAGTTTGGGATAGCTCACAGGCTTGATGAGGTAGCCGTTGGCTCCCTTGAGGTAGCAAAATTCAACGTCCTGGGGATTATTAGAGGTGGTGAAAATGACCACGGGGATGTCTGTAGAGGATTCATGCTGCTTGATCTGCTCCAGGACTTCTCGCCCATCAGTTCCGGGCAAATTGAGATCCAATAGAATGACGGCCGGTCGCTGGGGGAGGGATAAACTGCTGGAGTCCCCTTCTCCAAAGATAAAATCCAGGGCCTCATCCCCGTCTAAACAGCGATAAATTGGATTTTGTACCGACATCTGCTGCATCAACCGCTCCAGCACTACAAAATCTTCGTCGCTATCCTCAACAATCAATAACGGATTATTAAAGACCTGGGTCATTCCTTCTTTATGGCAAGCCGAGACGATTACAAAAATTTACAAAACAGCCTAGCGAATAAACCGAGATTTTCAGAGCTTCTTAATATTTTTCTTAGGTTAAGGTAAACCAAAAGGTGGATCCCTGGCCCACCTGGGATTCGACCCACACCATGCCGCCATGGCGCTCCACGATCTTTTTAACAATGGTGAGCCCTGCGCCTGTCCCCCCACCAAAGCGATGGCGAGAATGCAGGCGCTTGAAAAGTCTAAAAATCGTTTGTCGATGGTGGGGACGAATGCCAATTCCATTATCCCGAACATAGAGCAACATTTTTCCACGAATGCTGGATTTGGGGATGCTGCCGAGGGCGTAGGGGGCCATTTCCCCAGGCAGGACATATCCAACCTCAACGACTTTAAGGTCCGCTTCGTTGTATTTAAGGGCATTGCTGATGAGATTGGAAAACAATTCGTTCAACAGTAGCTTGTCCGCGCGCACTCTAGGCAGCGATCGCGGAATTTGAAGGTCAAAGGTCAGGTTGGGGCGGCTCATCCTCATCAATTCTGAAACGGATTGCACCACGAGGTTGAGGTCAACCTCCCGGATATTTAAATCCGTTTGGCGCATCTGGGAAAACTTCAGCAACGCATCAATAAGCTGGTCCATCCGCCGCGTCAGGCGAAGTAGGGCTTTCATGCGGTCGATGCCAGCTTCATCCAGGACCTCTGCATAATCTTCCAGCAAGAAGGTGGTGTAGTTGTAAATGCCCCGTAGCGGCTCCTTGAGATCGTGGGAGGCGGCGTAGGTAAAGGAAGAGAGTTCCTCGTTGCTCCGGGCTAACTCTTGGTTAATCTGGGCTAATTCATCGGCTTTTCGCAGGGCAATCCCTGAAATTGCGGCTCGGAGCCCCAGCGCGTTTTCCACTTCTGAGGGTTGCCAGGGAACGGCGGTGTGCTGAATGAGTTCTTGCCAACGGGCAAAGGATTGGCGCGGCCCCATCTGTCCAGGGGGGGGGATTTGACCTGCCTTGGCCGGATTTTCGGCCCAGTGAACCGTTTGTACCACTTCGGGACGAAACCAAAGCATTGAGAACTTTTGGGTTTCGGAAATCTTGAGCAAAAGCACCCCTGAAGCTTTATCGGCATAGGCTTGGGCGGGGGGAAAACAGTGCGGGAGTTCATGGGTGTGAAAAATAAACTCTTGCACTTGCGGATCGGCCCACTGCAGCAGGGCAAACACCTCCTCCGCCTCCGGGGTTTCTCCGACGAGGGTAATACCATTGCCCAGACAAATTGCAGCGCCTTGGGCGCGAACCAGCTCTAGAATTTTCAAGTCCGGCTGCATGAGGACTTCGCTAAATCGTTCAGATTCTGAGAGCGATTGAATCAGCCGGGTTTGCAGGTGCTTCAGGTGAGTTTGGTATGTGACGGTTTCAGCGCTAATGAGAGTGGATAGGGTAGCAGACAGATGCTGGCCCAGTAATGAGACCTGATGACGCTGAGCCATGGAAACTTGACCGGGCTGGGGATGATGACAGGTCATCAGTCCCCAGAGCTGCCGATTGACCCGGATGGGAACCACCAGCAAAGCCCGCACCCCCATATTCTGGTGATAGGCTCGGCAACAGTCATCCACACTCCGTAAGCTAGCGCCACTGAGGTCCAGAGGAGTCTCCAGCAAATGCGAATGATGGGGGATGAGGGGAACCGATGGAGCCATCAGATCGGGAATGTAGCGCAGCATGCCTTGGAGATAGAGCCGCCGCGCAACCTCAGGCACATCGGTTGCTGGAAAATGCAGCCCTTGATACGCGATCGCGCCTTGGGTAGGTTTGACCTCTGCCACCACTTCACCAGCGCCCTGACTGTCAAACCGGTAGGCCATGACCCGCTCAAAGTCGGTGAGGGTTTGGAGAGATTGCACCGCCACAAGCAACAGTTCATCAACGCTGCAGGCCTGGTGGATCTGGTGAAACAGGGCCTGGAGTTGGGCGGTGAGCCTCAGGGTGGATTGGGGCAGGGCGGGCTCTAGCTCCAGGATGACTCCTTGGGAAGCAGGATGGGCGCTGAGATCCACTGTTTGGGATCGATCCCAACTCGATCGATCTAGCCCAGCGCAGGGGTCAGACCACTGCAGCGTCGTGCAGTCACAGTAGTTCGCGCCTCCAGGGGCTTGAAATCTTTGACGAATCTGACCCAGGGTTGCCGGGGAAAACAGCCGTCCCAGGGGCTGCCCCAACAGATGCGCCGGGGAGATGCCTAAAAAATGAGGGAGATTCTCGCTAACCCACTCAATCCTTCCCTCCAGGGTCGGAACCCACATCAGCATGCCGTGGGGCTGAATGGTGCCGGGACAGCGCAGCCCGGCATCATCCACATAATTCGAGACGAAACTCGGGCGATCGCCAGCTCGGGACATGGGTGTTAGACTCGGAGCAATGACTCTAACTGTAGGGGGTCAGGTTTCCGTCTGTTAATGGATTTTTGATAAACCGATACATTTCGAGCCCATGGGGAAAAAGTCCAACGCTGCTGTGCCCAACCACCAGCCCCCAAGGCCTGGCGACGCCCCTACCCCGTGGCAGAAGCTGACCTATCCCATTGCCCAGCGTTATGACCGCGAATATCGAGGACAGGCCTTTGACCTGCCTGCGGAGGTGGAGGCGATGGCCATCTTTCAGGACTGGGCCAGCGGCAAGCTCCAAAACCAGACTGCCTCCCCCTTTTGGGATCTGTATCAGCCCAAGAAGAATCAGGTGTGGCTTGATATTGGCTGCGGCCTGAGCTTTTTGATTTACCCCTGGCGGGACTGGAATGCCTCGTTCTATGGTCAAGATGTCAGTTCCTTTGTCTGTGAGGTGTTGCGAAGCCGGGGTCCGCAGCTAAACTCTAAGCTCTTTAAGGGCGTGCAGTTGGGCGGCGGGCATCAGTTACCCTACCCAGACCAAAGCTTTGATGGCATCGTGGCCACGGGCTGGAGTGGATATTTTGACGTTGATTATTGGGCGCAGGTGTTCCCAGCGATGAAGCGCGTACTCAAGCCAGGTGGTACAGTTTTACTGGATATTGTGAACCCAGCCAATGAGTTGGCTGAGGACTGGGCCATTTTGGAGACCTACCTGGGCGCTGAGGTCATTTTGCAGAGCCTTGAGGAGTGGCATCAGCAGATAAAATCCTGGGGTGGCAAAATTGTCAAAACCCGAGAGGGGAAGCTGTTTAATCTGTATCTGATCCGCTTCCCAGCAGTGGCGTAACGGCGGGGCGTCACCGCTCAACCTCAAAGCTCCCCTGCCGCAACCCCTGGGCAGACTTCTCGCAATAAAGTTAAAGATTTCAGAAGAGACCCAAAAGCCTGGCTATGATTGGACATAGCGCTCGCATTGGTTGACCTATGCAACCTATCTACTGGATTTGTTTTACAGTTGGCGGCATTTTCGTTCTTTTGGCAGCCATTGGGGGGATTGACGGTGCTGAAATTGATGGTGCTGATGTTGGGCTGTGGGGTGAACCCGAGTTTGATTCTACGGGCATAGATGCCGATGCCGAGCTGGTTGATCCCCAAAATCAGCGATCCGATCGTCTGATCCCATCTCGGCGGCAGCGATGGCGATTCAATCCATTGCTGTTGCTGCGAACGATCAAATTTTGGACCTTTGGCTGCTGTTTTTTTGGACTGACCGGGCTTCTGTTTACAGCCTTTCAGCCCCAGCTAGGAGCGCGGGTCATTTTGATCATCGCCCTGCTGATGGGATTGCTGGTGGGCAGTATGATTGCCATAGCTCTGGAGGTTTTGCGCCAACGGAATCCCGATGGCTTCCTACAACCAGAGGATTTGATTGGTCAGGTGGGCACCGTCGAACTGCCCATTGACATGGACCATCGTGGCAAGATTCGAATTCAGATTAATGATGGGAGTCGAGAGATGATTGCGCGCACCAGCGACACCCGATCCCTCTCGGTGGGAGAGTCGGTGGTGGTGGTGGGGATTGAAAGCAATCAGCTGTGGGTAGTTTCAGAAGATAGCTTGCGATCCCCTGACTGACATGAAGCCCCACAAGCGATCCGACCCAGGAGGGCTGAAGGATTGGCGTTGATCGATAGAGGAAAGTGGGTAGATTGACCTTAATGGAGTGAAGTCGACGGAGTGAATAAGTTTGTCCAGGATGATAAAACCTATGAATGATTCCACCCTGTCCCTGAATGCAACCTTTGTACCCCGGTTTGCCTCTGAGCGCAGGGAAGACCTGCCGGCGGGGCTTGAGGGAGGACTGGTGGTTGAACAGGGGCCGCCTCCTTCCCCGACATCCATGTCAGTGGCCTTGCCTCTGGTGATAGCCTTAATTGCCGCAGGCCTGACGCTTTGGTTTATTAAAAGCTTCCTCAAAATTTGTAATCCCAATGAAATTCTGATTATTTCGGGGCGGAAGCATCGTAACAAAAGTGGCAAAGAGGTGGGATATCAGGTCAAGTTTGGGGGGCGGGCCATTGTGATTCCCGTTATCGAGACCGTCAAGCGCATGGATCTGACAACGATGCCGGTCCCGGTGGAGGTGACCAATGCCTATTCCAAGGGGGGCACTCCTCTCAATATTCAGGCGATCGCAAACGTGAAGATTTCGGGAGACGAGCGGGTGGTGGGGAATGCCATTGAACGATTCCTAGATCGCAGTCGTAACGAGATTAAGCGAGTGGCGCGCGAAACCTTAGAAGGTAACCTGCGCGGGGTAGTGGCCACCCTCACCCCAGAGGAAATCAATGAAGACCGGCTGCAATTTGCTGAGCGCATTGCTCAAGATGTGTCGCGGGATCTAGAGAAGCTAGGTCTGCACCTGGATACCCTCAAAATCCAAAGCGTTGCGGATGATGTGGACTATTTAAGTTCCATTGGTCGACGCCGTATTGCCCAAATTGTCCGCGACGCCGAAATTGCTGAATCCCAGGCCCTTGGGCAGGCAGAGCGCATTGAAGCGGAATGCCAGCAGCGAGCCGAAATTGCCAAGACCGAGGCCCTTTCCCTGGTGCAACAAAAGCAAAATGAACTGCGCACCATTAAGGCTGAGCTGGAACAGGAGGCTCGATCTGAAGAAGAGCGCACCACTGCGGCCGGAAAAGAGGCCCGAGCCCGAGCTGAGCAGACGCTCCAAAAGGTGCGGGCTGAACTGGAGAGACTGCGCTTAGAAGCGGACGAAGTTTTGCCCGCCGAAGCCCACAGTCGATCCCAGGAACTCCACGCGAAGGGGGCAGCCGCAGCCCTTGCCGAGAACGCTAAGGCTGCGGCAAAGGTAAATGAGATGCTAACGCAGGTTTGGGCGAACACCGGCACCAGCGCCTCCGAGGTGTTCCTGATTCAGCAGCTTGAGATGATTCTGAAACAGGCGGCTGAAATTCCCAACCGGGTGCAAATCGACCGGATCAACGTGATTGATACGGGTAACGGTCAGGCGATCGCAGGTCTGGTGAATGCCTATCCAGAGATGGTGCGCCAGTTTCTAGAGCGCGTTGACCAAACCCTGGGCATTCAGCTGATGAAATCCCCAGCCGCCTCCAAGGCCCAGACCCTAGCGGCTTCCTTGGAAACAGTCCCATCGAAGGCGGATCCATCAGATCCGTTTCCAGGGGCAGAGGCGGTCGGCCCAAACAATTAGCCCGGTGAATCGGTGATCGACGGAGAATTCTCGTCTCGTTAGTTTGAGAAGAACCGACTCTCTGGCGATGCCCCTTTCCCAGGCGATAACCCGCAATCATTCCAGACAAGCAACGTAAGCACTCAAGACGCAAGCACCATGGAAATTATTTTTCTGATTTTAGTGATCTTAGGTTTAGGATCTGGGGCCACAACCTTTGTGATTAAAAATCTCTACTATATCTGCCAGCCCAGTGAAATTCTGATTTTTGCGGGACCCAAAAAGCGGACCGCCACCGGGCGAGAGGTGGGCTATCGCCTGGTTAAGGGCAGTGCCAGTTTGCGGGTGCCGCTGCTAGAGAGGGCGCTGCGCATGGACTTGACCAATATGATCATTGAGCTGCACGTGGCAAATGCCTATTCCAAGGGGGGCATTCCCCTGAAGGTGGATGGGGTGGCCAACATTAAAATTGCTGGAGATGAACCCACAATTCACAATGCGATTGAACGTCTGCTGGGGAAATCTCGCAAGGAAATTGAACAGATTGCCAAGGAACTACTGGAGGGAAATTTGAGGGGGGTCCTGGCCACGCTGACCCCAGAGCAGGTCAACGAAGATAAAATCGCCTTTGCTCGCAGCTTGCTCGACGAAGCAGAAGAGGACCTCGAGTCGCTGGGGCTGATCCTGGATACGTTGCAAATTCAAAATATCTCTGATGATGTCCGCTATCTGGATTCCATTGGCCGCAAACAGCAGGCGGATCTGCTGCGAGATGCCCGCATCGCCGAGGCAGAAGCCTCGGCTGAATCTGCGATTGAAACCGCAGAGAACGAGAAAATTACGGCGCTCAAGCGAATTGATCGCGATATTGCCATTGCCAGAGCGGAGGCGAAACGTCGCATTGAAGATGCGACCACCATGCGGGGCGCCGTGGTGGCAGAAGCCGAGGCCGATATTGCCTCAGCCCTCGCCAAAACTCAGGCCGAACTGCCTGTGCAGCAGGAGCGCATTAAACAGGTTCGTCAACAGCTTCAGGCGGACATCATTGCGCCAGCAGAGGCTGAATCTAAGCGGGCGATCGCCTATGCCAAGGGCGAGGCAGCCCAGATCATTGAAGATGGAAAAGCCCTGGCAGAGGGGACCGAGAGTTTGGCCGCCTCCTGGAATGCCGCTGGACCCAATGCAAGAGATATCTTTGTCCTGCAAAAGCTGGAGGTCTTGCTGAAAACTCTGACGTCCACGATTCCTCAGGTCAAGCTACAAAACGTGACGGTGATTGATGCCGAACGGGGCGGCACTGCGATTAAGGCAGCGTCCTTTATTGAGCAGATCAAGCAAACCACTGGAGTGGACCTGGCCGGTGCTGTGCAGAAGCTGGCACCGTCACCGGGAGAGGCTACGTCCCTACAGGCTGGTCATTCGATCAGCGATCAGGCAAACCTGGCAGACCGAGATTTGCCTGATCGCAGCTGAAGCCCTGCATGCCAGCCCTCTATTAAATTATTCTTGTGAAAATAATTTTGTAGGATTTTAACATCTTGGTTTCCCACTGTAAGCTATAGTGCATGGACAGAACGCAGTTTGCGAAAACTCGTGTTCACTATAGGAAAATACGCTTGTATTAACGTTGGAGAAGACCCTTGAAGAAAATTGAGGCTATTATCCGCCCTTTTAAGCTCGAAGAAGTCAAAATTGCGCTAGTGAACGCGGGTGTGGTCGGAATGACTGTATCTGAGGTTCGCGGCTTTGGGCGGCAGAAGGGACAAACGGAGCGCTATCGAGGCTCTGAATATACGGTAGAGTTTCTGCAAAAGCTGAAAATTGAAATTGTGGTGGAAGATAGTCAGGTGGAAATGGTGGTCGAGAAAATTGTCTCGGCAGCCAGGACCGGAGAAATTGGAGATGGGAAGATTTTCGTCTCCTCTGTCTCCCAAGTGATTCGAATCCGCACCGGCGAGAAAGATATGGAGGCTGTCTAGACCGCTTTAGCCGATCTTTACAGATCCCCCAAGTTTCCTTAACCGGCGAAGCTCCGCGTTTGCGATCCCTGGAGCTGCCTAAGAGGATTGGCCGAATCAGTGAGCCCCAGGGTCTGACTGATTCGGCTTGGTTTTAATTGCCGTTGTGTTGGATTGATGAGCACTACAGGTTTATTGCCCATTTTAGGGTCCACCCAACTGTTGGGGGTGATCGGCGATCCCGTCGAGCATTCCCTCTCGCCGGTCATGCACAATGCAGCGATCCAGGCGCTGGCGACCCAGCAGGGAAGGCAGGGGGTCTCCCATGTCTATGTTCCCCTTCCGATTGCAAACCCTGATCTGGGGACGGCGCTTGCAGGACTGCAGGCCATGGGCTGTCAGGGGTTTAATGTCACCATTCCCCACAAGCAGGCCATTGTTCCATTTTTAGAATCCATTACCCCGATTGCCGCGCGCATTGGTGCCGTTAACACCGTTTGGCGAACCGCCACGGGCTGGGCGGGAACCAATACCGATATGCAAGGCTTCATGGCTCCTTTGCAACATCTTCAGGCCCACTGGCCAGACGGCACAGCCGTAATTCTGGGCAACGGGGGGGCTGCTCGCGCCATCATTGCAGGCTGTGAAACGCTTCAGTTTCAGCACATTCAGATTGTGGGTCGCGACGACCAGCGCTTAGCCCAATTGCTTCAAGACTTTACTCCCTCTCCTGCCCAGATCACCTTACACACCTGGGATGAGATCACGGATCTTCTCCCCCACACAGACTTGCTGGTCAACACCACACCCATCGGCATGGCTCCCGCTGTGGACCGAATGCCGTTGACTGGAGAGGCCATGGCGCAGTTACCCAACCATGCCCTAGTGTATGACTTAATCTACACCCCCCAGCCAACACAGCTGCTGAAAGAGGCGATCGCCCAGGGCTATCAGGCTATCGACGGCTTAGAAATGCTGGTTCAGCAAGGTGCAGCAGCCTTGGAAATTTGGCTGGGATCGCCACCCGAGGTGGATGTCATGCGTCGGGCGGCCGCTGAGATTTTAAACTCGCGGGCTGGGGAGAAGCAGGGTTTTCAAGGGGTTGGGCCTGGTACTCTCGCCAGGCAGAGATCAGCCCCTGATTGAACTGTAGGACAATTAGATTGTCTGAAACCTGCCACTTCCCCGTTTGCCTGGCTAAGCTACGCCAGTGCCACGCTACGTAGGCAGTGCCAGCAGCTATGGTCATTCCAGAGATTTTCAGGTCAACCTGAATCAGGCGCTGCGATAGATCGGCAAGGGCGCCTTGAATTTCGGCGCGGCCCTGAAGTTGCTGACCATTGGGTAAAACCAGGCGGGCATCCGGGGTAAAACATCGGGCAAAGGCCTGAGCGTTGAGGGAACAAAGCGCCTCAACGGCGGCTTCAATCAGGTGGAGGGTTGAGGAACTCAAGGGCGGTAGGGGGTAGCGCGTGAACGGGGGTCGATCCAGAAGCTTACGGAACGATCGTGACCTGATCCGTGAGGTCAGAGGATAGCCCGGGGGGAGTGATGGATAGAGCGATCGCAGTTATGATCACCTTTCCCATCATTTAAATTTATGTATATTTTCTACCGATAAATTAAAAAGCCGACTAGGATGGTACAAACTCCAGGAGTTAGGGGAAACTCTAATTCTTTATCGCCTAACTAAACCCTCTATTCGCAAGCTCTATTCTGGCCTAGCCAACCCTTTATAAAATCTCTATGCTCAGTTCCAGGGCCTTCAGGAATCATACACCTGGGGGCTTTTGGATTTTGAAGCCAGGCGAGGTGATTATCTTAGCATCTCGATGCTTTTCGGCTCTTTTTGCGGCTCATTTGAAGACCCTGCTTCCGTAACCTTAACTGAGCCACCCGTTTCCCCTAAACAGCGAAGAAGGCGTTCCCTAGTGGGAGCGCCTTCTTACAATAGTTAACCTGAATTAACTAAGGAAAACTAACCGTTGATGGCAGGAGCAGTCAGTGCAACCGGTGCAGACTCGCCAGCCGCCAAGTCAAGCGGGAAGTTGTGAGC
>NZ_JTHE03000043.1 GCF_000817775.3 Lyngbya confervoides BDU141951
GTAGACAGATGGTTTTATCGCCAGGAGTGCCCCGTTGCTTTCGTTGAGCCATCGTACGAATCCTCCATAATGTCTACTTCTAGGATAGGAGAAGAGTAAAGGGGGAGGCCGTTTATGAAGAAACACAAACTAAATTAGGATCAGGGATGTTCAGGGTCAACCAGCTCAACTGCAGAGTTGATGAAGGCACAGCCGCAAAAGTCAGGCTGAGAGAACCATTTTTGGAGGGCGTCGAACATGGCGAGGAGGCGTTCTTGAGGGGCCGTTGCCAACGCTTCTACCCTATGCTGAAACCAGTCACGCCAGTTGTGGTCGCGCTGCTGCAGCCAGGCGGCAATCAGGGCGTCTTTGGATTTGAAGTGGTTGTACAACGACATTTTTGCCACACCCAACTCGGCGATAATGCGGTCAATGCCGACGTTTTGCACGCCCTTTTGATAAAACAAGGTGGACGCCGCCTGCATGATGCGATCGCGCCCGACGGCTTTGAAGTTCAAGTCAACCAAACCTTTGGCAACTGTCCCAAATATATCCAAGCGCGGCAGTTCGAGCTCGCTGCTTTTGACCCCACTGCGGCCAGGCCTGTGGGTGCAGACTTTCCGGACTCGGTTCAGCGGACTAAATGGAATTCACAACATCCAGCAACAAGCAGAGATTGAATGATTGATCCCTTCGGTCGCTCGTCGCTGCTCCGCACGTCCTGCAACCTACACCCCAACCAAGCCTATCGGCTATGGTTGGAGCACTGCGACGAATCTTGGCAGAATTTCGGAGTCTGCCCATGCTTGAGCTTCATCGATACCTGCAGCACCGATCTCCAGAGCATAGGCGAGAGCTTGTGCCTTAGAGCTACTCACTCATGCACCCTCAACCGAAGTCCACGGGCGCGGGCACCGCAAGGCGCCTGCGTGGCGTTAGGCATGATGCATTGAGATACGCGCAAGAAGCTCATAGACGCGCTGACCTTCCTCTTTCTTTCGTTCCTTTGCACGATGCAATGCAGTCAGGCCCATCCACCCCCTAATTGTTGGATCCGCGCCTGCATCAACTAGCAACTGCGCCATTTGTAACGAACACCTTGCTGCAATGTCCCCAAGGGGCGTGTTGCTAATTGTCTGCTCGTGGTAAGCGTTGGCGTTTGCTCCATGGGCTAAGAGATACCTTGCGACCTTGAAGTGCTCCTTCTCCGCTGCATAGTGAAGTGGCGTCTTACCGATTTCATCAAATGCGTCGACATCAAGGCCGGCCTTGACAAGGTGCTCGACACGCGCCAAGTCGCCGCTCTGAGCGGCAAAGTGCAATTGCTCCTTCTGGTACCAATCGTCGTTCACGGTGGTCGTCGTGCCTAAGGTGGTTTCTGCACAAGAATATACCACTCGTCCCCTTGATTTAGGTTATCTTGTTCCAAAGCAAAATTTTGGAGCCCATTCTTGAGTCAAGCTGTTTCCTCACATCAACTCCTGAACCCGGACCAAATCGCCGATATCGGCCCTTAAGTAAGCATGGACCAGGATCCCATGCTAAAGCTGAAATCCTTTCTATAGAGATGTGCATCCGGCCAGGGGCTAGCCCACTCCTACAGGAAAAGATAATGAATTTTGTTTGACGAGACGATGTAGCGAACCGGCCCGATGGCTTCCACCTGTTCAGCTAATCCCTCTGTCAGCGCGACTGGAGACCATGCCCAGACCGCTAGCGATGTTTATTATAAAGTGGTCAGCTCTAGACATTATGGATGACTTTAATCGTTAGAGGAAGCTATGAGCGAGTACCAATACTATGAATTTCAAACGGTGGATCGTTTGTTGACGACTAAGGAGCAAGCCGAACTTAAGCGGCTGTCAAGTCGCGCTCAAGTTAACGCCAGTCAAGCCGTTTTTGTCTATCACTATGGTGACTTTCGCGGTGACCCAGAAAGCATCCTAACCCAGTATTTTGACGCAATGTTTTACGTCGCCAATTGGGGCACCTGGCAATTAATCTTCCGATTTCCCAGGACTGCTGTCGATTCGCAATGGTTTGAGCCTTATGAAATCCCAGATTTTATCACCGTTTCAACATCGGCGAAGTCTCTCATTTTGAATATCAATATTCATCAAGAGGAATATGGCGGCTGGGCCGAGGGAGAAGGGTGGCTTTCACGTCTGATCTCCCTGCGGGAAGAATTGATGACCGGCGATCGCCGCCTGCTGTACTTAGCTTGGCTGCGCATTGCTCCCACCCTTACAGATCATATTGAAGAAGACCTGATTGAGCCTCCGGTGCCGCCGAATCTGGGTCAGCTATCCCCTGCACTTAAGGCTTTTATTGAGTGGGTCGAACTGGATCCCGATTGGGTCGATGCTGCAGCCCAAATCAGTGAGCAACAGAAAGTAAAAGCCAAACCCAATCTAGACCGCTACTTAACCCAATTATCGAATGCGGAAAAAGATCAGTTTCTACTCAAACTTCTCCATCGAGAACCTCATGTTGATTTGGAATTGCTCAGTCGATTGCAGGAGTTAGCCGGAAAACCAGTCTCAAACTTAGAGGGGAAGCCAGGTCTGCGAGGCTTTTCTGAAATCGAGGCGATCGCACAGCAGCTCAAAACTCAACGCCAGCAAAAGCAAGCAACTATTGCTAAACGGAAACGCACTCAGTACCTTAAAGCGTTAGTATCTAAAGAGGAAGACCTCTGGAGGCAAATTTCAGCGCTAATTGAACTAAAGCAAGCGAGACCCTATGACGAAGCCACAATTCTGCTTAAAGACTTAAAGGATCTGGCCGAATCCCAAAATTCTTTGCCAAAGTTTAACAAACGATTTGAAGCCCTCAAAGCAACTTACGGTAATCGTCCAGCCTTAATGAAACGCTTCAAAACTCTCTAAATCCAAGGACTCCGCCGCCTAGGACCCCACGTCTTTGGCGATCGCGTTCAGTTCTTCTAAGCTCCATGCGCTCCATTCACCCATCTCCTTTGCCAACTGTTCAGCGACTGCTTCTCGAATAAATGCGGCTCGATCCTCCATCGCCTTCAGTTGCTGGGTTATTGACTTGGAGAACCGTACAGTCAGTGGGGATCCCAATGGCTCTTTTTCCATCGCCTTCAAGGGTCCAGGTTTATAATTTCCCTGTCGTTTTTGCCGAGATTTTCTCTCAAAATCTTGTGTATTCTTACAGTTCAAGAAAAATTCACTGTATCAGATGACGCAATTTCAACATTTCAACTACCGAGATCTCTTTGCGAACCATCTCGGGTGTTTTCCCTGTCATTTCCATCTTAAGGATGGTTTTAATATGCTTCAGATTGACCTCTGTGACTTGCCAACGGAGCTGATACAGTTCGGCTAATGCCTTCCTAGAGGGACAATTCTGGAGCGCTCTTGGATCTCCTGAAAAGATTGCGATGACTGCCGTTACCCTTGATCTATAACCCATAGCGACACTCAGCGATGCTCAGTTTGACCAGCTCTGTGCCGCAAATCCTGAAAAGTCTCACATAACAACCTTAGAGCGAGCGTGAAGCTTAACTTGTGCGACAAAGGAAAAAGTCCACAGGTTTATCCTCACCATCAAGGAATCCAAGGCGTTTTTTGAGGATTTTCAGACTCTCCCACTGGAGTTTATTGAGCATCCTGATGTCAGAAATAAAGCATGGGCGATCGCCTGTTAGTGAGGTCCTCGGGTACGACGTCCTCTGAATCATTCGGGCGTTGTGTCTGGGGCATGTCCCCGTGGGACCATTCAGGCCAATTAAAGAGTTTGGTTAAGGAATGCTCCAGGCTGGATATTAACCGCTAAAATACCGGCAGTTTTGCGGGAGTTGTGCCCATGATTCCGGGACAGATGTGGATTGAGCCGGGCCAGATTCATTTGAATGCTGGCCGTGCTACGGCGGAGGTGGAGGTGGCGAACACCGGCGATCGCCCCATTCAAGTGGGATCTCATTTTCACTTTGCTGAAGTGAATGCAGCCCTCCAGTTTGACCGCGAGGCGGCCAGGGGCATGCGTCTGGATATTCCGGCAGGAACTGCGATTCGGTTTGAACCTGGGGACCAGCGGACAGTGCCCTTGGTGGCCCTGGCTGGAAGTCGAGAGGTGTACGGTTTCAATGGCCACGTGAACGGAGCCTTAGACGCATGAGCTATCCCATGGACCGCCGGGCCTATGCCGAAACCTACGGCCCCACAGTGGGCGATCGCGTCCGTTTGGCGGATACGGACCTGGTTATTGAAGTGGAGCAGGATCTGACCACCTACGGCGATGAGGTCAAGTTTGGCGGCGGCAAAGTAATCCGGGACGGCATGGGCCAGTCGCCCATTGCCCAGGCAGACGGCGCCGTGGATACGGTGATCACCAATGCACTCATCTTGGACTGGTGGGGCATCATCAAGGCCGACATCGGGCTTCTCAACGGCAGAATCGCCGCCATTGGCAAGGCAGGGAATCCCCATACCCAGGACAACGTCAATATCATCATTGGCCCCGGAACCGAGGCAATTGCTGGGGAGGGAATGATTCTCACCGCCGGAGGCATCGATTCCCATATTCACTTTATCTGTCCCCAGCAGATTGAGGTGGCCCTGGCCTCGGGGGTGACCACCATGATTGGGGGCGGCACCGGACCTGCAGCAGGCACCAATGCCACCACCTGCACCCCGGGACCCTGGTATCTCTCCAGGATGCTGGAAGCCGCCGATGGGTTTCCCATTAATCTGGGCTTTCTGGGCAAGGGCAACAGTAGTCAGCCCCAAAGCTTAATCGAGCAGATCCAGGCGGGAGCCATGGGCCTCAAGCTGCACGAGGACTGGGGAACCACCCCTGCGGCCATTGACACCTGCCTATCGGTGGCGGAGGACTCTGATATTCAGGTGGCCATTCACACCGATACCCTCAATGAAGCAGGATTTGTGGAAGATACCATCCGAGCCTTTAGAGATCGGGCCATTCATACCTATCACACAGAAGGGGCCGGAGGCGGACATGCTCCTGACATTATCAAGGTTTGCGGGCTGGCCAATGTGTTGCCCTCCTCCACCAACCCCACCCGTCCCTACACAATGAATACCCTGGATGAGCATCTTGACATGCTCATGGTCTGTCATCATCTGGATCCGAACATTCCAGAGGATGTTTCCTTTGCTGAGTCGCGAATCCGGCGAGAGACCATTGCCGCCGAAGATATCCTGCATGACCTGGGAGCCTTTAGCATGATTGCCTCGGATTCCCAAGCCATGGGGCGCGTGGGGGAGGTGATTGTGCGCACCTGGCAAACAGCCCACAAGATGAAGAGGCAGCGAGGGCATCTTTCGCCGCCGGGGATGGCAAAAAGCCCTGCGGAAAGGAACAGCCGCAACGATAATTTTCGAGCCAAGCGCTATGTGGCAAAATACACGATTAACCCAGCGATTACCCACGGAATTGCCCAGGAGGTGGGTTCGGTTGAGGTGGGAAAGCTGGCGGACCTTTGCCTCTGGCATCCGGCCTTTTTTGGCGTCAAGCCCCAGATGGTCATCAAGGGCGGCATGATTGTGATGGCCCAAATGGGGGATGCCAACGCCAGTATTCCCACACCCCAGCCGGTACACATGCGGCCGATGTTTGCCAGCTTTGGGGGGGCGATCGCCGCGACGTCTCTTACCTTTATCTCCCAGGCAGCCCTGGAGTTGGGTGTGGGGGAGAGCTTTCAGAAGCAAGCGGTGGCGGTGTCCGGCACCCGCACCATTGGGAAACAGGATCTAAAGCTGAACCAGGCCATGCCCCAGATGGAGGTGGATCCAGAAACCTATGAGGTCAGGGCCGACGGTGAGCTGCTCACCTGTGAACCGGCCCAGGTGTTGCCCATGGCCCAACGATATTTTTTATTTTGACGGGCCGCTTGAAAGGGAGGCAGCGGGGAATTGCAGCCCTCCCCTGGACCCCAGTTAGCTCCTAGAATTGAGAGAGTGCTTCTAACTCCTTTCCACGAGGCAAGATCATGCATATTCCGGCGCGATCGGGACCAGCCCCATGCACAGCTGTTGTCCTGGGGGGAAGCATTGCAGGACTTCTGGCTGCACGGGTTCTGGTGGAGTTCTGTGATCACGTCACCCTCCTGGAGCGCGATCGCGGATCCCTGGACTCCGGGATGCGGCCTGGAGTGCCCCAAGCCCAGCATGTTCATGCATTGCTGATCAAGGGCCAGCATATTTTAGAAACCCTGTTTCCAGGACTGAGGCAGGAACTACTGCAGGCCGGAGGACACCAGCTAGACTGGATGCAAGATTGGCGCCTACTGAGTTTGTGGGGCTGGCTGGAACAGCATGAGTCGGACCTGATGGGGGTGTGCTGTAGCCGCCCACTGCTAGAGGCAACGCTTCGCCAGCGTCTATTGGCCTACGAAAACTTTCACCTGCGATCTGGTTGCACCGCCCAGGGACTCCGGATCCAGTCGCACAATCCCCGCGCCATCGCCGGGGTTGAATTTTCCCAGCGCTCAGACGCCGGCGCGCCCGCTGCGAGAGAATGGATGCCCGCCACCCTGGTGGTAGATGCCACGGGCCGTCATTCGAAGCTGCCCCAGTGGCTCAAAACCCTAGGCTATCCGGCCCCCCGGCAGACAAGGGTCAATTCCTTTCTGGGCTATGCCAGCCGCTGGTACCGAAGCCATCGCCCGCCCCAGGACTCGGCGGTGATTCTCACGGCAAAGCCGGGGGTTTCCAAGCGCGGGGGCGTGGTTTATCCCATCGAGCACCAGCGCATCCTGGTAACCCTCTCGGGCATTGGGGGGGACCATCCACCCGCAGAGGAAGCGGGCTTTCTAGCCTTTGCTCACAGCCTGCGCGCTCCGGATATCTATGAGATTATCCAGGACTCTGACCCCCTGACGCCCATTACCTGCTATCGCCGCACTGAAAACCAGTGGCGTCACTACGAAGACCTGCGATCCTTTCCCGGAGGATTAGTGACCTTGGGAGATTCGGTGTGCTGCTTCAATCCGGTCTATGGCCAGGGCATGACCGCCGCTGCCCTGGGAGCCATGGTCCTATCCAGGGCCATGCAGGCCCTGCCATCGCCCCAGGATGTTCAGCATCCCAGCTTTTCTCGGCGCTTCCAGCGCCAGCTGGCCAGCGTTCTCCAGGCTCCCTGGCTGATGGCCACAGGAGAGGATTTCCGCTGGCCGGAAACCCAGGGACGCCGTCCCGGCAAACCCGTCCAGATCCTGCAGGCCTACTTTGATCGCGCCTTTGAGTCCTCCACCTGGGACCCGCAAATGCACGAAGCCTTCATTGAGGTAGTGCATCTGGCCCGATCTCCATGGGCACTCTTGACTCCCGCGCTGCTGTGGAAATCCCTGGGACCGCGAAGGAAAGCGGGTCCCCCGTGCAACCGTTCAGAATGCGATAAAATTTAAGGCTGTCCTTAGTATGCAGTGAATCGCCATGCCCGGTGCCAACCTTGAGGCCGATCTTTGGCTAAACGAAGTCCTTACCCCCTACGATATTTATTCCCACGGCGCCAGCGCAATTCTGGCCTATCGGAAAACCCCCTATCAGGAGCTGTACATTATTGAATCGGGTTCCTATGGCAAGGGACTGATGCTCGATGGGAAATGGCAGTCCTCGACCAAGGATGAATTTATCTATCACGAGGGCATTGTGCATCCGGCGCTGATTCTGCATCAGAGGCCTCAAAAAGTCTTGATTCTGGGGGGCGCGGAAGGGGCCTCTATTCGGGAAGTGCTGCGCTGGAAAAGCATTGAACGGGTGGTAATGGTGGATATTGATGGCGAAGTGGTCCAGGCCTGTCGCGAGTTGCTCCCGGAGATGCACCAAAATGCCTTTGACGATCCCCGCGTTGAGCTGATTATTGACGATGCGCAAAATTTCATTGCAACCACGCAGGAGAAATGGGATGCGGTCATTTCCGACCTCACCGATCCCATTGAACAGGGACCTGCCTATCCCCTGTTTACCCAAGAGCATTACCAGCAGATTCAAAAAATTCTCAGTCCCCGTGGGCTCTTGACGGTCCAGTCCGGGTCCATTATTCCCAGCGATTTACCCATCCATGCGCGCCTGGCCAAAACCCTGCAGTCGGTGTTTCCCTATACGCGATCTTGCATGGGGCAAGCCCCCAGCTATGGGCTTCAGCTCTCCTACATTCTGGCCTCGAATACCGAGTTTCCCTACTATCCCAATCCTTCAGAGACGAACCGTATCTTGGCGGAGCAGACCACCGGCGGCCTGCGCTACCTGGATGGGGATTCCCTGTTGGGGTTAATGCAGACGCCCAAGCATGTGCGCGATGCGATCGCCCAAGAGTCAGAAATTTATACCCTGGCAGCACCGCCGAAGTTTCCCGGACGCGGCAATGTGCAGGAGGCCCCATGACGGATCACCCTTCTCTATCCCCCGTGAATGGGATAGTGCTAGAGACCGCTGGACTGACAGAACCGACTTCCCTGAATGTGCTCAGACAGTTACAAACGGTTCCCATCCCGACTCAAGCCCCCCCCGGTCTAGATCTCCCGGCGCAGGTGATCAACACCACCTGCCTCCAGCAGACCGCAAAAAAAACGGCTCCCATTGTGCTTTTGCATGGCTTTGACAGCTCGGTGCTGGAGTTTCGGCGTTTGCTGCCCCAGCTTCAGGATCACTCCTGCTATGCCCTGGATATGCTGGGTTTTGGCTTTACGGATCGTCCGCGGGGATGGCCCATCTCTCCGGGGACAATTCAGGCCCATCTCGATGGATTCTGGCAATCCCAAATCCAGGCCCCGATGATTCTAGTGGGCGCTTCCATGGGGGGGGCCGCTGCCATGGACTTTGCCCTGAGCTATCCGGACCGGGTGCAGCAGCTGGTGCTCCTGGATCCGGCGGGCTGGCAATCCGGCGGGTCTCAGGGACGGTTGTTAATCCCTCCCCTGGGATATTTAGCCACCTCCTTTCTGGCCAATCCCCGAGTGCGCCAAAAAATTAGCGAGCGAGCCTATTGCGATCGCACCTTGGCCAGCCAGGATGCCCAAACCTGTGCGGCACTGCATTTAAAGGCACCAGGCTGGCGGGAGGGGCTGATTTCCTTTACCCGCAACCAGGGCTATGGTTCATTTCGCGAGAAAATCCCGCAGATTACCCAGCCCACGCTGCTGCTGTGGGGCAGGCAGGATCGCATTTTAGGCACAAAGGATACCGAGACGATGGCCGCTGCGATTCCTGATTGTGACCTGGTTTGGATTGAGAACTGTGGCCATGTGCCTCATTTGGAAAAGCCCCAGGTCGTGGCGCAGCTGATTCTGGAGAAAATAGCGGGGGGGAGGCTGGAGTCTAGCATCCTCCACTGATCCTGGGCGATCGCCCAGGATCAGCGATCGCCCGGCATCGGGACCAGGGAGGTGCGATCGCCTTAGAATAATCAAGATGACTGACTTTGCAGACCGCGCTGAGCCCATGACTTCCCATCGGATTGATTCTATTGCCGCGTCCCATGCTCAGGAGCGAATTCAGGAACTGCAGCAGCTTCTGACCCAGGCCAGCTACGCTTACTATGCCCAGGATCAGCCCATCATGGAGGACGCGGTCTATGACCAGCTCTACCGGGAACTGGTGGCCCTTGAGCAGCAATATCCAGAATGGGTGACCCCCACCAGTCCCACCCAGCGGGTGGGTGAGCAACCAGCGGCGGGGTTCCGCGCTGTTGAGCACCGCATTCCCCTCTACAGTCTGGACAACGCCTTCACCCTGCAGGATCTCACTGACTGGGAGGATCGCTGGCGGCGGCTAGACGATTCCGCCGCCGCCGCCCACTACGTCGCCGAACTAAAAATCGATGGATCCGCTCTGGCGCTAACCTATGAGCGAGGAATCTTGATCCGGGGCGTGACCCGCGGCGATGGGGTGCGCGGCGAAGAGATTACTCCAAATGTCAAAACCATTCGCTCAATTCCGCTGCGCCTGAATCTTACCCATCCGCCGGATTGGGTTGAAGTTCGCGGGGAGGCCTTTATTGCCCTGGATGTGTTTGCACAAATTAACCGCGATCGCGCCCAGGCGGAGGAAGATCCCTTTGCAAATCCGCGCAATGCCGCCGCCGGGACCCTGCGCCAGCTGGACGCGCGGGTGGTTGCCCAGCGCCAGCTAGATTTTTTTGCCTATACCCTCCATTTATCCAATGGCACCCCGGACTGCCCCCTGCCCCAAAGCCAATGGGAAAGCCTGGAACGGCTGAACCAAATGGGATTTCGAGTCAATCCCCATCGTTGCCGCTGTGCCTCCTTGGCTGAGGTCAAAGACTACTACCAAATCTGGGACCAGCGGC
Source organism: Lyngbya confervoides BDU141951 (assembly GCF_000817775.3). GTDB lineage: Bacteria > Cyanobacteriota > Cyanobacteriia > Thermosynechococcales > Thermosynechococcaceae > Lyngbya > Lyngbya confervoides. The sequence continues at coordinate 10,276 of NZ_JTHE03000043.1, forward strand.
GCCACGATCTGCCCTACATGACCGATGGGGTCGTGATTAAACTCGATTCTATGGCCCGTCAAGATCGCCTGGGCTTTACCCAGCGGTTTCCCCGCTGGGCCATCGCCTGGAAATATGCGCCGGAGGAGGCAGCCACCGTGGTCCAACAGGTGTTGTTTCAAGTGGGACGCACGGGCGCCTTAACCCCCGTTGCAGAACTGGACCCGGTGCAGTTAGCCGGAACGACCGTCGCCCGCGCCTCCCTGCACAACCGCGATCGCCTGCAAGATCTGAACCTCCATCTGGGCGATACGGTGGTGGTGCGCAAAGCCGGAGAAATTATTCCTGAGGTGGTACGCGTACTGCCCGATCTGCGATCGCCCCAGGCGCAAAAGGTTGAGATGCCCACCCACTGCCCCGTCTGTGGCCAGCCCGTGATCCAGCCCCTGGGGGAAGCGGTGACCCGCTGCGTGAACTCCACCTGTCCCGCTATCTTAAAGGGCACCCTAATGCACTGGGTGAGTCGAGAGGCGCTGGACATTGATGGCGTGGGTGAAAGGATCATTGATCAATGGCTGACCCATGGCCTGGTGACATCCATTGCCGATCTGTATGGCCTCACCCTGGAAGACCTGCTGAGCTTGGAACGCATGGGAAAAAAATCCGCCAGCAATATTTTGCAGGCCATCCAAGCCTCCAAGGATCGGCCCTGGTCACGGGTGCTCTACGGTCTAGGCATTCGCCATGTGGGCAGCGTCAATGCCAAGATCCTCAGTCAAGCCTTTCCCTCCGCCCATGCCCTGAAGGCGGCCCGGCTCGATGAAATTCGCGGCATCCACGGGATTGGAGATGAAATTGCCCAATCGGTGCTGACCTGGTTTGAGAATCCCCGCAATCAAGGGCTGGTTCAGCAACTGGAGGCGCAAGGTCTGCAGCTAGAGGCCGCCCCCGAGTCTTCGGTGCAGTCTCTGCAACCCCTGGCTGGCAAGACCCTGGTGCTGACCGGAACCTTGCCCACCCTCAAGCGCAGTGAAGCGAAGGCGGTCATTGAGGCTGCAGGGGGCAAAGTCACCGGATCCCTGAGCCCAAAAACAGATTATCTGCTGGTGGGGGCGGATGCTGGATCTAAGCTCGACAAGGCGATCGCCCTGGGGGTCCCTCAATTAACAGAAGCAGACCTGCGCGACCTCATTGCAGGGACCCCCTCTCCCCCTGATTAGCCCCCAAGCCTGGAATTGAGGCTACATGGCCTTAGCTCGCATAGGATCAGGCTTTATCGCATCAGGCTATATAAAATCAGGCCATAAACATCAGGCTGCATCGCCGCGAAGATTGCCCCTGACCTTCCCCGACCTCAGCGGCGGCGGGTTGAGTTGCCCCAGCTTAGGGAGACTAGGGCGGCGATTTGTTGTTTACGCTACCTCATTCCCCGCTGCAGTCATGGCATAGTGAAGCCTGGTCCACCCTTTGGGCCTTGGGACTGAAGCACAACTGCCAACTTTTATCCTGTGGTTTGTTTGGGGATTAAACCATGACCAGACTCTGCAATAGCGTTAACCAAAGCGAAGAAATGATCTTCTGGATCCGAGAGCTGACTCAGGTGTCCAATCAGCAAGCCGAGGTCACCCTCAAGCAGCTTCGCCGCCACCAGGAAAGCGAGTATCCCAAGAGCGCCTAGGCTCTCATTTCCATTCCCCCCTTGTCGAACAGGGCACCGCGTCGCACCATAGGAAGAAGGGTCAGCAATACCGCTGACTAGCTGTCCTTGGTGCCTTGCCCATGAGTGATGCTTGGATTAACGTGTTTGGCTGGTTACCGGCGGTCATCATCCCTCTGGCCACGGTGATTCAGATCCGGGAAATTCTGCGCAACCGTAGTGCCGCTTCTGTCAGCTGGGTCACCTGGACCCTGTTTGGGGTTGCCAATATTGGACTGTACATTTACACCGAAAAGTATTGGGATGTGCAGGCGGTGGTCGGCCTCCTGGGATCTGCCTTGCTGGATTTTGTCATTGCGGCACTGGCGGTTGCAGGCTATGGCGAGAAGCTGTCCAATTTAGAATCTTAAATCTAGCATCTAGTGGGTTAATCCTGGTCCCCTTAAAAAGCCGCCCTTGGAGAGCGGCTTTTTGAAGACGAAATCGGCGGTGGGGCTAGCTGGCTAGCTCCTTAACCTTCGCCATGATCCCCGCTGGCCCAATGCCCTGGTGGGGATACTGTTCCCACAAACCGCCACAGCCTTCCTCGTGGGTGCCCAGGTAGGCAAACTTGGGCGAAAGCCCCCGTTCCAGCAGCCAAGATCCAAAACGACTGCCCAACCCAGTGCGGCGGTTGAAGGGCTCCACCACCAGCACAAAGCCCGATTTCCCAATTTTCTGGAGGGTGTTCTCGTCCACCACGTTCAGGGTGGATTTGTTGATTAGCCCTACGTCCAGACCCTCCTGTTTCAAACGCTCCACCGCGTCTAGGGCCCGGTATAGTGCGTCCCCAAAGGCCACGATGTAGCCTGCCGTTCCTTCTCGCACCAGATCATCTTGACCGGGCTGAAATTGATAGCCGTCTCCAAACAGCTCCTTACCGGATTCATCTAAGATCATGGGCACCTTGGATCGGGTGGAGAAAATAAACCGGAGTCCTGGATCGCGGAAGACCGAATTCACACAGGCCGTCATTTGATTGGCATCGGCGGGGAAGTAAAGCCGAGTTTCGTAGCCATCATCTAGACCGTTATCGGCAAACATATTGTTGATGCCAAAGTGACAGGTGTTGTCGGCCATATCATCAATGCCCGCATGGGAAAAGTGGCAGAGCAAGTTGGATCGATTCAGCCGCGCCATGGTGATCTCCGAGATACACATTTCTAGAAAGGCGCTGAAGGTAGCAAAAATGCCCTGCTTGCCCGGATCCATCCCAAATCCTGCCGCTGCCGAGAGGTTCCCCCGCTCTTGAATCCCCCCGCTAATAAAGACCTCGGGATGGGCCTGACGGATATGCTGCAGCCCGCAAGATCCTTCCAGGTCACTGTCTACCACCAGAACGTGATCCTTGCGATCGCGCTCCTCCATGCGGTCCAGGATCGTCACCACCGCCTGACCAAAGACATTCCGGTTAGACCCAAGCTTGTCCGAGGATCCTAAATATTGATAGTCATGCTGGGGGGCCTTGGTATTTTTAAGGATTTCCGCCGCCTGGTTGTGACCTCGCTGTTCTAGATAGTGAATGGCCGCCTTGACCGAGATAACGTCATGGCCGTGGTTCGATCCTTCCAGTCCCTCAATTCCAGGGCACATGGGACGCTTGTTAATCACCGCCACAGGGCCGGGGCTATTGATGGCTTCACAGATATTGGCGTAGAGAGCATCTAGATCTTCGCCGTCGTTTTCTAGCACTTTCAGGCCATGGCCCTCCAGAGTCTGCTTGACGCTGAAGCCCGCTAAATATTGGGAGGGATGTCCCGCAATGGTGACATCATTATCATCAATAATCAGCTTGACATTGAGATATTGAGCCACCGCCAGGCGAGCGGCTTCCGCATCGTTCCCCTCTTGCTGAGATCCGTCCGATCCCAGGCAGAAAACGGTCTTGCCAGGATGGGCCAGGGCGACCCCGTTGACGTAGGGCCACATGTGCCCCAGTCGGCCTGAGCTAAACTTGACCCCTGGGGTAAGCCCCAGTTCCGGGTGTCCGGGCAGGGTGGAGTGGGCCTCCCGGTATTTCATGAGCTGATCAGCGGGAAGATCCCCCGCCAGGGCGGCCATCAGGTACTGGGTGCCTACCCGATGTCCCGCTTCATCGAAAAAGATGGGCACGAACTGATCCGGTTGGCTGTGGAAGAGGGCATCGAGGATCATCACCTCTGGAACCGTATCGTAGGGGCCCCCCGTATGTCCTCCCACCCCTCGGGCCGCACCGGTGGCCGTAAAAAAGACAATGGCATCTCGGCAAAGCTGAATATTAAATTTCAGAGCTTCGCGCTGTTCGTCGCTCAACACTGGATTGGACGGGTCGAGCCGGACGGATTTATAGGCGCTTAGATCAATGGGGAATGTGCCAACGTCAATAGTCATGGGTGTCATCCTTTTGTACAGGTTTGCGTTCCGAGACCCCAATTTGGCGACCGTCTCATCCTGCATCATGCAGCTTCTAGACCAACCGTGGGGAGCGCTGCAAGGGAGTCTTCGCTAGATTGAAGTCCGTCCAGGCAGTCGCGTGCAAATCATCCCGAAGTTCTCAGTATAAAAGGTTCCGTAGAGGTCAAAGATAATAGTCTGTTATAGCTCTGACTAGCATTCAAGGGGGGAGCTTATTGAGAACCCCTTACCCTCAGGAGTCCCAGAGCTTAATGCCACCCAAGATACCCGCTCGATTCGAAACAATTTGCACATTCTTCGGGAGGTCGAGGGTGATGCGCTTGCTTTCTCCGCCGCCAATGTAGAGCTGACGGTAGTTGAAGGTATGCTCCAGGGTGGCGATCGCTCGGGCCAGGTTGCGGTTCCAGGTCTGCTTTCCGTCTTTTTTTAGGGCTTGGCGGCCTAAACACTGCTCGTAGGTTTTCTTTTTGATGAAGGGATGGTGAGGAATTTCCAGGTTTGGCACCAGTTTGCCATCCACAAACAGGGCTGACCCAAAGCCTGTGCCCAGGGTCACAACCAGTTCGACCCCTTCCCCTTCAATCACGCCATAGCCTTGAATATCGGCATCGTTGGCCACTCGCGTCGGCTGCCCAAGCTGATCCTGCAGGCGAGTGGCCAGGTCAAGGCCTTTCCAACGCGGACTAAGATTGACAGCCGTATGGACCACGCCCGCCATCACAACCCCCGGAAAACCCACCGAGACTCGGTCAAAGTTCCCCAGACCTTGAGCAATCGTGCCAATGGCGTCGATGACGGGATCGGGTTCGGCGGGTCGCGGAGTTTCCACCCGCTGGCGATCGCTAACGGGTTGACCCTCAGGGTCTAAAATCATGCCCTTAATGCCGCTGCCCCCAATGTCGATGGACAGGGTTTTCAGAGGGGATTGATGCGCCATAGATTTGCTAACTCCCGCCCCCCTTTCAGCCCCACGGCCAATCGGGGGAAGTTCTCGCTGTCTAGTGTACTACCGGATGACCTCGCGGGCCTTTTCGTAATAGTGAATCCGGTCTTCGAGGCCGTTATATCCCCCGTTAACCCGCTTGGTAACCTCCTTGACGCTCACCTCAGGGCGATCGCACAGGGCGTTCATTTGATTGGCAGACCACCAAACTCCAGCACTGGTAAAGGGATAGGTTTTTGCCACGTAGGGGCATCCCTGCTCCATCACCTCGGGATCCTTGACCGCCTGCGCCAGCCTTTGATAGTTCGCTCGCCCCGTGAGCTGAATGACACCCGCTCCTTTAAACTTAGGTCCATCGCCGGGCTGGGTATTCCCCAGATCGGTGCGCCCCTCATAGGCTTCCCCACTGGCAATTTCTTCCAACCAGCGCAGTCCTCCGGATTCATGGGCCGTTTGGGCAAGAAAATGGCGAATGCGTTGGGGGGTGGTAATGTCGTAGGTGTCGCAGCACCGGTTTAAATCCAGCAGTTCCGCCTCAGTCAACTTAGACCCATACACGTGCATGGCCTGGGCTGCGGTGATGTGCTGCTTGACCGGGGATTGATCCGGCGTAGGATGGGCCGGTTCTGGCAGGCCCAAGTCTCCATAGGTGATAAAGTTAGCTTGCGTAATCGCCATGGATTGAACTCCAACTTACAACAAGTTACGGATTAACGAGGCACGAATTATGGGATCGCGGGCCAGCCGCTGCCATGGGGACACCGACCCCTGTTCAACATTATGAGGGCCGCGACAAGGTTAGATCAGCGTGTAGCGGCCAAAACTTGATGATTTTTATTGCTTCGCTACCCGTCTGCAGCCGCCAGGAGCAGTGGCAACACTTTGCCCCCACCCAACCACACCTCCAACCACTTCGGGTAGGCCCAAAGCCAGGTCAGGCCATTTAGGGGGCCACAGCAATCTTCCCTGAAGCGGCGCACATTTTTACCGCAACGGGCCTGAGCCCCACGGTCACGATTCAGATCTGGGCTAGGGCAACGGGGGGGTCCACTGTTTGATGTCCCACCACTCCCGCACCACGGACTGAGGGACCCTCAACCAGCGTCGCCCTTGGCTTCCGGCCACCTCAATATTCAATCGAGTCGGCCGATCGAGGGATCGCATCACTGGCGCCAGGTCATACTGTCCCACCTCCGAGGACACTGGATTAAGCTGTGGGTCCTGGGCCGTAACATCGGGTAGGATCCATTCCTGCTGCTGGTCTCGGAGGCGGAGAGCCTGGGGATGCGTTAAATCAAAGGCACCTGGAAAGGCAATCAAGCGCAAATACATTTCTGCCGTCTGGTCAGATCGCAGGCGCTTAAACACAATGGCTTGCCATGCTTGCTGTTGATCATCTTGAACCGACCGTCGCGATCGCACCATGACCTGGGTCGAGGATTCAGGATAAACATGAACCGTGGCCTGGACTGGGGCCGCCATCAGGAGGCAGCCGAGTATGCCCAGAATCAGGATCTTCAATAAGAACTTCACCGCTTTCCTCCCTTCCCTTGCGGGCGTTTTTTTCTAGATTTCCTTCGAGGTCAAGTCAAGGCCAAATCGAGGCCAGGTCGAGCCTATCGATCCTGCGCTCTTTGGGGCCAAGGCTGAGCAGAACGGGTATCTCCCTAGCATCGTTCCAGATCCGCCACCTTCAAGGAGTCAGACCTGACCCCGGCGCGATCACTCAGTTACTCGGCCCCCCGACCAATGTCCCAGCCCGCCAGAACCGGCTGAGGCTGGATGAGCGGGCTGGAGTCGGCGGCCCCCCCCGCGGATTAATGGCTTCGAGAACCCTGGTTCCCCCTCCCTCTCAGATCATGGCGTGGTGGTCAGCCAGTGGCCAGCCGAAACGCTTGCCAGAAGGTGTAAATTGCCAGCAGCACCAGCAGGCTGCGAAAGGCAAGGCCGACCAGGTGATCGGGTAATTTGGGCAACCAGCGGGTGCTCACCTGCGCTCCCAGCCAGCCACCTAGCCCCAGTATGATTCCCGGAGCAAACAAGACATTGCCATGGACAGCATGACCAATGCAGGCTGAGAGGGCAGTTAAGACGATGACCCCCAGGCTGGTTTGAATGGCCACCTTGAGGGCGTCTCCCAGCAGCAAAATTTGCAGCGGCACCAAAATGATGCCGCCCCCCACACCAAACAGTCCGGCTAGCAATCCGGCCAAGCCCCCTGTGCCAATGCGAGCAAGCATGGGGGACTGCAATGGCCGATGGGGGGGGCTACTGGACCCTCTGGCGATCGCCCGGCGGCGGAGTTGGAACAAATAGAGATTCAGCAGCAGGAGCAAACCAAAGCCCACCAGCAACCCGGCCTCTGAAAATAGTCCGGCCAAGTAGACCCCACACTGAGCTGCGCCCAGAGCTGGCAGCCCCAAGGCCATCACCGCCCAGGGCTGCAAAACTCCCATGCGCCAGTTTTGCAGTGTTCCTGACAGGGCCGTGATGGCGATCGCCAGGGTACTGGTGCCCACGGCCTGGATGGGGGATCGGCCCAAGGCCACCAGCAGCGGAACGAGAATAGTGCCGCCGCCAATGCCCAGGAACCCGGCTAGAAACCCAGCCAGAATTCCGCACAGTCCCAGAATTGCTAAGCTTACTAGATCCATTTCCTCTCCTGAGTTTTCGGACTACAACAGGACTTGAATTGAGCCCGGACGCCCCCAATCCCCTCCACTGCACCTGGGCGATGGATCTGGGCGATGGATCTGGGCGATGGACCTAGACCTGACAGGAGGGCCACAATGGGATGATCGCCATGGGATGATCGTCATCGGATGAGGACCCCCGCAGTCTAAAGTATTTCAGTATTTTTGCCAGACTTTTTAAAAGGCATGGAAAACTCAAAATAGATGCATTTTGAGGGATATTCCTGGGGATGGTGCCATGTTATCTCGGGTGTGGAGCGCTGCGTTAATTGGCATTGAAGCGCTCAAGGTTGGAGTTGAGATTGATGTTTCCGGCGGGCTTCCTGGAACAGTGATTGTTGGACTTCCCGATACCGCGGTGCAAGAATCTCGGGAACGGGTAAAGGCGGGATTACGAAATTCGGGATTTGCTTTTCCAGCCCGTCGCATTGTGGTGAACCTGATGCCCGCCGATCTGCGCAAGGAGGGACCCAGCTTTGATCTGCCCATTAGCGTCGGCATTCTCGCCGCCACCGATCAAGTGAATCCCGACCCGCTCGAACGCTTTCTGTTCCTAGGAGAAGTGTCTCTGGATGGTCGGCTTCACCCCATTAGTGGGGTATTACCGATTGCCGCAGCAGCAGCGGGGCTTGGGTTTGGCGGTGTGGTGGTCCCTAAGGCGAACGCAGCGGAGGCTGCCGTCGTGGCTGGACTTGAGGTTTATGGATTTGAAACGCTGCTAGAGGTGAGCCAATTTCTCAACCACACTCAGGATGTCCAACCCCTGGTGCTAAAGGAATCCTATTTTCAACACTCGAAGTCCATCCCGGCCAAACTCGACCTTAAGGATGTAAAGGGGCAGGCCCATGCCAAGCGCGCCTTAGAGATTGCGGCCGCCGGGGGCCACAACCTGATTTTTGTGGGTCCCCCCGGCAGTGGCAAGACCATGCTGGCCCGGCGATTGCCCGGTATCTTGCCTGATTTAGGCTTCCAGGAAGCGCTGGAGGTGACCAAGATTCATTCGGTGGCCGGACTACTCAAGGAGCGAGGCACCCTGATTCGAGATCGCCCCTTCCGCAGCCCGCACCACTCAGCCTCGGGTCCTGCCCTGGTGGGCGGTGGCAGCTATCCCCGTCCGGGGGAGATTTCCCTGGCCCATCAGGGTGTTTTATTTTTGGACGAACTAACGGAGTTCAAGCGAGATGTGCTGGATTTCCTGCGCCAGCCCCTGGAAGATGGCTTTGTCACGATTTCTCGAACGCGCCAGACCGTGGTATTTCCCGCACAGTTTACCCTGGTAGCCAGCACAAATCCCTGTCCCTGCGGCTATTTTTCTGACCCTATCCAGGCCTGTACCTGCACACCTCGGCAGCGAGAAACTTACTGGGCCAGGCTGTCAGGTCCGCTGATGGATCGCATTGACCTGCAAGTGGCCGTAGGCCGGCTGAAGCCGGAAGAGATGACCCGTCAGCGGGAGGGTGAACCCTCGGCGGCCGTGCGCGATCGCATTCTGGCCGCGCGCGAAATAGCCCGGCAACGGTTTGCGCAACAGGAGCATCTGTATAGCAACGGTCAGATGCAAAGTCGGCATTTGCGGCAGTGGTGTCAACTTGATGACGCGTCGCGATCGATCCTGGAAGCGGCCATTCAACGCCTGGGGCTCTCTGCGCGGGCGATGGACCGGATTCTGAAGGTGGCCCGCACGATCGCCGATCTCGATGGCCAGGGGCAAATTCAGTCTAATCACATTGCCGAAGCCATCCAGTACCGCACAATCGATCGTCTCCAATAAACCTTGTCAGGGCTAGGGCATCAACTATAATTCATTAGCCAGAACCCATGGGCTGATCTGGCACCTTGGAGCCTTGATCCTCAGAATAATCAGAAATCGATGACCTATGAATACCTCAGAACTCCGATCTGACTGCTTAATTGTCGGATTCCAAGCCTTGCTTTGGTTGACGCTGCTGTTTTTAAGTTGCTTTGGCTATGACTGGATTAATTTTTCGCTATTGCAGGATTGGACACCGCTATTAATCCTGTTGCTGTTGGGTCTTGCCTATCCCCTGGGCATCATTCAGCAGGCCCTCATTGGGAATTTGTTTAACCATCAACGATTGAAAAAACTGAGCCAATCTGACCCCGAGCCAAGACGATCTACTCCCTTTGACCAGCTCATTTACATTGCCACAATTCATCCTAATCTTGCCCAAAATCTGCAGCAAAATATGGCAAGGGCACACCTGACCCGAACCACGGCGGTCAATCTGGTGCTGGTTTCTCTGGTGGGATTGATCTTTTATTTAACGCAAGTGGGCTTTACCTGGCGTGGATTTACCTTCGGGGCCTTTGGGTGCCTCGTGGTTGCCTTGGCAAGCTATCGGGCGCAGGTGTCTTCCACCCACGACAATCTTGCTCAAATTCGTCGAGTGTATGCCGTTTTAAAGTCGGCAAAAGTCACCTCCTAAACAGCAATGAAACAGCCATAGCCTATGAAAATCTGTGCTTTGAGCACCAGTGGATCGCTGGCGAAATCTCCCAGGACGGAGTAAACCTTCGAGCCATTAAGCATTGGCAAAACCTGGAGCCAGCGTCTCCTCCGGTAAAAAGGGGAGGGCGGTGCCAAGGGCCAGGGTCTTAAGCAAGGGACGCTGGGCCGGGGAGAGTTGCTGCCGGGCAGCCAGGGTTTTGACCAAGCTGTGGATGTAATGGTGCAAGCTGTGGTCTTCCACGTGCTCATGGATTTCCCGAATATTCCGGCGAAATAGGCTGCGCTGTAGGGAAGCCCACAATCCCTGAGCAGGCCGTATCGGTGGTTTCCAGGTTTGGATAAGGGTATTGCCCACCTGCTCACTGTCGTGGAGCAGTATTTCTTGACCAAAATGGGCGTAGCCTCCCTGCCATCGGGTAAAGGGGGAGGTGGGAGGAAGATGGGGCACAATATCGTCATCGTGAATCACCCGAATCAGGGGGCGATCGGCTAGATCCTGGGCTCCAGCGGGATCTGTGATTTTAGGCTGACCAAAGGTGACGCATTGCTCCACTGAAAACCCCTTTTCTGCGAGAAAAAGCATCAAAATGGCTGCGATCGCGCCCCCTAGACTGTGTCCGGTCAGGCGGATTTGATAGTTGGCGCGCAAATGGGGCGCCAGGGCATGGAACACCTCCGTGGCAGCTTGGCGAAACCCTTGGTGCAAATCCACGTTTCCACAGGGATCGGCCAGGGCATGATTCTTCCCCAGGGGAGATCCGGGCCAAGGGCGATCGCGTTGAGGGGGACACTGACGCTGGGTGTAGCGTAAATTGAGCAGCCAATTGCGCAGGTTACTGGAACCGCGCACGGCAATCCATTGACGGCGGTGCTCATCGTCCACTTCCAGAACCACATTCACTTCGGAGACCGGAACCTCCTGAATCAGGAGATGACGTTGTGGCCGATGCCAACCGAGCTGTGTAGACAAGGTCCAGCCGAGTTCAGAGAGGAAATAGGCACTCTGGGCCCGAAGAGCATAGTCGAGTAGATCCTGGTAGTGAATTTTGCGTTCCATGATGTCCCACCCCGTTTCATTGCTGTCTGGAAAGGAAAGGTCGCCTATAAGCGCCTATCAATGCCCATCTTCTAGTTTGCTCAAATCCCAAGGTAGCCACTATGACTGCGATCACGACGTTGCGGTTAACTGACCGCCGCAGGCCTCAGCGGGGGGATTGCTTCTAGGTGGGGTAGCACTTGTGATCAATTTCGAGGACATTGAACCGCCGTTTCTTAGTTTTGGCGGCTCATTTCTAGGGCGGCGGTGCCTTGCCTCTGTCCCTTGGCAGCGATCGCCCCTGAGGAGGATCGCAAATGTATGACGAAAACTACACAATTTAAACTGCAATCTCCGTGAATATACTGTTATCGAAGGTTATTGAAATTCACTACAGTAAGGTCATAGAACTGTCATACCCCCCGCAACAGTTCATCAATGTCCCCGAAATGGCAACTTGTTCCGAAAGGCCAAGGCGCAAACTAGCAGACCTAAGCAACAGTGGGGTATGGATGCTGCTAATACCGAAGGGACTTTTCATCTTGTCACAACTGAATCGTCTAGGGCTTTGACCGAGGAAATCCTCTAGCATGGGAGTGTTCCTCCGCTGATTTCCCATGCGCTCAACTCAGATTCCCCATCCTGGATCTCATCCTGCCGATCAAGTGAGTCAGGTCAGGCCTTCTCTCCCCTCTGGACATCGTCCGATCGTGTTTTTTGATGGGGAATGCGTGATGTGTAATGGGTTTGTGGACCTGATGTTACGCCTAGACCCTCAGGCTAAGATTTTGCTCGCGCCCCTTCAGGGCAAGACGGCCCAACAGTATCTGCCGCCCCAGCCGTCCAACCAAAGAGAGTGGACCCTTTACTATCTCACCACCGAAGGATTATTTGATCGATCGGAGGCCGTACTGCGCATCTGCGGAGACCTGGATCACTGGATGCGGCTGTTCAGCGTTTTCCGAGTCATCCCTTTACCACTTCGAGATTCTCTCTACCGGTTTGTGGCCCAACATCGCTATGACTGGTTTGGAAAGCGCGATTCCTGTCGAAGGCCGACCCCGGAAGATCAGGCTCACTTTTTACCCTAGGGAACTGAGGAGCGACTTAGAGGGGGGGTATTGATAGTGTATTTATGCGGACGCTCTGTTCAGAGGGTTAGAGATCTTGGGTGACAATGCGCTTCATTCTGTGCTAAGGTGTAAAACATTGTCGGTTATGTCTGAGATTTCTTTCGGTTGACTCATTTGATTTCTTGCCTTGCTTGGTTCAGTAGAATAAATTTGCCTCTCCGAAATCAGCTCGCCACAGTCTTAGCTATTTGGAGACTTTTTTATGTCTATTTACGTTGGTAACTTGTCCTACGATGTGTCTCAAGACGATTTGAGACGTATCTTTGAAGATTACGGGTCTGTTGTTCGGGTTAGCCTACCCATGGATCGCGAACAAAACCGCCCTAGAGGCTTTGCCTTTGTTGATATGTCTGACAAGACAGAGGAAAGCGCAGCCATTGAAGCGTTAGATGAAGCGGAATGGATGGGTCGCACCCTGCGGGTAAACGAGGCCAAACCTCGTGAAGACAACTCCTCCAAAGCCTCCTGGAAAAACCCTCGTCAATTCTCCTTGAGTCGCTAGTTTGGGGGATCGCCGGATTAGAACCAAGCTTTTGTAATCCTGCATCTTTCCCGCATTGACTGGAGTCACCTGCTCCTATTGCATTGATTTTGATGCAACCCAACCCCGCAAAGTCCTTCTACTTTGCGGGGTTGGGCTTTTTACAGTCCAGACCCAGATCGCGATTCAGGCGATAGCCCACCGCACTCTCAACAGAATCCGTGCTGGAGCAGAACCTTGCTGGCGTTCATACCAGTATCCGCTTAACGGGAAATCCGCTCCCCTCCCGGCAATGCCCTAGAGATTCTATCCCACAGAAGAAAGTCCTGAAATCATCACGTGATCCAGGGAAACGCCCACCTCCAGGGCCACCGACTCCAGAGCCGTCGCGATCGCCATCAGGGGGGCTGAGGTTAGCGTATATCCCTGATTTTGGAGTATGACCGTGGCCTTGCGACGAATGAAGACCTTAGTCTCTGGAGCAACCTCGGTAGAAAAGTTCAGGATATAGTGCATGGTAAATCAGGCGCAATTCCGTTCACTGCAAGAGCTGTCACACTCAGCTCCCCAAGTAACATTTACTCGTTTGACTATACACACCACTCAGGTCCTATTCGGGGGCGCATCATCGCACCAAGGAAAAATCCAAACCCGCTTGAACAGATAGAACCGTGACTAGGATACCCAAACTTGGATAATTTTGATCAAGCGTCTGTCAGGCCGCGCTTCCTGAGGGGGCTAACCACTGCACCAGGCATCATACTCCTTCGTCGCGATGGCATCGGGAAAGTCATCACAATAGAGATCAAAGGCCGTGCGCTCTAAGCGTTCCAGACGCAGGTAAGCCACCTCTGCCTGCAGCTCTTCAACCGCCTTCCAAGCCTCTGCACATAAATTGGAACCATGTCCAGTTTGGGAACAGGTGGCCCTTGCCTGGTCAATGGCCACCTCCAAGGCATCATCGAGCTGCATTTTAGTATGGGTGAATCGATGGCTATATTCCAGTAAATCTGCGTAGGAAATGATTCCCAGAAGCTCTTGTTGAATCACCGGAGCCTGACGCACCTGGCTATTCACCAGCAGTCTGGCCACGTAGTCCAGCCCTAAATCGGGATTGATAGTTATGCAGGGTTTGGTCATGATCTCCAAAACGCGAATGGCCTCGGGACTTCGACCGCGGTTAATCACCTTAGAGACAATATCGGTATCGGTGAGAATGCCGTAAGCATCCTGGGGATGACGCCGATTTACCACCAGTGCCTGTAATCCCTCCTCCCGCATCAGGTCAATAGCCTCTTGAACAGTGGCAGCACTGCGGATAGTCATCACATTGGGATTCATAATGTCTGATGCGCGAAGCATAGGGCCTTACCATGACTCAACTGCCGAGGGTTTAAGAACTTGATCCATTGATAGCACAGGCGAGTTGGCTGCCTGAGCCGTTCAGGCAAACTGGCCAGTCGTATTCTTCCTTTGCATCGGGCGAGGCGGCTTTTGACACCGTCCAACCCCACTGATCTCCGACGCTTCCCCAGCGGTGAAAGCGCCAGCCGCCGCAATCAAAGGTGAGGAGATCTCCTCTCACTGGGGGAAAGCTGCCCATTAAGGCTTCGATTTGTGCGGAGGTCAAAACCCATTGACAGGCCTGAGCGCGCTCAAGGATTTCCAGATATGCAAACTGATCCCACAAAGATACTGGCGTTCGCGCTTCCATGAATTGGGGAGCAGGATCGGCGGCGGTGCAGGGCAGATCTTCTCCAAGGGACTGATCTGGCAAGGGGGAATGGGATTCTGAGGCAGTTGTCCTGACATCGCTGGCAGTACAGTGAAAGGGAAAATCGTGGTCCCGGAACCAGCGCCGACTCAGGTTCTCGGAAAGAGCCCAAAGGCGCTCGGCTAACGGCAGTTGGTCTGAATCAGCAAGCTGTTGCGCCCTTTGCTGCATACGGTTCACTAAGCCAGGATTGAGCAAGTGCCGATGAGCCTCCAGCAGATCCAGAGGATCCTCGGGGGCTGCGCGTAACACCGTGTCGATGAGCCGGTCGTAGGGCGCAGGATCCTCTGGGCGGCATCCAGTGGCCTCATCGCAAATTAACAGATGATAAAGCTGCCGCGCTAAGTTATGCAGATAAATCCCCTCCGGGTGATCTCCTTGGCGCAAGCGCTGCTGAGCGGTCTGTTCCAGAAGCTGTATCAGGTAAAAATCAATCAAATCTTCATGCTTTCTTAATACAGTCCATTCTTCTCCCTTGGGCGCCTTTGAAAGATGCTGAATTAACTTTAAATACGACTTCAACCGCTTTTGGGCCATATTTATCCTCCCATCGCCTCCGGTCTTGCCGGGGCGTCATAGCTTTACTCTAAGTCTTGAGTTTGAGGAAGTTGTGAAGTGCCTGAGACCTCGTGGTTTCAGCAGGATGTAACGAACTTTTATGGCGAGGGCTTCACAGGGGAAATAAAAGACTAGGGTAGGGATAAGTGCTAGGACAGGCCTATGAAAATTCTGGTAGTTGAGGATGATGACCTGGTGGCAAAAACGCTGCTGACCATCCTTGAGGTGCATCGTTATGCGGTAGAGATTGCGAAGGATGGGCAATCGGCCCTGGATCTTTTGGCCGTTTTTGAATACGACCTGGTGATTCTAGATATTTCCCTACCGAAGCTCAGTGGCCTGGAGGTCTGTAAGCAGGTGCGGACCCAGGGGCTCTCGATGCCTATCATGATGCTCACCGCCCGCGATAGCAGCAAGGCAAAAGCGGCAGGCTTGGACGCTGGCGCGGATGATTACGTGGTGAAACCCTTTGATCCCAGTGAACTGGTGGCGCGTGTCCGAGCCTTACTGCGGCGCACCAGTTCTGGCACTGAGCCTACCCTGGCTTGGGGAAAGGTGACCCTTGATCCTAAAAGCTGCGAAGTGCACTACGACGCTCAGCCCATTGCTCTGACACCAAAGGAATATGCCCTCCTGGAGCTATTTCTGCGCCACAATCGCCGCGTGTTTAGTTGCGGCATGATTCTAGAACATCTGTGGTCCCACGGTGAAACCCCTGGGGAGGAAGCCGTTAGAACCCATATTAAGGGGCTGCGCCATAAACTCAAGGCCGCGGGTGCGGCCTCGGACTTCATTGCCACGGTATATGGGATTGGATACCGTCTCAATCCTAGCCTGGAGACTCAAGATGGCCTACCAGACGGCCCCCCCCTAACGGATTCGACTCCGGCAACGGGAATGGATCATTGGGGCGATGTTTCGCTCCGGGGCAAGCTCCAGGCCGTCTGGGAACAGTCCCAGGTCAATATTTCCCATCAAATTGAACTGATTCAGGTGGCCATCACCAAGGCTCGTCAAAACGCGCTCTCCCACGAAAGTTGTGAAACGGCGGTGCGCAATGCCCACTCGCTGGCGGGCTCCCTGGGCACCTTTGGGTTGACCCAGGCATCGGAACTGGCCCAGCAGTTAGAGCAGCGCTTGCGGCAGCCCCCTCCTCTGAAGCCCTCTGAACTATCGGAATTATCCCAGGGGGTACAGCAACTCAAGGATCTTGTGGCACAGCGATCGCCGCAGTTCCCCAAGATGCACCAGTCTCAGCACCCTATTCTAGAGAGGACTCCTCAGCTTTCGGAGGGAAAAATCTTAGCCGTGGACGATGACCCCAGCATTCTCGCCTTGCTTCAGGTGATTCTCTCTCCCTGGGGACTGGAAGTAACCACACTATGCGATCCCAAGCAATTCTGGCAGAGCTTAGAAACGGTCCGACCCGATCTGCTGATCCTCGATATTCAAATGCCGGACATTACCGGTTTGGAACTTTGTCAAGCCGTTCGCAGGAGTGCCGTCTGGTCCCGATTACCGATTCTTTTTCTAACCTTTCACCGGGATGAGAGCGCTCTGAATCAGGTGTTTTGCGCGGGGGGAGACGATTTTGTTTCCAAGCCCATTGTGGGGCCAGAACTCGTGACTCGCATTCTCAATCGTCTGGAGCGATCCAATACCTTGCGGGGACAGATCAGTCTGTCACAGAGCCCATTGACAAAGCAACAGTCCCCCATTCCTGCCAAGGACGCTGCCCCCAGCCAAAACCCAGAGGGGCAATCCCTTCCCCCGGACAATCGAGAAATCATGAGCTTGGGGGCGGAGCAACTGTTTAAAATTCTGGACATTGCCGAAGATGCAATTCTTGGGATTAATAGCCAGCAAAACATTATTTTCTTCAATCAAGGCGCGTCCCACATCTTTGGATTTGAACCGGCTGAAATTTTGGGTAAGCCATTGGATTGGATCATTCCTGATCGCTGGGTTCAAAGACATCAACATCATGTGCGAGCCTTTGCCCAGACCCGCCAACAAACTAAGCCCATGGCCGATCGTCAGGAAATCTATGGCAAGCGTCGGGACGGAAGCGAGTTTCCGGCCGAAGCATCCATCGCCAAGATACCCAGCGAGGCTGGCATCATTTTTACAGTGATTTTGCGAGATATCAGTGAACGCAAACGGGATGAACAGCTTAAAGATGAGTTCATTTCTACCGTAAGCCATGAACTGAGAACTCCGCTAACGGCTATTCATGGATCGCTGAAAACCCTGGCCCAGGGTTTGATATCCCAGGATCCTCAGCAATCTCAAGATCTGCTTTCCATTGCGGTGAATAGTACCGACCGCATGGTGCGGCTGGTCAACGATATTTTAGATGTCGAGCGCATTGATACTGGCAAGATTCCCATGGATCGTCACCTTTGGGAGTTACGAAAACTGGTGGACCGCGCCATTCAAGAGGTCCAATTCCTGGCAGAGAAGGCCCAGGTGCAGATGGAGGTGGAGATCACATCCATGCAGGTTGAGGTGGATGGCGATCGCTTTGTTCAGGCCCTGACAAACCTGCTCAGTAATGCCATTCGATTTTCCGATCCCCAGCAAACGGTGACCCTGCGCTTAACCCAGCAGGACCAGCATCTACTCTGTGAAGTGCGCGATCAAGGTCGGGGAATCCCAAAAGATAAACTTGCACAAATCTTTGAACGATTTCGGCCCGTGGACTCCTCCGATGTCCGCGATCGCCAAGGCACAGGCCTAGGATTGGCCATTTGCCGCAGCATTATTCATCAGCATGGCGGAAAAATCTGGGTCCAAAGTCAGTTGGGCCAGGGCAGTCAATTCTTCTTTTTGCTACCCTGTAGAGCTAAAACACAATGAGAATAGCATCCCTCGTATTCAAACTTGATGTAGAGCTTGGGTTACTGCGTTGAAATGGAGCCTTTTGGATAAGCTACTCGCCAACTCAACCAAGAGCGTTACTCCCTTTTTTCCACTTTAAGCTCTCTCAAGGAACAACTTGGATGCTATTCTCATGAATCGAGACAGATTGTTCGCTGAACAGCTTTTTTACCTCTTTACTAATGGAACATTGGCTGTTTAATCTGCCAGGGAAGCTATAAGCTTCAATTACTAATATAGATCGATTTAGAAATATGGAAAGTCTATTTCATGAAAGTTTTTTGTCTTACAAGTAACGACTTGCGGTGATGTAAAGATAAATGTCTCACAGCTGATTTTCGCAGGGGTATCCCTGTTCAATTTTGCGGATGTTGGCCAGGGTAGTCTGGGCAATGGTTGCCAGGGCTTCTTGCGTAAAAAAAGCCTGATGGGCTGTGATCACCACATTCGGAAAGGATTGAAGGAGTTGAAAGGTATCATCTTGAATAATGTGGTCCGAGAGGTCTTCAAAGAACAAATTTTCCTCCTCTTCATAGACATCGGTGCCAAAATAGCCAATTTGGCCGGACTTGATGCCGGTAATAACGGCCTTGGTATCCACAAGGGCGCCCCGGCTGGTGTTGATTAACATGGCCCCCGGCTTAAGGGCTTGGAGAGTGTCTTCGTTAATCAGGTGATAGGTAGTAGGCACCAAGGGGCAGTGGAGGGAAAGAATGTCCGATTGTCCCATCACGTCTAACAAATCCAGGTAATCAATCCCCTGCTTGACGCAGCTAGGATTGGGGTGCACATCGTAAGCAATGACTCGACAGCCAAACCCCTGCATGATTTGGGCAAAGCATTGGCCAATTTGGCCGGTGCCTATCACGCCAACGGTCTTGCGGTGCAAATCAAATCCGAGCAGGCCTTGGAGGGCAAAATTATCGTCGCGAACGCGATTATAGGATCGATAAAGTTTTCGATTCAACATCAGGATCAGCCCCACGGCATGTTCCGCCACCGCATAGGGAGAATAGGCAGGCACCCGCACCACGGCAATGCCCAGATCCTTTGCAGTGTTGAGATCCACGTGATTGAAGCCGGCTGATCGCAAAGCCAACAGTTGGGTGCCGGTGTCCGCTAAACTGTGCAGAATCCTTGCTCCCAGATCGTCATTGATAAAGGCACAAATGGCGGGAAAGTCCTGGGCGAGGGTCACTGTATCGGCCGTTAATCGAGTATCAAAGTAGGTGAGGTCATGACCAAACTCCTGGTTCGCTTGATCAAAGCTGGCCTGGTCGTAGCTCTTAGCGCTAAAAAATGCAACTCTCATGGGAAAATTCAATCTGCAAGAAAATCGCTAGTATCGTAGCAATTTTGCCAGTCCCTTCAGGGGGATTCTGCCCCGAGATCCGTGGGCTGCGGGAGAGTATGGATTTTGAGAAAGTTGGTGCCGCCAGCGGTGCCCATCGGCAGGCCGCCCATAATCAGAATCTTATCGCCTGGGGCGGCAAACTGACGCTGCACCAGATCGGCTTCAATTTTTGGGAGCAGATGTTCTAGCGAACTGTTGGGAAACTGGGTAAGAACGGGACGAATTCCCCAGATGAGGCTCAGGTAGCGATAGATGTGTTCATGGGGAGTATAGGCGACGATGGGTGCTTTGGGACGCTCCTGGGAGGCGAGTCTAGCGGTGTAGCCCGTTTCCGTTAAGGCCACAATACACTGCAGATCTAGGGTATCGTCAATGGCATGGAGCGCTTCGCTAATGGCATCGGTGTCCTCAATGCGGGTGGGGGGATAGTTTGCAAACTCAATGGCGGGTTCGACGGCGATCGCAATTTTCGCCAGCATCTTGACCGCCTCAACTGGATATTTGCCAATGGCGGATTCTCCCGAGAGCATGACTGCATCCGTTCCATCAATGATGGCGTTCGCCACATCACTCGCTTCGGCGCGGGTGGGCCGGGAATGCTCAATCATGCTATCTAGCATTTGGGTGGCGGTAATCACCGGCTTTCCCCTTTCATTGCAGCGTTGAATGATCTTTTTCTGGATCAGGGGCACCTTTTCTGGATTAAGCTCGACCCCCAGATCGCCTCGCGCCACCATGATGGCATCACTAGCTTCGATGATCGCGTCGAGATTGGCGATGGCCTGGGGTTTTTCGAGTTTAGCTAGAACCGGAATTTGGGATCCCTGGGCAGTGAGTAATCTTTTCAGGTGGCGAATATCGTCGCTGTGGCGCACGAAACTCAAAGAAATTAGGTCAACCCCCTGATCAATGCCAAACCCTAAGTCTTGCTCATCTTTTGCGGTGACGGATGGGAGGCGCAGGTTAAGGGTGGGCAAGTTGACGCCCTTGCGACTTTTCAAGAGACCGCCCTTGATAACAAGACACTGCACCGCACGGCCTTGAACGGCTTCAACCCGCAGCTCCAGCAGTCCGTCATCTAGGAGAATGGGCGTTCCTGGGATGGCTTCCTCTGCCAAGTCTGGATAGTCGATGCCAACGGTGTGGGGCTGGGCGCTAAAATCGGCATTGGGCACCAGGGTGAGGGAGGTGTGAGGCTGCAGGCAAATGAAATCCTGGGGGAGCGACCCGACGCGGATTTTAGGGCCTTGTAAATCCTGCAGGATCATTAGCGGGAGATCCATCTCGGCGGCAGCAGATCGCAACCGTTGAATGCGTTGGGCATGGTCCGAGTAGTCCCCATGGGAAAAATTTAGCCGGGCCACATTCATCCCGGCGTTTAGCAGGCTGCGAATGATGGCCGGGGAATCACTGGCAGGACCGATGGTGGCAACAATTTTAGTGCGATGAATCAGCGGCTTCATGGAGTCTTCATCCAAGATTTACTGCTAGGGTACAGTGAGGCCCCAAGGGAGTTCAATTTTTCTCAAGGACGCATCGCGAGAACCACCGGAGACATCCCGAACAAGGAGATGTGTTCGTCCAGGCATGAACTCTTGCGGAAATTAGGCACATTCTTGGCGATAGACCCTGTGCCATTGGGTGCGTCCTGTGATTTTGAGAGATTCGGGGGTGAGCAGTTGTTTGATTTTGGCGATGCGGGTTTCCGATTGGCCTGATCTGGGAAACACCAGAATACTTTTGACCTCGCCATCGGTAATGAGAGGCTGAAGACAATGGAGGAGTTGATCGGTAATCGCCACACCATCGTAACTGTTGACTGGATTTGGAAGACCTGATTCAAGAGGGAGCATTCGGGCTGAATCGGGCGGTGGAGAAATTTGACTTCGCGAAGGGCTACAAGTTCTCGACACGTGTTGCAGTTGCGAGGGGTTGCCTAAAAGAAGCAGACCTGATTCAATGACGCTACACCCCACCGAACAAAGTAATAATTGCTACAAATTTCGGTTACCGTGTAGTAGTACCGTGAGAAAGTAAGTAAAGTTGTGAATCAAGGCGATTGGAATTGGAGAAGCGTCTTTGAAAAAAGTTGAGGCTATTATTCGTCCTTTTAAGCTTGAGGAAGTCAAGATTGCCTTAGTTGATTCCGGTATTTCCGGAATCACTGTTTCTGAAGTGCGTGGCTTTGGTCGACAAAGAGGATACGCTGAGCGCTTTCGCGGGTCAGAGCATACCGTAGGGCTATTGCAAAAGGTGAAGCTTGAGGTGGTGGTTGCTGATGAACAAGCGGATCTGGTGGTGGAAACTATTGTTGCGATCGCTCGCACTGGTGAGATTGGCGATGGCAAGATTTTTATTAGTCCGGTAGACCAGATTGTCCGTGTACGGACTGGTGATCAAGATTTGGCTGCAGTGTAAGTTTTGCAGCACTAGCTTGATAACGATCCCTCAAATTGAAGCTGAGAATTTGCTGGATCAATGACAGGGCCTAATTCATAGACGTTACGGTAGCCGTAGCTAAAAAGCGATGTATAGGTAGAAAGGTTCAACGATGCCGACGGGGCCTTGGTTGCAAAGGCAATGGGAGAATTTTCGAAATTATTGTTGCAATAGATCAGAATCCGCGTGTCTTTTGAAGGAATTACAGCGGCCAAATTTTCTGCAGTGAACTCTGTGAAGCTTAGAGACTTAGCGCCTTTGACGTGGAGTTGGTTATAACGCTCTACAGTTCTCGCATCCAGGATAATTGTATTTGGGTCCTTTGCCATCTCCATGAAGGTTTGTTCAGAAATCCGGCGTTGCGATCTCAATTGATGAGATTCAGTAACATGCTGCAAGAAAGTATCAGAATCAATCTGAGGGTTCTCAATCGAGTGGAAGGACTCTTGAGCAGTTGCTATCGGAACCAATGCTGCGACTATAACAAGGCTAATAGTGAAGAATTTAATCATAGATAGAGGAGGCTATTCAGACATCTGCCCTATTATAGGGAGAATTACGAATTGGTGACCCACCAAACTCCCAAAACGGGCAAAGAATTGGTAAAAGCGTTCCATGAAGAACCTTGTATCTTGAGAGGCAAGCTTGTGTAGGGTGGTTCACCCCCCGCTAGGACCTTGACCTATGGCAAGGAGAAGCCAGGGCGGACCTAGGGTTCAACAAGCCACACGCCTAAAGTATGGGGTGAAACCCAGCCGATCCCCCTCGGGTAAACCAGTATTCCCAACGACCTCCCTCGGCCTGGGACCAATTCGTGAGATTGAACTGACCACTGCCCTCAGGGGTTCCTGAAATCCTATAGACCTTAACCGCCTTGCCGTGGTGATTCCAAATCAGCGGCAAGCCTGGTTGTATCTGCTCAGGGGCCAGGCCTTGAGTTTGTAAAAAATAGGCATCCTGTCCTTGGGTAGTGCCGTTGCCAAAAACCGTAGCTATGCCGTGTTCATCGATGGCCACAAAGCTTCCTTCCTCCAGGCCGATGCCATATACCGGATGTTGATTGCCTGTGTCATGCACAATTCTGGCTAAAAATCCAAACAATCTTCCATATCGGGTTTCGGGATAATCCCGGTCCCTTCGATCCAAATGGGTATCCGTAATCACATGCTTTAGAAAGGGGACCTGAATAAAATCACTGCGATAAAGATCTTTGGTATTGTGATGAAACGGATCGTTCAAAATTTCTGAACTGATCACCCCTTCGTGGGCAGGGGCGTAGTAATAATCTCCCAAAATGGCCATGCCGGCGCTGGTGCCAGCGATAGGAATCTTTTTTCGATGAATTAAGTCATTAATAGCTGTTTCAACGGCTGATCCTTCCCAATAATCTTCATACTCGTTCTGATTTCCTCCCGCGATAAATAACGCATCAGCATCGCGGATAAGCTGAATAACCGCTGGATGATTGGCCGCTGCGCGACTGTCGATGGAGAGTTCAGCCGCAGAGTTGACAAACTCTCGATAATGGTCACAGACCCAGGCTGCTTGCGAACCCACCCCACCCAATCGCAAGACTAAATAGTCTCCCCCCCTGGCCCGGTTGAGAAACCAGCGGGTTGCTGCATCTTCTCCCAAACATCCCTCCTCTGCACCACCGATCAGCAGGATGCCAGGAATGGGATGGAGATGGGCTGGTTGTCTGGTGCCACATTCACAACGATATTCAAAGCGATCGCGATCGGGATCAAAGGCTGCAAAGGAGTGGCTTCCAGGTCTGACTCGATGTCTCATACTGGATGGAACTCGAGGCGGTGGGGTGTGGGTGTCGGTCTTGGCTTTCCATTCAGCATGATAGGCCTGCATCAACGCAATAATCGCTTGCCCAATTCTCACATAGGCTGCATCGGGGAGATTGGCCAGGGATACCCGCACCGACCATTGCGGAGCCTCAAAGCCCCCTCCTGGTAACAGCACTATGCCCTGATCCTGGGCCAGTTGGAACACAAAATCAAGGGGGTGATGGTGTTTTACCAGATAGTCTACGAAATCGGAGTCATAGCTGTCCATCGCCAGCTTTAGCAAATCGATCGTCGTGTAGTAGTGAGTGTGATCAGGGGCATGGGGGGAGACGCTTCCCAAGGCTTGGTAAAGGGCCTGCCATCGCTGGGTAACCAGGCCCTGGCAGGTGTGCTGATAGTGATCCTCGTGATCCAGTAGACAGAACAGAGAAAATAAGACCATTTGCACCTGTTGCGGGGTAGACAATCCCGCGGTGTGATTGAGGGCAACATTGCGACTGTCCGCAACCATGCGATCGATGAACTTCAGTCGCTGGGGTTCTAGGTGCAGATGGGCGTAGCGCTGGTTCAGGTGACGGGTCGTGGAAGCGGGCAGTGCTGCAATCATCCGATCAATCACATTATCGCGATGCAGGGCGATCACCCCCAATCGCCAGCCTGTTGCCCCAAAGTACTTAGAGTAGGAGTACACGGTAATCGTATTCTGCGGCAGGACCGCCATCAGGGACCGGAAGTCTTCCACAAAGGTACTGTAGACATCATCCGTAATGACAATCAGGTCGGGTCGCTCGGTGGTGACCAAATCCACCAGTTTTGCGATCGCGTTGGATTCCAGTCTCACCGAGGTGGGATTGGCGGGATTGCACAAAAAGAAGGCCTTTACCTCCTGGTCGGCTAACTTGTCGAGCTCGGTGGCCGGAATCTGCCAACCCATGGCTTCCGAGGCTTCCACGGCCAGCGATTGCAGCCGGAAGGTGTTCAGGTGGGGAATTTCCAGGTACGGGGTAAAGATCGGCGTACCCAGGGCAATTTTGTCGTGCTTGTGCAGAATCTTATTTTCCAGCAGGGAATTGAAAATGTAGCAAATGGCGGCTGTGCCTCCCTCAGTGGCAAACAGGTCGTATTGCCCCGGTGGCGGCTGATCATTGCATAGCTCTTGCACCAGATAGCGCTGAAGAACTTTTTCCGTCTGGCTCAGCACTCGCACTGGTTCCGGATAACAATCGCCCAGAATTCCCTGCACCAGTTCATAGACCCACTCATCGGGATCCAGGTTTAAATGCGTTGCTCCATAGGTTAGGCAATCGTGCAAAAAGGCGATGCCCGGCTGCTGCGATCGCGCCGCTAGAAATTGCTCCAACCGAAGGGCGATTCCTTCTCGGTGCGGGATTCCGCCCAATTGATCCTTTGTTAGAACCCGCTGGGACTCCTCCACGGCAAAAAGTCCCAGTTGAAAGAACCCAGCGCGTGGCGTGGTGGCTAACCAGTTTGGATTGCCCCGCCCTGCGTTCAGCATCATCCGTTCAGCATGACTGGTAGCAAACTGGATCAGCTGATCCTTGAGTTGAAAGGGACTCAACGTTGCATATTTTCTCCGATCTGCTTTTTTCATCCCTTGCTCATGGTGTAGCGACGTAATGACTCTATTGTCATTCAATGGGGATTGCAGGAGAAGACATAACGCAGTGCCAGAGCCTTTGATGCTGACTCTAAAAGATCACGGACATTGACAAGGATATCGGCGCGATCTATTGAGGTTGCCAAACCCCCTCCTCATCCTGAACAATCTGTCCCTGGGAAATCATTGAGGTCACGATCGGAACACAGCGATCGCACAGCAGGGGATGCTGGGGATCTTGCCCCACCTGGGTGGAATAATTCCAGCAGCGATCGCATTTTTCCCCCTCCGCCTGGATAACACCTACGGTAGCTATCTCCGCCTCGGAATGAAAGTCCAGAGTTTGAATCGGGGCAGCAGATTCCACCAACTCCACCTGAGAAGCCAGGAAGAAATAGCGCAGCTCATCAACACCATTGCTGGCTTGATCCGCGCGGGGATTAAATCTAGCCAGCAGCGCCTTGATCTGAGGATTGGGAACAGACAGCAGCACCTTGGCTTCCAGAGAAGCGCCAATCTGCTTACTGCTACGGGCCACCTCCATAACCTTATTCACCTCTTGCCGCACCTGGCGAAGCTGAGACCAGATCTGGGCTAGATCCGGCTGACTCCACTGGGCGTCCATTGTTAACCAGCCGGATTCAAACACAGATGCCGCCTCCGTCTCATAGGGGAGCGCTTGCCAGATATCCTCAGCCATATGAGAAAGCACCGGGGCAATGGCGCGGGCCAGATTTTCCAGAGCGATGGCCAGAATCGTCTGGCAGCTGCGCCGCCGCTGGGCGTTGGCTGCACTGATATAAAGGCGATCCTTCGCAATATCCAGATAAAAATTGGACAGATCCACCACGCAGAAGTTTTGCACAGTCTGAAAGAACCGGAAAAACTGATAACTCTTAAAGGCATCGGTAACTTCGCCAAACACCTCCGTCATCCGGTGCAGCATGTAGCGATCTAGCTCCGGCAACTCTGAATAGGGCACTGCGTCGATGGCGGGATTAAAATCGTGCAGGTTGCCAATCAAAAACCGGGCTGTATTGCGAATCTTGCGATAGACATCGGCCATCTGTCGCAGGATATTTTTTCCCAGAGGCACATCGGAGGCGTAGTCCACCGAAGACACCCACAGCCGCAGCACATCGGCTCCGTAGGCGGGATCTTCCTTCTGGTTTTTTCCACCCTCGATCACAATGGCCGGATCCACCACGTTCCCCAGAGACTTACTCATTTTGCGCCCCTGCTCGTCGAGAACAAACCCGTGGGTGAGCACCTGTTTATAGGGCGCCACCCCCTCTGCCGCCACACTGGTGAGCAAGCTGGACTGGAACCAGCCGCGATGCTGGTCTGAGCCTTCCAGGTAAAGATCAGCCGGGTAGCGCAGATTGTGGCGCTGTTGGACCACGGCAGCCCAGGAGGAACCGGAATCAAACCAGACATCCATGGTGTCGGTGCCTTTGAGATAGTTTTTTCCGTCGCTGCGGTAGGGTTCCGGCAACAAGTCTGCCACAGACATCTCCCACCAGGCATCAGATCCCTTTTCGGCAATGATTGTCTTGATGTGCTTCAAGGTTGCTTCATTGAGCAGCGGTTCGCCGGTTTCCGCTTCGTAGAACACAGGAATGGGCACGCCCCAATTTCGCTGACGCGAGATGCACCAATCCGAACGCTCTGAAACCATGGCCGTAATCCGGTTTTCCCCTTGTGCTGGCACCCAACTCACCTGAGCGATGGCCTCTAGAACCGCCGATCGGAATCCATCCACAGAGGCAAACCACTGCTCGGTGGCCCGGAGAATCACCGGCTTTTTGGTACGCCAGTCGTAGGGATATTTGTGGGCATAAGCCTCTTGCTTGAGAAGGGATCCAGCCGCCTGCAAGGCCTGGATCACCGCTTCGTTGCCACCATTGAGAACGTCTAGTCCTTCAAAGGGACCGGCCTCGGCTGTAAAGCGCCCCTCTCCATTCACCGGCGAGAGAACCGCCAGCCCGTAGTGCTGTCCTACCTGATAGTCTTCCTGCCCGTGCCCAGGGGCCGTGTGCACTAAGCCTGTACCCGATTCTGTGGTGACATAAGCGCCCATCACCAATGGCCCTTCCCGGTCAAACAGGGGATGGCGGTAGGTGGAATGCTCCAGAGCTTTCCCCGGCAGCGTGGCCTTCACTATTAACGGCGTTTCAAAGGTCCGTTGCAAAGTCTCAACGAGATCTGCCGCCACCAGCCAATAGTCCTGGTTAGCCGTTTCCACCACAGCATAGGTAAGATCCGGATTCAGACTCACTGCCAAATTCCCCGGAATGGTCCAGGGGGTGGTCGTCCAGATCGCCACCTTCAATCCCGGCATAAACTGGGCCAGAGTTGCCTGGGCATCGGGGGACAGGGACGCGATGGCAAAACTGACATAGATGCTCTGAGAAGTATGGCCTTCGGGATATTCCAGTTCCGCTTCAGCCAGGGCCGTTTGAGAACTGGGACTCCAGTAAACGGGTTTATGACCGCGGTAGATATAGCCCTTGAGGACCATCTTGCCAAAGACATCAATTTGGGCCGCTTCATACTCGGGCTGCAGGGTCAGATAGGGGTTCTCCCAATCTCCCCAAACGCCGTAGCGTTGGAATCCAGATCGCTGGCGATCGACCGTTTTTAGCGCAAAATCTCGAGCCTTCCAGCGGAGCTTTAAGGGCGTCAGATTTTGGCGCTGATCGGGTTTAAGGGTTTGCAGCACCTTCAGCTCAATGGGCAAGCCGTGGCAATCCCAGCCCGGCACGTAGCGAACCTTGCGTCCCTGCAGAATTTGGAACTTATTGATGATGTCCTTCAGAATCTTATTCAGGGCATGACCAATGTGCAGGTCCCCGTTGGCGTAGGGAGGACCATCATGCAAGACAAATACATCCCCCGGATTTTCCTGGGACAGCGTTTCGTAAATCTGCTCCTCAGCCCAGAATTTCTGCAGTTCAGGTTCGCGTTTGACGGCATTGGCCCGCATGTCAAACCTGGTGCGAGGGAGATTAACGGTCTTTTTATACTGTCCAGATTGAGTCACAGGTTTGGGAGAGGAAAAAGTTTGACATCCCTGATCTTAACCGAGCGATCGCAATCCGACTGCGAAAAGCCCGAGGTGAAGTCTATGTCTAGTTCACTGGTGATCCAGCCCACTGGTGATCTAGTCCACTGGATCTGGAGGCCAGTTACTGGTTTCCAGTTCCCCAGGGTCCCCAGTCTCTGGAGCAGGCCCTGCGGTGTTCCCCCCATGATTCACCATATCCGCGCGATCTTCAGTCTCCAGATCCGGGGCTTGGGGGTCTTCTTGGTGAACCACTCCCTCCACCTCTGCGGGGGCAGGAGCCTCTGGAATATCCACGTTCACGCGCTCCTCGGGAGACTGAATCACCGTCGCATCCGCAGGGGGTTCTGCGCCATCAGCTTGGGCCGTTGGACTTACCTCGGTCTGCACAGGCTCTGCGTCCCCCGCTTCAGGAGACTCCGCTGATCCTCCCTCAATCTCTGGGGGGTCCTCCATCGCGGTGGTCACGGTCTCGGACTCCGCGGCCGTTTCTGAATCTACCGCAACCGCTTCCCCTGGAGGGGGGGCTACCTCAGCAGTCTTCTCCGCCGCCTGGACCGTTTCCTCCTCCACTTCCCAGTCCTCTTCTGATTCGACGGATTGTTCGTCGGAGACGACAGCACCCGTCACATCCACGGTGGAGGGGGCAGATCGGCCTGGTTTAGAATTCAGCCGATCTAGAACATCAAGCACCTTGGTCTTAATTCCACCCAGGGATCCTTCGCCCCCGGTCTCACCGGCTGCAGACTCCAGGCCCAACTGATTGCTGAGCGCCGTGGTCAGCTTTTCCCAGAGGGGCACGAGAAGGTCCACGATTTTCTGGAGCCATTCTGGCACTGGTGTTTTCTTATCCTCAGGCGTGAGTTCCCGACGCTGGGTCATGGTTTGCCATCCCAACCAAACCAGCATGGACACGCCAGCGGTTTGCCCCAGCAGCAGTCCCCCTCCAATCTTGCCAGAATAGACCCAAAGGATCAGGGCATAAAAGAGTCCGACCCCGACCCAAATGAGATCGTTTTTGCGACTGAGTTCTGGAAAAATCATCCCCGCCAGAAAAATGGCCAAGCTTCCCAGGGCGATCGTCCAAACCAAGAGCAGAGTGAGCATGAAAGGACTCCTCATCCATGCGCGAAACGGCAGCAGTTCTCCACAAGACAGAACTACCCCTACTCTACTGGGTATTGAGCCTAGGAATAAATCACTAGAAAAAAATTAGTTACAAACCAACCGGTCCCACAGGATCACCCAGGGGCAGGAATCGGCCTGGGGTGCTCTCGCATCAAGCGTTGCACTTGCTCGGCATGGTAGGAGCTGCGAGTTAAGGGAGAAGCGACCACCTGCAAAAAGCCCAATTCCGTACCGTAGGCATGCCAGGCGGCAAACTGTTCTGGCGTAATAAAGGTTTCAACTCCTAAATGTTTGGCCGTGGGCTGGAGGTATTGGCCAATGGTCAAAATATCGCAATCCACTGCCCGCAGATCGGCCATTACCGCTCGTACCTCCGCATCGGTTTCCCCCAGCCCCACCATGATCCCGGATTTGGTATAGACCCAGGGCGCGATCGCTCGGGTCTGTCTCAGCAGATCAAGCGATCGCTGATAGTCTCCCTGAGGGCGGGTGCGCCGATAGAGCCGGGGGACAGTTTCCGTATTGTGATTCAGGACTTCGGGCTGAGCCGATAAAATCACCCGCAGAGCCTCCCAGTTGGCGCACAGGTCGGGGATCAGGACCTCAATGGTGGTTTTAGGGGAAACCTGACGCACGTTCTGAATGCAGCGCACAAACTGGGACGCCCCACCATCCTCTAAGTCATCTCGATTCACGGAGGTAATCACCACATGGTTTAATCCCATTCGGCGCACCGCTTCAGCCAGGCGCAGCGGTTCTGTGGGATCAAGGGCTTGAGGTTTCTTCTCAAAATCAATGTCGCAGTAGGGGCAGGCCCGAGTGCAGGCTGGCCCCATAATCAAAAACGTCGCCGTGCCGTGGTGAAAGCATTCCCCAATATTAGGGCAGGAGGCCTCTTCACAAACCGTATTGAGATGGAGATCGCGCAGGATATCCTTGACTTGCCCCACCCGTTCCCACTGAGGCGCTTTAACTCGTAACCAATCTGGCTTAACAACCACAGGGATTTATTGAGATAGATTCACCGCTTGATTGTACCAACTCCCGTCCCTGCCGTCAGAAACGACGGCGCCTCTGTTTCCCCATGGCCAAAGTCTCAATCTTCTAGCTACGATGCTTTAGGCTAGTGATTTATCGTTGTTTGACCCTTTTCTAACGCTGGGAATGTTGCCGCCGTTGAAACAGAAATTGCGAGTTGCTCAGATTTGCCCCCTCTGGGAGCAGGTCCCCCCGAAAGGTTACGGGGGAATCGAAATGATTGTCCACCTCCTGACGGAAGCGCTCATTCATCGAGGGCATCGTGTGACGCTGTTTGCGTCTGGAGACTCCCATACCCATGGCAATCTGGTTGCCCCTTGTGATTATGCCCTGCGCCATGATCCTCAAGCCCGAGGCGATAACCTCTGGCGGCTGAACCGTAAGCACGTTGCTCTAGAACAGATCCAGCTTAAGCGACTATACGAACAGGCCGGGGAGTTTGATGTGATTCACTCCCATTTGGAGATGAGTGCCCTGCCCTTTGCCGCCCGATCCACCACCCCAACCCTCCACACATTACACATGGACCTGATTCCAGAAACGTGTCAGATCCTCAGCCAGTATGGCCAACAGGCCTTCGTTTCCGTCAGTGATGCCCAGCGAAAACCTTGTCCCACGCTTAACTACGTAGGCACGGTCCATAACGCGATTGACTTAGAGGCGCTCCCCTTCTTCGCAAAGCCACAATCGCCGGAGTATCTGGCTTTTCTGGGGCGAATTTCCCCGGAAAAAGGCATTCACCACGCCATTGCCATTGCCCAGCAGATCCAGATTCCGCTCCGCATTGCCGGAAAGTTTGGCCAGGAGGATGCAGACTTTTTTGAGTCGGTCATCAAACCCGAAATTGATGGCCAGCACATTCAGTATCTGGGCGAGATCACCCAGGCCGAGAAGATCGCGCTCCTGGGACAGGCCAGCGTCACCCTATTTCCAATTACCTGGAATGAACCGTTTGGAATTGTGATGATTGAGTCCATGGCCTGCGGTACCCCCGTCCTGGGAATGCGCATGGGGGCGGTGCCAGAGGTGATTCAGCCGGGCGTCTCTGGCCTAATCTGTGACAGCGTTGAGGAGATGGCACGCCAGGTCGAGATCGTCCGTCAGTTCGATCGGTGGCGTTGCCGGGAGGCGGTCAAGGCCCGATTTAGCGTCGAGAGAATGGTGGATGCCTACGAAGCCTGCTATGCCAGGGTGCTGGGCTTAGATCCCTCAGATCCCACCTGAGGAGACCAAAAATTTTAAGCAAAGCATGGTAAACCTCTACACCCTGTCCTATACTGATTAAACCCGATCAAACAGCCTAAACCGTTTGACCCGGATTCAGTCATAGGCGGATGTGGTGGAATTGGTAGACACGCACGCTTGAGGGGCGTGTGGCTTATGCCTTGCGAGTTCGATTCTCGCCATCCGCATCAAATAAAGACCCTTGTTCCAAGTCTGTGCAGGGGTCTTTGTTTGTATCTGTTTCATTCCCGAAGATGCCATGCCGGACAATTTCAGAAGCCCTGACTATGCCTGGTCGCTGTGGCCGCTCCTCCCCCTTTACCCCTACGGACAGCGGCGCACCCTAAGGCGAGAGGTGGTCCCTAGACAAATTTGGGTTTTTGAGCAAATCCAGGGCATTTTTTACGTGGTTACCCCGGTCCGAATGACGGTGATCCGGCTTCAAGCCGGGGGGCTCCTAGTGTATGCTCCGGTGGCCCCAACGCGGGAATGTCGTCGGCTGCTAGCGGATCTGGAGGCGGAGCACGGCGCGGTCAAGTACATCATTCTGCCCACGGCTTCTGGGCTAGAGCACAAGGTATTTGTGGGGCCGTTTGCTCGACAATGTCCAGAGGCCACGGTGTATGTAACTCCAGCGCAGTGGAGTTTTCCGCTGAATTTGCCCCTGAACTGGCTGGGATTTCCAAAACAGCGGACTCAGGTTCTCCCCAGCCAAAGCCATAGGGCACCCTTTGGGGAGGAGTTTGACTATGAGATTTTGCAAGATGTGGATTTGCGGCTGGGTTATTTCCAGGAAGTGGCGTTATTTCACCGCGCCACCCAATCGCTTCTGGTCACCGACAGCATTGTCTCCATTCCCACTCAGCCCCCCGAGGTGGTGCAACTCAATCCCTATCCGCTGCTGTTTCACGCCAAACAAACGGCTGCAGATCCCATCCGCGATACCCCAGCCCATCGGGTTCGCGGCTGGCAGCGCATTGCCTTGTTTTCGTTTTACTTCCGTCCCCATGCCCTGCAGGTCAAGGGGGTCTGGCAAACGCTGCGGGAGTCCTGGAGCGCTAGCGATCGCTCTGCTAAGGCCTATTTTGGACTCTATCCCTTCGACTGGCAGGAAACCTGGCAAGAATCCTTTGAACGCCTCAGCGGAGGCGGTCGAATTCTCGTGGCTCCCATTTTGCAAACGCTGATTCTAAACCGATCTCCCGCCCAAACCCTGGTCTGGGTTAACCGCATTGCCCAATGGCCCATTTTGCGGATCATTCCCTGTCACCTGGACGCTCCGATCGCCGCAACGGGATCGCAGTTTCAGCAGGCGTTTTCCTTCCTGCGCAAGGACGCCAACATAGCCGATCCCAAGCTACCCGGCGCGTCATTGCCAGCGGCAGATATCCAGTTTTTACAAAATCTGGACCAGGGACTTCTGCGCAGCGGCATTACGCCCCCCGCCCAGGAGAAACTCTAGACCTGGACCCATGGCGGATTTGCAATCAACGCTGTTGAATCTAGAGGGCAAAAGTTACAAGGCCTACCGCGGGCTGAATTCGGTCTACCCGGTGGCAAATTTGCAGCTTTACTTTGACTCCATTCAAGGCGATCCCTTCGCCAGCCCTAGCCAATGCCGGGTCGTCCTAGCACAGTCCGCTGCCGGATTTCCACCGCATCTGTACGACAACCGCGTGCGCGAAATTGCGCTGCGAGACTACCTCACGCGCCGCTGCGCACACCTTGCCCAGAGGGCTTCGCGTCCTGCAGGGTCTGGCAAAAGCGGTCAGTTTTTCGTAAGTCAACCCAGCCAGGTCATTTTGGACCGATCGGCCTTGCTCATTAACACCCACCAGGTAGAACTGCGGCTGCGGGTGGGTCTACCGGCCTACGGTCGGCGCATTGCCGGATCGGCGGCAGCAGAGTTGCTGTGCCATCGCCTCCCGGACTGGATTCATCAAGCCCTCACCTACGCAGATCTAGATGGACCAGCCATCGCCGATCACCTGGCTTGCGCCGAGGACGCCGAAGCCCTGCGATCGCAGCTGGCAGCCCAAAATCTGGTGGCGTTCGTTGCCGATGGCGCCATCTTACCCCGTGAATCTGGCGTCAGCGATCGCCCCTTGCAAGGGCAGTCCATTCCCTTTCGCGCTCCGCCACAGTTCCGCACCACCCTACACTGTCCCCATCGCGGATCCGTGACCGGAATGGCCATTCCAGCGGGCGTGACCCTGATTGTGGGCGGAGGCTATCATGGAAAGTCCACGCTGCTGCAAGCCATCCAGGCCGGAGTTTACAATCATATTCTAGGAGATGGACGTGAATATGTGGTTAGCTGCCCCTCAGCCATTAAAATTCGGGCTGAGGAAGGACGATCTGTCCAGGGGGTTGACCTATCGCCATTTATTAATGACTTGCCCCTGGGACAATCCACAACAGCCTTCTGCACTGAGAATGCCAGCGGCAGCACGTCCCAAGCCGCTAACATCATTGAAGCGGTGGAGGCCGGGGCCCAGGTGCTGCTCTTAGATGAAGACACCTCGGCCACTAATTTTATGATCCGCGATCGCCGGATGCAGGCCCTGATCACAAAAGATAAAGAGCCCATCACACCCTTCATTGATCAGGTGCGACGCCTCTACGAACAGAGCCAGATCTCCACGGTGTTGGTGATGGGAGGCAGCGGCGATTACTTTGACGTGGCGGACCACGTCATTGCCATGGATCAATTTCAGCCCCGCGACTGTACTCAAGCGGCCCGGAGGATCGCGGCCCAATATCCCACAGATCGCACGCAGGAGGCCACCAGCACCATGAGCGATGTTTCTCAGCGAGTGGTTGCGCCGCAGCCCTGGTTTCGGGGACAAGGCGATCGCCCTCCCAAGGTGAAGGTGCAGGGGCTCAGCCAGCTGCAAATCGGCGATCAAACCCTGGATGTATCGGCCCAGGAACATCTGGTGGAAACCGGACAATTGCGAACGATCGCCCAGAGTCTGCTGATCTTAGATCTGCACCATCAGGAGCGATCTGGCACGTTTTTGATGGTACTCCAAGCTCTGAAGGACACTCTAAACGCCGAGAACTGGGACGCCTTAACGCACATTCCCAGTGGGGAACTGGCGGCGGTGCGCCCCCTGGATGTGGCCTTGGTCCTCAACCGCCTGAGAAGCTTGCGGGTACAGTCGGAGAGAAATCTCGGGTAATTTAGGCTCGACCCCCTTCACCGGCAGATCAAGATAATGCTCTCCGTTCGCTGTCAATGGCTGTCAAGATAGTTCTTTCAAGATAGTTCTTTCAAGATGCTTCTTTCAAGATAAATTCCCCTTTAAGGCCCGCACCAGATCATGGCGGGTTAAAATCCCCACCAGCCTTTTTTGATCGTCCACCACCGGGAGACGGTTCACCTTTTTGCTCAGCATTGTGTTAGAAGCCTCGCTCAGACTCTGCTCCGGCATCACCGTAATCACCTTATCCGTCATCACGTCACTCACCAGCATTCCCAGGGACTTTTTAATGTGCTGATGAAACTGAGAAGGAGACTCAAAGTAAATTACGCCTCCCAGCAAGGACAGAAACAGCGGCGGCTTCATGGGAGACTCGCGCACCAGAAGATCGCCTTCTGAGATGATTCCCACCAGCTTCCCAGACTCGTCAGCAACCGGAAGACCACTAATCCCCTTTTCCTCCATCAGCTTGACGGCCTCCTCGACCGTCGCTGCCGGAGCAATCGTGATGGGACTGGGGGTCATGAAGTCTTTCACCTTGGCATCGGTCGACATCATCAAAAATCCTTGGAAAAAGCGGAGAAACTAGGGAACGAAAGCAGGGACTAGAGGGCAACCTTCGCCCTCAGACAAAGATCGGGCCGCAGGTTCTGGGCCTGACGCAGGTACACATGGTGGATGGGCCGATCCGGGTCGGGGGTATTGAACTGGATCAGGCAACGAATACAGCGCTCCAGGCCACCTTCCACGTACATGTGCTGAACATCCAGCAGCGGCACCTGATCCCAATGTTCACGCTCGCGGGCGATCGCCGCCGGGAAAACTTGATCGAGATCGCGAGTCACAGAAAAGGTAACATGGACAATTTCGGATAGGTCTAGGGAATTTTGGGCTTCGATTTCATCAAGCAACTCCGTCACCGCATCCCGAATGGCAGCGGTTGAATTGACGGTGCAGGTAGTGGCTCCACGAATTGAACGAACTCTCCACGACACAGTTAAACCCTCCATTGTTAGACATCATCATCCCTCAGTTTGGTGAAATCCCCCGCAAGATGTAAGTAAATTTGACATCTTGCCCCCATCCTGAGCCGCGAGTGCTTTTCCTCCTAGGGACGATACATCCACAGGGGCAGCCCACTGGTGGCCACCTCAAACTCTACCCAGGACCGGATCTGGGGCGGAATGGGCCCAATGGCGCGACTCCCCAGGGGCAACACCTTTTTCCAGAAGGGTTTTTCCTCTTCAATGGTGACGCACTCCGCCTTCTTGGGATCCAGGCCAGCCAGCTCAGCCAGCCATTTGCGGGCATCTTCCTCAGTGCCCAGGCGATCCACCAGTCCCAACTCAAGGGCTTGCTGTCCCGTAAAAACACGACCATCGGCGAAGGTTCTGACGGTTTCCACGGAAAGATTGCGCGCCTCTGCCACCGTTTGCACAAACTGCCCATAGCTGGTGTCAATCAGCTCCTGCAAAATCGTCTGCTCGGGCTCGGTCAGCTCCCGGTCAAAGGCCAAAATGTCTTTGTAAGGTCCAGACTTAATCACCTTAAAGGAAACTCCCACGCGCTCCAGCAGCTTTTCCAGGTTATTGCCTCGTAAGATGACGCCGATGCTCCCCGTAATGGTGCCGGGGTTCGCCATGATGTGATGGGCACCCATCCCAATGTAAACGCCCCCGGAGGCAGAGATATTCCCAAAGCTGGCGACAATCTTCACCTTCTCCTGGATCCGCTTGAGCGCCTCGTAGATCTCCTGGGAGTCGCCCACGGTGCCGCCGGGGCTATCCACCCGCAGCAGTAGGGCTGGAAATCCTTTTTCTTCAATGGTTTCAATGGCTTCCAAGACATGATCTCGCGTCGCCCCCGCGATCGCCCCTTTCACTTCAATTTTGGCAATTTGTTTTTTTGCGCCGGATTTAAATGGCCAGATCATGAACAGTTTTTCAGTATGAAGATGGGTGATAAGCACTTAACGCTGGGGTCTCTCCAGGTTAAGCTTTCCGTAATTTAGCATTAGTTGTTCCTAAGCCGCCCGCAGGAAAGGGTTGACGCGGTCCAAGAGGGAGACTGCTATAGTATTAAGAAATATAAACATTCTGAGATTCTTCAAGTTAGGGTTTAACAAACTGCATGGTTTCGGACTCCTCTGTTGCTCATTTTTTACGCCATCGTCTCTTGATCCTCTCTCCATTTTTCTTGTGGGGAACTGCCATGGTGGCGATGAAGGGGGTGATTCCGGAAACCTCGCCGCTATTTTTAGCTGCCATGCGCATCCTGCCTGCGGGTGGACTGGTGCTTTTAGCGGCGCTGGGGATGGGCCGCCCGCAGCCCAAGGGATGGAGGGCCTGGGGATGGATCACGCTGTTTGCGCTGGTGGACGGCACCCTATTTCAGGGATTTTTAGCCCAGGGGCTCCTGCGCACGGGCGCGGGCCTGGGGTCAGTCATGATTGATTCGCAGCCCTTGGTGGTTGCCTTGCTGGCTTGGATCCTCTACGGAGAGCGCGTCGGTGCCCTGGGATGGTTGGGGCTCTTAATTGGCGTGACGGGGATTAGCTTCATTGGCTTTTCCAAGGTCGAGGTGGCAAATTTGAGCTGGGCAACCCTCTCAGGCGGATCTCTAGCAGATTTTGGCGCATGGCTTTTGCAGGGATTGAACCAGGGAGAGGTGCTGATGCTGCTTGCGGCCCTATCGATGGCGGTGGGAACCGTGATGATTCGCAAGGTCTGTCAGTATGCAGATGCCCTTTCGGCGACGGGCTGGCATATGATCCTCGGAGGCTTGCCATTGCTGATCGGATCCTGGGGATGGGAAGATCACCCCATGCAATCTTTAACCCTAGGACACTGGGGCGCCATCGCCTATGCCTCGGTGTTTGGCAGTGCGATCGCCTACGGGCTTTTCTTCTTCTTTGCTTCGACAGGAAATCTGACAAGCTTAAGCTCCTTAACCTTTCTTACCCCTGTGTTTGCCCTTGGATTCGGGAATCTCTTCCTAGGAGAGGTGTTGAGCCAGTTTCAAATGATGGGCGTCTTCCTGACCCTGGTCAGCATTTTTCTGGTCAATCAACGAGAGCAGCTGTCTGACAGGATCATGAATCCCGTGAGGGACTGGATCAGGGGAGTTCAGGGCTGGGGAGGCTGGATCTCCAGAGCAGAAAAGACACCGCCCCTTCAGGTCACGGTTTCCTCACCGAAGTCCTATGGCCAATCCTCGGATCCAAACCCAGAATTAAAAGGGCTGGATTAGGGGGACACTGTGGAGCATCATTAAAAATAAGCTAAGATATGGCTTACGGGATGTAGCGCAGCTTGGTAGCGCACTTCGTTCGGGACGAAGGGGTCGCAGGTTCGAATCCTGTCATCCCGATTGCTGCAAAACTCTATAACTGGTGAGGCTTTCAGGGTTTAACGTAAATCCTTGAAGGCCATTTCTGTTGTCAATAAGCAAGAAAAATAGGGCCGTTTGAGGCTTTACGTCCTTTGAAGTTTGTATCAAGGATGTATCGGCCATGAAAATCACCATTGAAAATTTGGTAGTCCTAAACCTGTAAGGATGCATTGTAATGATGGATGAAGTACCAGATAGCGCCAATATGGTTCTCCAGCTTCTTAGAGAACGAG